>JBGQKK010000118.1:0-8787 GCA_041499545.1 Gammaproteobacteria bacterium | reverse complement strand
GCTCCGTCCGCCCGCTCGCGCGTCCAGCCGCTGCCATCGATTATCACCACCGTGAGGTGCAGGATGACCGGCGGCTGCGGAACCGCGGCGCAGGAGGCGAGCACGGCGCCGGCGAGGAGCGCGAAGGGGCGGATTTTCATCGTGTATCCGTAGAGTATAGAAGCGCCGCCATAATGCCGGTCATGCGCTTCATCGCCCACGTCGACATGGACGCGTTCTACGCGTCGGTCGAGCTGCTGCGCTATCCGGAGCTGCGCGGCAAGCCCCTGGTGATCGGCGGCCGGCGCCGCGCCCCCCAGGAACCCGGCACCTTCCCCACCCTTCGGGAATACAAGGGCCGCGGCGTGATCACCACGGCGACCTACGAGGCGCGCGCCTTCGGCGTGAACTCCGGGATGGCGCTGATGCGCGCGGCGAAGCGTGCGCCGGACGCGCTGCTGTTACCTGCCGACTTCGACGAATACCGCAGGTACTCGCGCCTGTTCAAGGAGGCGGTGCACGCGGTCGCCTCCGAGATCGAGGACCGCGGCATCGACGAGATCTACGTCGATCTCACCGGCCTCGTCCCGGCAGGCGATTGGGCGCAGGCGAAGGAGCTCGCTCTAGCCATCCAGAGCGCGGTGCGCGAGGCGACGGGACTCTCGTGCTCGATCGGCGTCGCGCCCAACAAGCTGCTCGCGAAGCTCGCCTCCGAGCTCGACAAGCCGGGCGGCCTCACCCTGCTGCGCGAGTCCGACATCCCCGAGCGCGTTTGGCCTCTTCCCGCGCGCAAGATCAACGGCGTCGGTCCCAAGGCCGCCGCGCGCCTGGAGGCGCTCGGGATCCGCACCGTCGGCGAGCTCGCGCAGGCCGACCCCGCCCTGCTTCTCGAGCGCTTCGGCGAGAAGCACGGCGCGTGGATGCACCAGGCGGCGAACGGGCGCGACGAGCGGCCGATCGTGACGCACAGCGAGCCCAAATCGATCAGCCGCGAGACGACCTTCGAGGACGACCTGCACCCGGTGCGCGACCGCGAGGCGCTCACGCGGATCTTCACCGAGCTGTGCGTGAGGCTCGCCGGCGACCTCGAGCGCAAGGGCTACGCTGGGAGGACGATCGGGCTGAAGCTGCGCTACGACAATTTCAAGACGCTGACGCGTGACTGCACCCTCGAGCACCCGACGCGCGACGCCGACGCGATCCGCCGCGCCGCCGGCGAGTGCCTCAAGCGCGTGCCCCTCGAGCGGCGCATCCGGCTGCTCGGAGTGCGGGTCGGATCTCTCGCCAAGACGGCCTAGTCGGCGGCAAGCTCCCTCACCACGGTGGTGATGCGCCAGTGCGCGAACTCGCGCTCGAACTCCGGCAGCGACAAGAATCCGGTGCAGGCGTACGCGCCGCGCTGCGCAATGCCGCCCGCCGCGAGCTTGCGCGCGAGCAGGATCGCCGGCATGCAGGGAATCTCCGGGCCGTGCAGGGCGTCGGCGGTCAGGTGCCATTCCGCCCGCGCTCGGCTGCCGTCCGCGCGACGGCCCGAGATGCTCACCAGCATGCCGCCGAGCGTTCCGCCGAAAACGTTCATGCGCGTGGCGATCCAGTCGAGCGGCCCGGCCCAGCGCTCGAGCGGCAGGCGAACGCCGTGCCGGCGCAGAAAGGCCGCCGCCCACAGCGCGCTCTGCTGGACGCCCAGCTCGAGCGCCGCGCGGAACTCCACCGTGCGCACGCCCGGGTAGATCCGCGGAAAAAGCTCGAGGTCGGGCACGTCGCAGGCCGCTCCCCAGCGCGGGCCCAGCCCATAAAAGTGCAGCCGCTTCAGCTCCTGCCAGCCCCAGGCGTCGCGCCACACGCCGCCGCTCACCCACTTGAACGGCCGCCCGGCGTAGCTCAACACCGCGGCGAGGGTCGCCCGCCCGCGAGGCGCCTTCTGCCCCGGAGCGATCGCAATCTGGATTTCCTCGATCTGGGGAAGACGGCTCTTGAGGCTCGCGATCACCGCCGAGGACAGGGCGGGAACGCTGCTCGCGCCCGAGACCGCGAGGCGGTCGGCCGAGCGCGCCGCCGACTGCAGGTTCTGGGCGAAGCGCGCGACGAAGTGCCGGGCGTCGGCGAGGTCGAAGTAGTGCGAGCCGGCGGCGAGCGCAGCGCGCGCCACGCCGTAGCTCTGGGCCTGGAAGGGCCCGGCGCAGTGGATCACCAGATCGGGTGCGAGCTGTTTCAGGCCCGCAGAAAACCCGGGCGCCGCATGGTCGAGGCGCGCGTGCTTCAGGGGCAGATCGCCGAAGGCGCGCTCGCCCTCGTCGGGGTTGCGGCCGGCTGCGATCACTTCCATCCCGGAGGCGGCGAGGGCGCGGCAGACGCGCGCGCCGAAGTTGCCGTAGCCCCCGATCACGACGACCCGCATTGCCCTCCCCGCGTTGCTTCGCCCGGCCCGCGCGGACTATGTCGTTGGAATACTGCGGCCATTGTATCTGTGGCGGCGGGCGCTGGTACTATAGCCCACCCTTTTCGAGGAGATCACCGATGACCCGAATCTTCGCCACAGTACTGCTCGCCGCCTTTTCCGCCTTGGCTCTCGCCCAGAATCCGGCCCCGCCCGCGCGCGTTCGCGGCACGGTCGAGAAGGTCGACAACTTCGTCATGACCGTGAAGGCCCCGGACGGCGGCACGGTCAGCGTCAAGCTCGCCGAGAACTACACGGTGGTCGGGGTCTCCCGCGCCAAGCTCGAGGACATCGGCTCGGGCAAGTTCATCGGCACCGCCACGCTGGGAGAGCGCAACGGCGGGCTGGTCGCGCTCGAAGTGCATATCTTTCCCGAAGCGATGCGCGGCGTGGGCGAAGGACACTACGCGTGGGATCTCAAGCCCGATAGCAAGATGACCAACGGCAACGTCGCCGACGTGAAGAGCGTCGGCAAGGACCGCATGCTCACGGTCCAGTACAAGGGCGGCGAGCAGAAGGTCCTGGTCCCGTCGAAGGCGCGCGTGGTGGTCTTTGGGCCGGCCGATCGCAAGGAGCTGAAGAAGGGCGCGCACATCTTCTGCGTCGCGCAGCGCGCGCCCGACGGCTCGCTCAGCGCCGCGCGGGTCAACGTCGGCCTGAAGGGAATCACCCCGCCGATGTAGGGCCGGGGGCCTCGAGCGGCTCGATCAGCTCCGGGCCGTCGGACTCGGTGTTGTTGACGAGGAGCCGCACCTTCCACTGAGTGAGCTCCGAAGGCGGCAGGCGCTGACCGGCGAGTTGCTTCACCTTCTGCGGATCGGTGAGCCTGCGATCGAGCCAGGCGTCGTACGCTTCGCGTGGGAGCACCACGGGCGCGCGCTCGTGGATCTCGGCGAGCGGCCCCTCGGCCGCCGCCGTGAGCACCGCGCAGGAGCGCAGCGCCTCGCCGCTCTTCGGATCCCTCCAGTAGGCTGCGAGCCCCGCGAAGCAGAAGAGCGCGCCGTCCGTTCTCCGGATGAAATACGGCTGCTTGGCGGGCTTGATCTCGCCGGTAGTCGGGTCGACGCGTTCGACCGCCCGCCACTCGTACCAGCCCTCGGCGGGAACGAGGCAGCGCGAACGCGAGAAGGCGTCGCGCCACATCGGCTTGTCCGCCGCCTCCTCCAGGCGGGCGTTGAAGCTCGTCTTGGGCGGTTTCGCCTCCTTCCACCAGTGAGGCACCATGCCCCAGCGGCCGGTCGCGAGCTCCAGCCGGTCCGAGTTGGAAGGCATGCGGAGGAAGGGAATCGGGTCGGTCGGAAAGACGTTGAATCGCCGGGGAAAGGGATTCGGGTTGTCGCGCCGGCCGAGGTCGAAAGCCCGCTCGAGCGCGCGTTCCTCGGGGCTGACGAAGCGGCCGCACATGGATGCATTTTATCGTGCACCCGGCGCGATAATATTCCGCACCCGGTTCGAACCGAAAGGAGGCTCTCATGGCAAGCGGTCACAAGGTCGTATCGAGCGACAAGTGGATGGCGGCGCGCAAGAAGCTCCTCCTCAAGGAGAAGGCGCTCACGCTCCTCGCCGATAAGTTGAGCAAGGAGCGGCGCGCCCTGCCCTGGGAAGCCGTGACGAAGGATTACGTGTTCGAAGGACCGGGCGGGAAGGAGACGCTGGCGCAGCTCTTCGACGGCCGCAGCCAGCTCGTCGTCTACCATTTCATGTTCGGCCCGGACTGGGACGCCGGCTGCCCGCACTGCTCGCGCTGGGCCGACAACTTCAACGGCGTCATCGTGCATCTGAACCAGCGCGACGTCACGATGGTCGCCGTGTCGCGCGCGCCCTACGAGAAGCTCGCCGCCTACCGGCAGCGCATGGGCTGGAGCTTCAAGTGGGTGTCCTCCTTCGGAACCGACTTCAACTTCGACTTCCACGTCTCCTTCACGCCCGAGGAGATGGCGAAGAAGAAGGCCTTCTACAACTTCAAGCTGCAGAACCCGGACGCTCCCGAGCGCGAAGGCGTCAGCGTGTTCCACAAGGACCCGAAGGGCAAGGTGTTCCGCACCTATTCGACGTTCGCGCGCGGCATCGAGCTGCTGAATCTGGACTACAAGTATCTGGACATCGTTCCCAAGGGCCGCGACGAAGGCGGACGCGGACCGTTCTGGGTGCGGCGGCACGACGAGTACGGGCGCTAGCGGGCTCGCGCGAGCGCTCTGTCGCCGCCAGACGACAGTTTCGGCGGGCCTATTGCGCCGCAGAAGTGCTACATTTCCACAGTCGCGTTCTCGTCATACTGGTGGATGCGCCTTTCGTCACCTACCCTTGCGCCAGCGTGAGATCCTCTGAGCCGCGCCCGTGTTAACCGGAGAGAGATCATGACAAAAAAAACGCTGATTCTCCTGATCGCCCTGCTCGCGTTGTCCGGTTGCGGCGCCACGATTCGCGGCACGGTGCAGCTCGTCGACGGCCGCGACCAGCCTGTCGCGAACGAGAGCCCCAAGGGCACGGTGATCAACATGATCAACACCAGCGCCGTGGTCGAGAAGGCTTCGGCCTCCGCCTCGGCGGACGAGAAAGGCGAATTCGAGTCGCCCAAGGACAGCCTCCAGACGGGAATCTACAAGGTGGAAGCGAGCCGCATCGGCTACGAGACCCAGTCGCAGACCGTCGAAGTCGGCAACTTCGGCACGAAGGTCCAGATCAAGCTGCGCCGGATCGAGGAGGCGAGGCGCAAAGCCATCAAGGGCTCGTCCTCCGACGAGGACAAGATCATCAATCCCGGCGAGGTCAACATCCAAGCGCCTGCGATGTGAAGCGGGCACCGCGCCGTCAGCCACAAGGGGACCAGCCATGGACTTAGCGCGTCCGCATTTTCTTTTCATACCGCTCGCCGTCGCCCTGCTCGCCGCCTGCGGCGAGCGCCTCGACTTCGAGGTCAGGGCGCGCATCGACGGCCAGCCGGTGCCGCAGGCGGCCGTCGTCGTCGACCGCGAGTCGCTCGGCGTCACCGATGCCCAAGGCGTGTTCGCCAAGCAGATCCGCAAGAAGGCCGGCGCCGAGATCGAGGTGACGGTGACCAAGGAAATGCCCGGCTACCGCATCGAGCCGTGGAAAACGAGCTTCCTCGTGAAGCTGAACCAGGCGGCGTACCGCTTCGACGCCGATCTCAACGCCACGCGCTACGTGACGCTGCGCGTGAGCGACCAGGGCGCGCCGCTGGTGGGGGCCGGGGTCACTGCGGGAGGGAAGGACGCCGGTGTCACCGACGCCAAGGGCGAGGTGGTGTACGCCTATCGGCAGCAGCCGCCGAAGGGAACCGAGATCGGCGTGGCCAAGAGCGGCTATAGCGGCCACCGCGCGATTTACGCGCTCGAGCCCGGCCAGGTGATCGAGATCGCGCTCAACCGCGAGGCGATCCTGGCGATCAAGGCGCTCACCGAGGAGTACGGCCGCGCGAGCGGAGTGCCCGGGCTCGCCGTGAGCATCGACGGCAAGAATGTCGGCAAGACCGACGCGCAGGGCGCTTACGCCTACACCTGGCGCGGCGAGCCCGGCAAGCGAGCGGTCATCGCGCTCTCGGCGCCGGGCTACGTCCCCGCCGCGTGGAAGACCTCGGTGAAGCTCGAAGGCCAGTTGAATCTCCAGCACTACTTCTACCCGACCACGCCCAGGCCGATCCGCGTCGGCATCTATCGCGTGATCGGCAACACCCCGGGGGTCGATCTGAAGGACGTCGCGGCCCAGGCCGAGCAGTCGCTCTCGACGCAGCTTTTCAAGTTTCCCGCTTTCCGCGAAGTGCCGGCCGAGGCGCTGCAGAACGAGATCAAGCAGCGCAAGCTCAGCATCGAGCGCCTCCTCGCCAAGGGCTGGCAGGACACGCCGCTGCGCGCGACCGTGGACATGATCGTGATGGGAAGCGTCGCCAAGGACGGCGACGGCTACCTGACCGAGGTCAAGTTCCACGGCGCGAACGGCAAGGTCGTCTTCTCCGAGATCGGGCGCGCGCGCAGCGCGCGATCGATCGACAGCGCGGTGCGCGACATCGCAGCCAACGTCATCGAGCGCTTCCCGCTCGAGGGCACGGTGATCGGCGCGGAGGGCGATCGCTATCGCATCAACATCGGCAGGAACTGGAAAATCGGCCGCGGCACCGAGTTCACGCTGACCGCGCCGAGCCTCGCCGAGGGCGGCAGGGTGACGGGCTACCGCGAGACCGGCCGGATGGAGGTGAGGCGCGGAGACGATGCGAGCTCGCTCGCCGAGATCACGACGCTCAAGGAGGGCGCGAAGGTTCAGATCGGCGACCGCGTGGTGAGACGCGCCGCGCGCGAGGGCGAGGAAGGCACCAGCTTCCTGCTCAGCGTGAAAGGCGGCGTCGGCACGGAGGTCGCCCCGCTCGCGGGAACCAACGTCTACCTGAACGGCGAGTGGAAGGGCGCCACCGGGACGAACGGCCAGGCGGAGATCCCGCTCAAGCTCGGCCGCAACTACGCGCTGATGCTGTACCGCCACGGCTACCAGCAATTCACCGGCAAGATCAGCGTGGCGAAGAGCGGCGAGCCGCGCGATTTCACGCTCGAGGCCAACAACGCCCTGTTCAGAGTCGACTCCGAACCGTCGGGGGCCACCGTCACCCTCGACGACGAGCAGATCGGCAAGACGCCGATCGCCGCGGGCAGGCCGGTCACGCTGGGCTTTCACAGCCTGAGGCTGACCTACGGCGAGGACTATCGCGACTTCTTCGAGGTGATGGAGTTCACCAAGAAGGAGGAGGACCGCACCGGTGAGCGGCGCATCGTGCTGCAAAAGGACTTCCTCAAGCTCGGCGACCGCGCGCGCCAGAGCGGCGACGTCGACGGCGCCATCAAGGCCTACGCCTCGGCCGACCGCGAGCATCCGGATTTCGCCGAGGCGCACCGGCGCCTGGGCGACATCTACCTCGACGAGAAGGAGGATTACGACCGCGCGATCGCCGAATTCGAGACGGTGCTCTCGCTGCCGGAGAACGAGCAGCTCATCCGCAAGCAGTTCGCGGTCACCTTCACCAACCTCGGCCACGCTTATTGCGAGAAAGGCAATCGCCTGGCGAACAGCGACCGCGACGCCGCGTCCCAGCTCTACGCCAAGGCGATCAAGGCCCTGCAAACCGCCAAGCAGAACACGCGCTTCTTCCCGAAGGACGAGTACGACGAGGCGCTGCACGACACCTACTACTACACGGCGCTCTCGTACCACAAGCTGTACCTGATCACCAAGCAGCCGGCCGTCATGAACAGCGCGAGCCTCGCCTGGCGCGAGTACTTCGACTTCTTCCCGAAAAAGCTCGAGAGCAACCCGACCTTCGCCGACGCCCGCGAGGCGGCGCGCCGCTACCGCGCCCAGATCCAGGAACCGTGATCTCGTGCGATCTCTTGTGGTCCTGTGCGTCGCGGCCGCCTTACCCGCGTTCGCCGAAGAGCAGGCTGAGCCGGCGGGGATCGAGCCGGAGTACGTGCGGCCGCTCGTTCCCGTCGCCCGCGGGCGCAACGACGCGAACCCGGTGTGGTCGCCCTCGGGTGACACCCTCGCGCTGGAGCGCTCGCGCGGTGACGACAAGGAAATCGTGATCGTGCGCGTGAACGGCGAGGTGGTCCAGACCCTGCGCCAGCAGTCTCCGCCGGCTCCCGGGCAGAGCCCGTTCTTCTTCCCCGGCGTCGTGGAGCCGACGAGCTACAACTCGGGCATCAGCTGGGCGCCCGACGGCAAGCGCTTCGTATTCATGAGCAACGGCGGCGAGGGCAACTACGATCTATACCTGCGCGAGGCCGACGGCCGCATCGCCCGCATCACCACCGACAAGGAGAAGGACGGACACGCGGACTGGTCGCCGACCGGCGACCGGATCGCGTTCGTGTCGGGCCGCAGCGGCCAGGGCGACGTCTATCTGCTCGACCTCGCCGCAAAAACCACCACGCGCCTCACGCAAGGCGATCAGCCGTATCTCTACCCGCAGTGGTCGCCCGACGGCAAGCGCATCGCGTTCATCCGGGGCAGCAACGAGAACCACGACATCGCCGTGCTCGAGCCGGCGCGCACTCCGCCCTCGCCGCCGAAGGCGCTCAGCACCTGGCCCCACGACGATCTGCGCCCGGTGTGGTCGCCCGACGGGAAACGCGTCGCCTTCTATACCAACTACAACACCGCGGGCGATCCCAAGACCTGGGCGATCGCGGTCGTCGCGGCCGAGGGCACCGACCCGACCGAGGGCGATGGGCTGGCGGCGCACATCGTGGCGACCGACGTGGTCCCGGACGTCGAGCGCGGGCCGGCGTGGCTGCCAGACAACCGCCGCATCGCGTACGTGCGCGACGAACGGCAGGCGTATTACCCCATCTACGTCGCCGACGTCG
>JBGQKK010000117.1:0-8856 GCA_041499545.1 Gammaproteobacteria bacterium | reverse complement strand
GTTGGACAGGCCTTCGGGCGCGCGCGGCGAGCGCGGCAGGAACAGGTTCCACAATCCTTCGGCGCGCGCCTTCGGCTTCAGCTCCTCGATCAGCCGGGTCGGCACCCAGGGGTTGCCCTTGGCGCGGTTCGCCTCGACTTCCTCGTGGAAGCGGCGCTCGTTGGTATGGATGTGCGTCTGCATGAAGCGCTCGAGCTTCTGCTGCAGCGACTTGACCCTGTCCGAATACGCGAATTCCATGTCAGCCCTGCCCCATCGCCTTCTCGGCGTATTGCCATCCCAGCTCGGCGAGCGGCCGGGCGCGCCTTCCCGCATCCAGCGCCTGCGCGCTCGATGCCGTGCCTTCGAGGGCGCGCTTGGCGACCCCCTGCAGGATCGCGGCGATCCGGAACAGGTTGTAGGCGAGATAGAAGTTCCAGTTACCGATCCGCTCGCGCCCCGTGCGCGCGCAGTATGCCGCAATGTACTGCGACTCGCGCGGGATGCCGAGCGCGTCGAGGTCCAAGCCCGCGATACCGCGAAAGTCTCCCGGCGGAATATGCCAGCTCAGGCAGTGGTAGGAGAAGTCCGCGAGCGGGTGCCCCAGCGTGGACAGCTCCCAGTCGAGCACGGCGAGAATCCGCGGCTCGCTCGGGTGGAAGATCACGTTATCCATGCGGAAATCGCCGTGGACGACGGCGGTCTCGTCGCCCTGCGGGACGTGCCCGGGCAGCCATGCGATCAGGCTGTCCATCGCGGCGATGCGCTCGGTCTCCGAGCTGCGGTACTGCTTGCTCCAGCGGGCGATCTGCCGTGCGAAATAATTCCCCGGCTTGCCGAAATCGGCGAGGCCCGCGGCGACGTAATCGATGCCGTGGAGCGCGGCGATGACGCGGTTCATCTCCTCGTAGTGGGCGCCGCGCTCGCGCGGGCTCATGCCCGGCAGCGATTGCTCCCAGAGCACGCGCCCCTCGACGTAGTCCATGACGTAGAAGGCCCGGCCGATGACGCTTTCGTCCTCGCACAGAAAATGGGTGCGCGGCACCGGAAAACCCGCTTGCCCGAGCGCCGTGATCACGCGGAACTCGCGCTCCACCGCGTGCGCCGAGGGCAGCAGCTTCGCCGCAGGACCGGGCTTGGCGCGCAGCACCAGCCGTCCGCCCTTGCCGGTGATCAGGTAGGTCGGGTTCGACTGGCCGCCCTTGAACTGCTCCACCGCGAGCGGCCCGGGAAATCCCCGATCGCGAAGCAGCGCCTCCAGCGGCCCGGTGTCGAGGCGATGGCGCCCGGCTGCCGACTCGCTGTCGCTGGATGGTTTGCTCAAGGTTTCCGGTTCAGCGGCGAAGGAGGAAAGCCTGGTATATTTATTATATAAATCAATATCTTAAATCCTAGAATTACCCTGGGATCAGACCTGGCCTGTTTCCTGCTCCTAGTAGGGCAAGCAGCCCGAACCATCGGAAAAGAGGAGAAACGCCATGATGGACACTCTGGTCACCGCGATTCAAAGCCTATGTGCAGCCGGCCTCGTGCTCGGCATCGTACTGTCCCTGTATCAAGGTGCGCGCCCCCGCAGCGAATCCAAGGGCTTCGACTACGCTACCGCCAACGATCTCGAAACCGGTCATCGCCGCTGGGTCCGCGGCCGCCGGTAAGCAAAGGTCTCCTCCGTAGCACCTTTTCGGCGCGCCCGCGAATCCCGCGGGTTGCGCCGATTTTTTTTGCAGACCGACGGGACTAATAAACCGGCTTCTCCTTGAAATATTGGAATCGGTCGATCGAGCGCAGCTTCAGCTCGCGCGCATCGACGCCCTGCAGGATCTTCAGGGGAACTTCGACTCCGGCCGCGCCCAGGCCCCACACCTTCCGGTAGAGCTCCTCGTGGCTCTTGACCGGGTCCGCGCCGACACCGAGGACGATGTCGCCGCTCCTGATCCCCGCCTTGTCAGCGGGTCCGTCCGGCGAGACGCGCGTCACCAGAAGGTGGCCGTGCAGCTCCTCGGTCGCGAGGCCCATCCAGGGCCGCGCGGGCCCGCTGCGGCGCCCCTTCTCGATGAGGTCCCCGAGAATGGGCTTGAGCAGGTCGATGGGCACGAACATGTTGCCCGGGGCCTGCGATCCTCCGTCGAACGTTTCGCGCACGAACAACGAGCCGATGCCGACCAGCTTTCCCTCCCGGCTCACCAGCGCCGCTCCCGCCCACTGCGGCGTCGGCGGCGAAGTGAAGATCGCGGTGTCGAGCAGATACTCCCAGCTCGCCGCGAACTTGCGCTTGGCGACCACGTAGGCAAGGCTCGCCGCTTCGCGTCCCCCGGCCGGGAGAACCATCACCGGCTCGCGCTGCGCCACGTCGGCCGCCTGCCCCATGGGCATGGGCTTCACGCCCAGGGGTACGCCCGAGCGCAGCAGGGCGAATCCGCTCGCGTGATCGTAGCCCGCGAGCGTCGCGGGAACCGTCCTTCCGTCCTGCGTGGTGATCTCTATCGACTCGGCCTCGATGACGATATAGCCGATCGTCACGACATGCCCGCGCTCGTCGATCACCACCCCGGTTCCCTCGCGGTTCGGACCGAGGGTTGCGTTGCTCCGGGCACTCGGGATCGCCGTCATCTTGATCCGCACCACGGCGGCGAGCACATCCTCGGCGTCCCGCTCCACCTGGGCTTGCTGGGTCTTCCGCGCCCGCGGAGGGTCGGCGGCGGCGACGCCGGCGAGCGCGATCGCGACGGCGGCGAGGCCCGCGAGAATTTGCATGGTCGCTTTCGTCATGCGATCCCCCTTCAGTCGTGCTCCTCCACCATTGTTATACTAAACGACACCGATTTCCAGTTCCCTCGATGAGCTCACCGCGCAGCATGACTCTCCTTCTCAATCTCGGGCACGCGCTCGACCACCTGTGCATGCTCATCTTTCCGACCGTGGTCCTCGCGATGAGCGCCGAGCTCGGCCGCGGCTACGCCGACCTTCTGCCGCTTTCGCTCGGCGGCTTCATCGCCTTCGGCGCCTGCTCGATTCCCGCGGGCTGGCTGGCCGACCGCTGGAGCCGCACCGGCACGATGACGGTGTTCTTCTTCGGCATAGGTGCGGCGAGCATCCTCACCGGCTTCGCCAGCGGGCCCGCGCAAATCGCCCTGGGTCTCACGCTGATCGGCGTCTTCGCCGCGATCTACCACCCCGTCGGCATCGCCATGCTGGTCGCCAACCGCGAAAACGTCGGCCGGGTTCTCGGGGTCAACGGCGTCTTCGGAAACGTCGGGGTCGCCTTCTCGGCCCTGTTGGCGGGCGCGCTCGCCGACGCCGCGGGCTGGCGCGCGGCGTTCATCGTTCCCGGGGTCATGGCGCTGGGCACGGGCGTTGCGTTCGCGCTCGTCGCGCGGGGCGCGCAAGACGGGGCGCCGGCGCGCAAGCTCGCCCCGGTGAAGCTCTCGCGCGTGGACCTGGCGCGGGTGTTCGCGGTGCTGACCGTGGCCACCGCCTGCGGCGGGGTGATCTTCAATGCCACCACGATTTCCATGCCCAAGGTGTTCGACGAGCGCCTTTCCGCTCTCACGCACTCGACCTTCGGAATCGGGGTCCTGGTGTGCGGCGTCTATCTGATCGCGGCGATGGCCCAGCTCTGCGTCGGCTGGTGGCTCGACCGCAGGTCCCTCAAATCGGTGTTCGTGCCAGTGGTCGCGCTGCAGGTGCCGCTTCTCGCACTCGCCGGAACCATGGACAACTATCTGATGCTCGCCACCGCCGTGGCGATGATGTTCTTCGTGTTCGGCCAGATCCCGATCAACGACGCCATGATCGCGCGCTACACCGCGGAGGAATGGCGCGCCCGCGCCTACGCCGTGCGCTACGTCGTGTCGTTCGGAGCGAGCGCCCTCGCCGTGCCGCTGGTCGCCTGGATCTACAGCTCGAGCGGGGATTTCAGGTTGCTCTACTACGTGCTCGGCACCCTCGCGCTCGTCACGTTCAGCGCCGCGCTCGTATTTCCGGCCGAACAGGAAAAGCTCGCCGCGAAGGAAGCCGCAGCCTGAACGATCCGCGACAACCGAGGAGAAATATCATGAAGGCCCTGCAGGGATTGACCTTGTTTCTCGCCGCGGGCGCGGCGGGCGCCCAGACGATAGGCATCGTCACCACGCCCGCCGGCTCGTTCTCGAATTCCGCGGGGCAGGCGATCGCCAAGGTCCTGGTCGACAAGGCGAAGCTGCGCGCGGTGGTGCAGGCCCAGGCGAGCACCGGCTTCGAGGAAGTCGAGACCGGGTCGGCCGACTTCAACGTGTCGAATTCCTTCGACGCGACCTTCTTCACCAGCGGCACCGGCGAATACCAGGGCCGCGGCACGCATCCGGTGATGCGCTACGCCGGCGCGCTCATCCCCTACCGCGTCGCCATGCACGTGCGCGCCGACTCGAACATCAAGACCATCGGCGATCTCAAGGGCAAGCGCGTCTCGAGCGAGTTCAACGCCCAGAAAACCATCGCCCGCATCATCGAGGCGCACCTCGCGAACGCCGGGCTGAGCTTCAACGACGTGGTGAGAGTCCCGGCGCCCAACGTCGTGCGGCAGGCCGAGGACTTCATGAGCGGAAAGGTCGACGTGATGTTCTTCGCGCTCGGCTCTTCGCAGATCAAGCAGGCCCACGCCAGCGTCGGCGGCGTGCGGGTCCTCGAAATCAGCACCGCGCCGGATGCGCTCAAGCGCGTCCAGGCCCTGCTCCCGGGCGCGTACACCGTTCAGGTGGGGACCACGCCGCCGGTCGAGGGCATCAGCCAGCCGACCAATCTGGTCGCATTCGACATGGTGCTGATCACCAACGCCAAGGTGTCCGACGACATCGTCTATCGGGTCGCGAAAGCCCTGCACGACGGCAAGCAGGACCTGGTCGCGACCTTCCCGCCGTTCGGGCTGTTCCAGCCGCAGAACATGGCCAAGCCGCTCATGGGTGTGGAGATGCACCCGGGCGCGGTGAAGTACTACAAGGAAATCGGCCTGCTCAAGTAGGCGCCCGCTGCGGGGCGAGCGCGGCTTCGTCACCCAGGTCCGGCTCCGCGCACTGCCTCAGGATTTCCTCGCGCGCGCGGTCGCGCAGCGTCACCGCGGCGTTCCATTCCGTCCCCGACGGGTCGATCGGCTCGCCGAAGGTCACGCTGATCGCGCCGCGGCGGAACAGCCATTGTCCGTCCCGCAGAACCGAGCGCGTGCCGCGCAGCGTCACCGGAACGACGGGCATTCCCGCGCGGGCGGCGACCACGAAGGCTCCCATGCGAAAGGGCAGCAGGCCGGGCATGCGGCGGAACGTGCCCTCGGGAAAGAAGATCAGCGAGTGGCCGGCGCTGACCTCGGCAACCATGTGCCCCGCGTCCTCGACGCCGCGCTGCAGGTCGAAGCGCTCGACGAATTGCGCCCCGATGCGCCTGAGGTAGATTCGCGGCACGAAATGATCCAGCAGCTCGTGCTTTGCGACGAAGCGCATGGGCGTCGGCAGAGCCGCGACGACTACGACGCCGTCCAGATAGCTCGAGTGATTCACCGCCAGCACGCAGGCACGGCCCGCCGGGACGCGGTCGAGTCCGCGCACCGTGAGCGGGATTCCGGCCAGGCGCAGGAACACGCGCGCCATTCTGCGGCTGAGCCGCCAGCACCAGCCCGCACTCGGCGTCAGCGAGCACGCGATCCAGGTCGGAGTCCCGAGGGCGCCGAGGAGCACGAGGACGTAGATCCCGTATGCGCTGTCGCCCGCGGCGCGCAGGCTGCGGCGCAGCTGCGGGAAGATCGCCGACCAGGTGAGCCGCACGACCTGCCACCAGAGCGCGTGCGCGCCGACTCTGCCGCCGCGCTCGTAGAGGTCGCGGCTCGCGGCCCGGCGGATCTTGCCGCTCGAGGTCTTGAGGACGGTATGCGGCGACGCGAGCACGATCTCGTCCACCGGCATGCCGATCAGGGAAACCGCAAGGTCGTTGATGCGGGCCTGCAGTTGCTCGCGGCGCACCGGGTCCTGCTCGCGGGTCTCGGCGAGCACGACGATGCGCTCCGTACCGAAGCGCTCGTCCTTCGAGCCGAAGACCGCCACGCAGCCCTTGCGGATCCCCTCGATCTCGCTAACCGCCTCTTCCAGCTCGTAGGGATAGATATTGCGGCCGGCTTTGATGATGAGATCCTTGACGCGTCCGGTGATATAGAGCTCGCCCTCGGCGATATAGCCGTAGTCGCCCGTATCCACCCATTCGCCGTGCAAGAGGCTGCGCGTTTCGTCCGGATTGCGGAAATAGCCGCCCGTCGCCGAGGGCCCGCTGAATTGGATATGTCCCTCCTCGCGATCGCCGAGCTCCCGGTCCGATGCATCCACGATCCGGATCTGGTGTCCGGGCAGGGGCAGCCCGCACGCGACGAAGCTGAGCGCATCGGTCGCCGATGCGGAAGCGGGAATTGCGCGCCCGTCCTTGGTGAAGCTCTCGCGATCCACCCGGTCGATCCTCGGGCCGCGCCCCGGCGGCGGAAACGCGACCCCCAGCGTCGCTTCGGCCAGACCGTACACCGGCGACATCGCTTCGGGCTTGAAGCCGTAGCGGGCGAAACGCTTGCTGAACGCGGCGATGGTCTCGGGCGATACCGGCTCGGCGCCGTTGAAGGCGAGGCGCCAGGTACCGAGATCCAGGCCCTGGATATCCGAGTCCCGTATCTTTCGCAGGCACAGCTCGTAGGAGAAATTCGGCCCGGCCGAGAGCGTGCCGCCGTGACGGTGGATGGCCCATAGCCAGCGCTCCGGCCGGGCGAGGAAGGCGAGCGGCGACATCACCGTGCACTTGAAGCCGTAGACGAGACTGCCCATCCACACGCCGATCAATCCCATGTCGTGGTAGAGCGGCAGCCAGCTCACGAAAACGTCGTTGGGCGTCACGCGCAGCGCCTGGCCCATCGCGCGGATATTGGCGAGGAGATTGTGGTGGGTGAGGACGACGCCCTTGGGATTGCCGGTGCTCCCGGAGGTGTACTGGAGCATCGCAATGTCGCCGGGCTTGAGCTTGTAGGGTGCGCCCGGGACTCCCGGGCGCGCGAGCTCCTGCGGCGTCAGGACGCTCTTCAGAGTCGGCACCCGCGGCTTGAGCAGCATCACGACCGGCTTCGCCTGCGGCACGGTGACCAGGAATTCCGTGAGTGCGTTGGACAGGATTCCCGCGTGCCGGAGCACGTGCTCCTCGACCTGCGAAGCGCGCGCCGGCGGGTAGATCGGCACCGGGATTCCGCCCGCGAGCAGGATGCCGAAGAAGGTGTAGAAGTACTCGGCGCTGGTCGGCAGCATGATCGCGACGGCGTGCCCGGGCTCCAGGCCCCGCTCGTACAGGCCCGCGGCGATGGCGCGGGCCTCGGCGTCGAGCTGGGCGTAGGTCACGGCTTGCTCGCCCCCCGAGTCGTCCAGCAGAACGAGGTGCAGCCGGTCGGCGTGCCGGGCAAGGTGCCACTCGAGCACCTCGGTGAGCGTCTGCGCCCGGTCCGGGATCGCGGACTCGAAGGCGGGTGCGGCCACCCGCTCGAGCGCCGCCACGTGTGCGGGGTGGGCGGCTCCGGCGGCCAGCATGGCGCGAAGCAGATCGCGCGGCGTCTCCGCGCTCGCCATGACGGCCTCCGGAAGGCTCACGCCGAAGCGGCGCTCGAGGCGCAGGAACAACTCGACGCGTCCCAGACTGTCGAACCCGTAGTCCTGCTCGAGCCGGTCGTCGAGCGAAGCGGGCAAGGCCGCGCGGGTCGGACGGAGCTCGAGGGCGAGCTGCCGCACCGTGTCGAGCAGCGCATCGGCGCCGAGGCGCGCGAGTCCGTCCTGCCTGGCGGCGGAGCTTTCCATGTGCCTCCGTCAATTGACGTCGAGCACCGGCAGGATCAGCTGCGACGGGTGCGCCGCGTCGTGGTGGATCGTGTCGCTGCCGATCTTGTCCGGCCGATACACGTGGAAGAACAAGCCGTCGGTGATCGGTGAGTCGCCGCAGGCGATCTCGACGCGCACGCGGCTGCCTTTCTGGAAGCGCCAGGCGATCGCCATCAGCGCGACCTCGAGCGCGTAGACCTTTCCGGGCGTCAGCGGCTTCGGGTCCGCATGGGTGTAATGCGGGATGTCCTCGGTGCTCTTCGCCGCATCGCGGTCCATGGCGTGCGAGGCGCGCAACCAGCCTTTGGTGACAATAACGTAGCGCGGCTGCACGCCCTTCGCGCGCTCCTCCGCGGATTGCGGAAACTGCTCCGACACCTTGACGTGGAAGTCCATGTCCTTGCGGGTCGACGAGGCGTGCAGGATGACCTTGCCGTGGCCCGTGACCTCCATGTCCGCGTCGAGCGGCGCGCTGGTGAAGGTGAGCACCGCCGCGGCCGGGTCGGGTCCCTGCGGCCCGAGCGCGACGACGCCGAGCACCCAGCGCGGATGCGGATAAGTATAGCTCGTGCTGCCGCCGTCGGCGCCGGGAGCGGCGGGCTGCAGCGCGCCGTCGTTCAGCGACGTCACCGATCCCGTCGGCCCCTTGGCGAGATGAAGCTTCACTTTGCGCGTGCCGGGGGGCGGCCAGGAATCGAAGGAGCGCGCGACGCCCGTATTCTTCACGACGTACTCGACGTTCGGCCGCTCGTCGTGGCCCGTCTTCTCGCCCTTCAAGTATTTCCCGTAGAAGGGCAGCAGGTATTTCTTGTGGAAGTCCACGGTGTTGAAGTCGATTTGCGAGGTCACCGCGGTCGCCGTGCCGGTGATGAACAGCTTCTTCGGCCCTTGCGCCTTCTGGTAGCCGAGGATGTTGCCGGCCAGATGCAGCTCCATCTTGGCCCACACCCCGATCGAGAAAATCGGAACCTTGATCTTGTCGAGGTGCTCGGCCGCGGTTCGCTCCCTCCAGTAGGTGTCG
>JBGQKK010000116.1:0-8912 GCA_041499545.1 Gammaproteobacteria bacterium | reverse complement strand
GTGTTCGGGATTTTTCTGCTCACCCTGCTGGTGATCGCAGTGCTCGGGCAGCTGCTGCGCCGCCGCTATCCGCGCGGCGGGCCCGGCCAGGTGCAGGAGATCCCGCCCTATCGGCTGCCGCGCGGGCGCACCTTGCTGCGCGAGACCTGGGCGCGCACGCAGGACATCCTGACCATCGTCACGCCCTTGCTGGTGGGCGGCAGCGTCGTGCTCGCGCTGCTCGCGCACGTCGGCGCCGACCGCGTCGTCAACCTGCTGCTCACCCCCGTCACCACCTGGTGGCTGGGACTGCCGGCGGTGCTGGGCGTGCCGATCCTGTTCGGCGTGCTGCGCAAGGAGCTGTCGCTGCTGATGATCTACCAGGCGCTCGGCGGCTTCGAGATCGACCGCTACCTGAGCGCGATCCAGATCGTCACCTTTCTGCTCTTCCTCACTTTCTACGTGCCCTGCATTTCCACCTTCGCGACCATGCTGAAGACCATCGGCCGGCGCGAAGCCCTGTTCTCGGTGTCGCTCTCGGTGGGCGCCGCGATAGTGGTCGCAGGCTTTGCGCGCTTCGCTCTCGAGGCCGTCGGCGTGCTGCTGCCGGGCTGATTCGCGGGCCGTCTATGGAAGAGCGTTATACCCGCGTGGCGATGCTGCTCCATTGGCTGGTCGCCCTGGCCGTTCTCGGGCAGATCGCGTTCGGCTGGTACCTTCAGCTCATCCCGCGGCTCACACCGGACCGCACGATCTACGTCAATTTTCACAAGTCCACGGGCCTGGTGATCGCGGTGCTGATCGCGCTGCGGCTCGCGTGGCGCCTGACGCACAAGCCGCCGCCGCTGCCCGCGTCGATGCCGGCCTGGGAGCGCCGCGCCGCGGGCGCGAGCCACGTCCTCCTCTACGCCTGCATGCTGGTGATGCCGATCGCGGGATACACGGCCTCGAACTTCAGCAAGTTCGGGGTCAAGCTGTTCAACGCCGTGCTGCTTCCCCCCTGGGGCGCGGACGATCGCGCGATCTACGCTTTCTTCAACGGCCTGCACGTGGGGACGTCGTACCTTTTCGTCGGCTTGATCGCGGTCCACGTTCTCGCCGCCTTCAAGCACCTCGTTTTCCCGCGCCACGGGATATTCCACCGGATGCTGCCCTCATGAAAAACTTCCTCGCTTCCGCAGTGATGCTGCCCTCGATCGCGCTCGCGGCGCCGTTCGCCTATGTTTCGAACGAAGGCTCGGGATCGGTAAGCGTCATCGACACCGCGACCGACGCGGTCGTCGACACATTGGAGACCGGGGGCAAGCCCCGCGGGGCCGCCGCCGCGGGTGGCTGGCTCTACGTCAGCGACCAGCCCAACAACCGCCTCGTGCTCGTCGACCTGAAGGAGCGGAAACAGGCGGGCGCGATCGCGCTCGGCGTCTCGCCCGAGGGCGTCGGCCGCTCGCCCGACGGGCGCTGGATCGCCGCCGCGAGCGAACAGTCGAACAGCGTCACCTTCATCGACACGGCGACCCGGCGCGAGGCGTTCACGGTGAAGGTGAAAGGCCAGAACCCCGAGCACGCCGTGTTCAGCCCGGACGGGCGGATCGTGTACGCGAGTGCCGAGGACGGCGACACCGTGGAAGTGGTCGACGTGGAGAAGCGCGCTCAGGTCGGCCAGATCCAGGTCGGCGCACGGCCGCGCGGCATCGGGTTCCTGCCCGACGGCAGCCGCGCCTACGTGGCCGCCGAGAACGCGGACACGGTGTTCGTGATCGACGCCAGGGCGCACTCCGTGCTCGCGAAAGTGCCGGCGGGCAAGCGCTCGAACGGCGTCGCGGTGCATCCGGACGGCAAGCGCGTCTACGTCTCGAACGGCGGCGACGGCTCGGTGTCGGTGCTCGACACTGCGACCAACGCCATCGTCGCCACCGTCCCGGTCGGGCAGCGGCCGTGGAACATGGCGCTGACTCCGGACGGGCGAAAGCTCTATGTCGCGAACGGCCGCTCGGGCTCGGTCTCGGTCATCGACACGCAGAAGAATGCCAAGATCGTCGACATCCCGGTGGGCAAGCTGCCCTGGGGCGTCGTGATTCAGTGACCGTAGATGCCCTCGGCGCCGACGACGTAGGCCCACAGCGCCTCGACCTCCTCGGGCCTGAGAAGACCCCCCCAGGGGGGCATCTGGTTCTTCCCCTTGGTCACCGAGTTGAGGAAGCGCTCGCGCTGGTCGTGCGGGAATTTCCGCAGGTCGGACGCGCCCTGCGGGTCCATCATGCGCGCGCCGTGGCAGGGCGAGCAGTTGCGCTCGTAGATTTCCGCCCCGGCCTTGACCCGCTGCGGCGACTGGGCCGCCGCCGGGCTGCAAGCGAGGACGAGCGCGGCGATTAGGACATGCCGCGCCAAATCAGTCCGGCATCAGCGCAAAGGTCCAGACCGAGCCGCCCGGCGGCACCTTGTCCTTGAGCTGCTCGCGCGCGATGTTCCAATACAGCCCGCCGATGCCGGAGAGCACCGTGACGTATTGGCGGCCGCCCTGCGTGAAGGTAACCGGCATCGCGTTGATACCCGACCCGGTCTGGAACTGCCAGAGCTGCTTGCCGGTGTCGGCGTCGAGCGCGATGAACTCGCCGGTTTCCTTGCCGGTGAACAGCAAGCCGCCGCCGGTCGCGAGCATCGCGGACCAGATCTGGAAATCGGTGAGCGGCACGCTCCATTTCTTCTCCGCGGTGAGGGGATCGATGGCCTCGATGTGGCCGACGGGCTCGCCGGCGGCGCGCGGCAGCGGCAGGTTCTCGATGAACATGTAGCGCTCGCCGACCTTGTGCTCCTTGATATCGAGGTGCTTGTACATGCGTCCCTCGTGCAGCGTGTTCGCGTAGAGCAGGCCCGTCTGCGGATTGAACGCGGCGTGCTCCCAGTTCTTGGCGCCGCGCGTCGAGGGCCAGTGCTCGGTGGCCTTGGCTGCGCGGATGCTCTTCGCGATGTCGGTTTCGACCGGCCGCCCCGTCTTCAGGTCGACGTGGCTCGCCCAGTTCACTTTTCCGTACGCTTTGGCCGAGATCAGGGCGCCGTTGCTGCGGTCGAGCACGTAGAGGAAGCCGTTGCGGTTGAGCTGCATGGCCACCTTGCGCGGCTTGCCGCCGACGTTGAGCTCGCCGAGGATCAGCTCCCAGCAGGCGTCGTAGTCGTAGGCGTCGTTGGGCGTGAACTGGTAATACCAGACGACTTCGCCGGTCTTGGGGCGCATCGCGAGCACCGAGGACGTATACAGGTTGTCCCCCGGCCGGCTCTGCGAAGCCCACGGCGCCGGGTTGCCGATGCCCCAGTACATGAGATCGAGCTCGGGGTCGTAGGAGCCCGTGATCCAGGCCGAGCCGCCGCCGACCTCCCAGGCCTTGTTGTCCTGCGGCCAGGTCTCGTTGCCCTTCTCGCCGCGCGCGGGAATCGTGTAGTGGCGCCACAGCTGCTTGCCGGTTTCCGGATCCCAGCCGTCGATGAAGCCGCGCACGCCGAACTCGGCGCCGGAGATGCCGGTGATCAGCACGCCGTTGGCGACGAGCGGCGCGACGGTCAGGGAGAACCCGTCCTTCCACTCCGCCGCCTTCGACTTCCAGATTTCCTTGCCGGTCTTCGCGTCGTACGCCACCACGTGCGCGTCGAGCGTGGTGCGATAGATCTTGCCGTTGTAGATCGCCGCGCCCTTGTTGGAGACGCCGCAGCAGACCACGCGCGGTGTCTCGGGCGGCCAGTCGAGCGTCTGCTTCCAGAGCTGCTTGCCGCTCGCGATGTCGATCGCGACGGTCGCGCGCGCGTTGGTCACGTACATCACGCCGTTGTAGACGATCGGCTGCGCCTGCTCGCCCCAGTTGTTGTCGAGGCTCAGGTTCCAGACGGGCACCAGGCGCCTGACGGTCTTCTTGTTGATCTGGTCGAGGCGGCTGTAGCGCTGCTGGGCGTAGCCCATGCCATAGGTGAGGATGTTGTCGGTGTTCTTGCCGTCGTTCTTGAGATCGTCGAGGGTCTGCGCGCGGGTCGGTGATGAGGCGGCGGCGCAGGAGAGCAGCATCAATGCAGCCAGTGCGGTGAGTTTCATGAAATCCCCCTGAAGTGGGCCGGCAGTGGGCAGAACGCCCGGAAATCCCCGCTGTCCCCGGGGAGCATGTTGCACCTTCGAGGGCCTGAGGTAAATGGGGTCGCGCCGATCCCCCAGACCCTGCGAAGAGCTCGCCGGTTGACACCGGGGTTCACCCCGCCGACCATAGGCTCGGAAGCCTGCATTTGACCCTGATCAAACGGTCTGTCCCGCCGCTAGCGTAGCGTTTGCTCAGCCACCCCAGGGAGGAGACCGATGGATATTGCAGCGCTGAAATTTTCCGTTCTGCTGTACGGGATATTCCTTGCGCTGAAGTTCCAGGCGCTGCGCTATGCGCGCTTCCGGGCCCGCCTCGCCGAAAGGAGCTTTACCTGCCAGATCAAGACCTTCGACGGCTCGCTCGGGCGCTCCTTCACCTTCAAGGACGGCGCCCTCAGCTCGCGCCGCGGAGTCGATCCGGCCGCCGACATCTGCATCTCGGTCGCCTCGGCCGGGCTCGGCGCGCGCCTGTTCGTACCCTGGGTCGATCAGCTCGAGCGCATCGAGGCGATGAAGAACTTCGACTTCAAGGCCGACGGCGCGGACGAGCTGATCGTCTGGTTCACGCAGACCTTGAACATGCTGCGCTCGGCCGGCTGGAAATCCGGCACCGCGGCGGCCGACGGCAGCACGCGCTACTGCACCAACACCAACGGCGGGCCGCTTTTCGTCTACGTGAAGGACGGGAAGGTAGTGCGGGTGACGCCGCTCGAGTTCGACGAATCGGACGCGCGGCCCTGGACCATCCGCGCGCGCGGCAAGAGCTTCACGCCGCCGCACCAGACCACGGCCGCCGCGCACGCGCTGTGCGGCAAGGCGACGCTGTATTCCCCGCAGCGCCTCCTCCACCCGATGAAGCGGGTGGATTTCGACCCCAAGGGCGCGCGCAACCACAAGAACCGCGGCGTTTCGGGCTACGAGCGCATCAGCTGGGACGAGGCGCTCGACATCGTCGCCGGCGAGATCCAGCGCTGCAAACGGGAGTACGGGCAGGGGGCGATCCTGTGCAATCACGGCTCGCACCACACCTGGGGCAACATCGGCTACTACATCAGCGCGGCATACAAGTTCTTCAACATCATCGGCACCACCAAGGTGGTCCACAACCCCGACAGCTGGGAAGGCTGGTACTGGGGCGCGATGCATCACTTCGGCTACAGCATGCGGCTGGGGCAGACCGAGACCTACAGCACGGTCGAGGACCTGATGAAGGAGGCCGAGATGGTGGTGTTCTGGGCGGCCGACCCGGAGACGACCAGCGGCTCCTACTCCGGGCACGAGGGGACGGTGCGGCGCATGTGGCTGCACGATCTGGGGATCGAGATGGTGCACATCGACCCCTACCTCAATTCCACCGCGGCGCTCCACGGCGGCAAGTGGTTCGCGCCCAAGCCCGGGACCGATAGCGCGATGGCGCTCGCGATCGCCCACGTCTGGATCACCGAGGGCCTCTACGACAAGAAGTTCGTCGCCGAGCGCTCGATCGGATTCGAGATATGGCGCGATTACCTCCTCGGAAAGGAGGACGGCGTACCGAAGACTCCCGAATGGCAGGAAGGCGAGACCGGAATTCCGGCCAAGGACGTGCGCGCGCTCGCGCGCCGC
This sequence comes from Gammaproteobacteria bacterium, assembly GCA_041499545.1. Classification (GTDB taxonomy): domain Bacteria; phylum Pseudomonadota; class Gammaproteobacteria; order Burkholderiales; family SG8-39; genus VBDM01. The sequence continues at coordinate 3,211 of JBGQKK010000116.1, read as the reverse complement.
TGGGGGAAGAAAAAGACCTATCTCGGCGCCGGCGGCTGGGGCAACGGCCACGGCGGCGCCTGCCGCTCGGCGACCGGCATCCAGTGGGCGAGGGCGCTTGCCTGCCTGATGGCGATGCAGGGCATGGGCCGCCCCGGGGTCAACTTCGGCCACCTGCAATGGGGCACGCCGATCGACCTGCATTTCTACTTCCCCGGCTACGCCGACGGCGGGGCCTCCGGCGACATCGAGGGCACCGGCATGCCGATCAGCCTCTACCAGAGGATGCCGCAATTGCCGACCTTCAATCCCTCGACGCAGAAGGTGCCGCGGCTGCAGATCCCCGAGGCAATCCTCGAAGGCAAGGCCGAGGGCTATCCCTGGGACGGCAAGACCATCGAGGGCCAGTTCAGGAAGTTCGTCTATCCCGCGCCCGGCCACTCGCCGATCCGCATGTTCTACAAGTACGGCGGCGCCTCGATCGGCACCATGACGCAGACCAACCGCTACGTGCAGGCGTATCACAGCGAGAACCTGGATTTCGTCGTCAACCAGTCGATCTGGCTCGAAGGCGAAGCCAAGTTCGCCGACGTCATTTTGCCCGCGTGCACGCAGTTCGAGCGCTGGGACTTGAGCGAGTTCGGGGGCACGGGCGGCTATGCCCTGCACGGGCAGACGCAGATGAATCACCGCGTCGCGGTGATGCAGCACCAGTGCATCGAGCCGCTCGGGGAGTCGAAGTCCGACTTCTGGATCTTCCAGAGCCTCGCGAGCCGCCTCGGGCTCGGCGCGTATTTCTCCGAGGGCATGAGCGAGCTCGACTGGGTGAAGCGCCTGTTCGACGCCTCCGACCTGCCCAAGCACATCTCCTGGAAGGCGTTCCTGAAGAAGGGCTACTTCGTCGTGCCGCCTTTGCCCGAGGACCGGCGCGACCCGGTGTCGCTGCGCTGGTTCTACGAAGGGCGCAAGAAGGACGTGCCCGAGCCGCACCCGCTTCCCGGGGACTACGGCGAGCAGTTCATGATGGGCCTGCAGACGCAGTCGGGGAAATTCGAGTTCGAGTGCTCGAGCCTGAAGCGCTTCGACGCGGACGATCCCGAGCGCCCGCCGATCGTGAAATATGCGCGCTCCTGGGAGGGGCCGGGGACGGAATTGTACGAGCGCTATCCGCTGCAGCTGATCTCGCCGCACCCGCGCTTCTCCTATCACACGCTCTCCGACGGCAAGGACAGCCCGATCAACGACATCGAAGAACATCGCGTGCTGGTGAACGGCTACCACTACTGGGTGCTGCGCCTGAACGCGCAGGACGCGGCGGAGCGCGGCCTGAAGGAGCGCGACCTCGTCAAGATCTACAACGACCGCGGCGCCGTGGTGTGCGCGGCGCACCTCACCCAGCGCCTGCCGCGCGGCGTGGTGCACGCCTTCGAGTCCTCGGCGTGCTACGAGCCGCTCGGGGAGCCCGGCTACTCGCTCGACCGCGGCGGCTGCATCAACCAGCTCACGCCCAAGCGCTCGATCGCGAAGAAGGTGACGGGGACCGCGGCCAACTCCTGCCTCGTCCAGGTGGTGAAGTGGGACGGCCAGCCGCACCGCGTCGGCGCTGCGGCCGAGGCCGCAAAGCCTACGGTGTCGGCCGAAGCGGAGCGGCAGCCGGCGATGGCGAAGTAGGCGGCCATGGAAAGCGCGACCCAAGTCTTCAAGAGCGTCTGCCGCTCCTGCCACGGCGGCTGCGGCGCGCTCCTGCACGTGCGCGAGGGCAAGCTGGTGAAAATCGTGGGCGACCGCGCTTCGCCGCTCAACCACGGGCGCCTATGCCCCATCGGGTCGGTCACGGTCGATCTCGTCAACCATCCCGACAGGCTCACGTATCCGCGGCGCCGGCTCGGCCCGCGCGGCTCGGGGCAGTGGCGGCGCATCTCTTGGGACGAGGCGCTCGAGGAGATATCGGGGCGCGTTCTCGACATCCGCGAACGCTTCGGGCCGGAAGCGATCGCGCTCGGCACCGGCACCGGCCGCCATCACATCCGCTGGGTGTCGCGCTTCGCTCACGCCCTGGGCACGCCGAACTGGTGCGAGCCCGGCTTCGCCCAGTGCTTCCACCCGCGCGTCAACACCTGCATGCTGACTTTGGGCGACTTCCCGGTGTGCGATTACACCGGCGGCACGCCGCCCGGCTGCATCCTCTTCTGGGGCCACAACCCGATCCATTCCGGGCCCGACGGCGAAACGCGCTTCAACGTGCGCGAGGCGCTCGAGCGCAACCCCAAGACCATCGTGGTCGATCCGCGCCGCACCGAGCTTGCGGCGAGGGCCGACGTGTGGCTGCGGGTGCGCCCGGGCGCGGACGACGCCCTCGCGCTCGCCATGCTGAACGTCCTCGTCGCCGAGCGGCTCACCGACCAGCGTTTCGTGCGCGAATGCACGCACGGCTTCGAGCCGCTGGCCGCCCATGTCGCCCGCTTCACTCCGGAATGGGCCGAGCCGATCACCTGGGTGCCGGCGGGGCAAATCCGCGCGGCGGCGCGCCTGTTCGCGCGGGTCAAACCGGCGATGCTCGAATGGGGCTGCGCGATCGAGCACACGCCCAAGTGCATTCAGACGGTGCGCGCGGTGTCGATGCTGCCCGTGCTCACGGGCAACGTCGATGTGCCAGGCGGCTGGGTGTTCGGTGCGCGAGGGATCGGGCGCTTCCCCAGCCTGATCGAGAATCTCTCCCCCGAGGCGAGCGCGAAGCGCCTGGGCGCCGAGCGCTTCAAGCTGCTCGGCGGAGAAGGCGCCGACCTGCCCGCGGCGCACATCCCGACTTTGCTCGCCGCGATGCGCGAGGGCAAGCCTTATCCGGTGAAAGCCTTCCTCGTGTTCGGCAACAACACGCTCGCCACTTACGCCAACTCGAAGCTCGTCCACGAATCTCTGATGAAGCTCGACTTCATGGTCTGCGCCGACCTCTTCATGACGCCGACCGCGGAGCTTGCCGACATCGTGCTCCCGGCCGCGGCGTGGCCGGAGCTCGATCAGATCGTGGGTCTGCCGACGGTCGCGGCGAACGTGGTGCTCGCGCAGCAGAAGGTGGTGCAGGTCGGCGAGTGCAAGTCCGACGAGGAGATCTTCGTCGCGCTCGCGCGCCGCATGAAGCTCGGCCTGTGCGAGGAACCGGTGAAGGACGTCCTCAACCAGCAGCTCAAGGCGGGCGGCGTGGGCATGAATTTCGAAGAGCTCGCGCAGCAGG
>JBGQKK010000115.1:0-8923 GCA_041499545.1 Gammaproteobacteria bacterium | reverse complement strand
CGATGTAGCCGCCTTTTTCTTCCGCCGGCAGCAAGCTTTGGAGCCGGCTGCGCAGCAGGTCGCGGTCCGATTCCTTTTCGATTTTCTGGGAGATGCCGATGTGGTTATCCTGCGGCAGGTACACCAGCATGCGCCCGGCGATCGAGATCTGGGTCGAGAGGCGCGCGCCCTTGGTGCCGATCGGGTCCTTGATCACCTGCACCAGCAGCGACTGCCCTTCCGAGAGGATGCGCTCGATCGGCTTCGCCTCCGCTTCGCCCTTGCGCTCCTCCCAGATATCGGCGACGTGCAGGAAAACGGCGCGCTCCAGGCCGAATTCGATGAAAGCCGACTGCATGCCGGGGAGCACGCGCGCCACCTTGCCGACGTAGATGTTGCCGACCAGGCCGCGGCTCGCCGCGCGCTCGATGTGCAGCTCCTGGGGCACGCCGGATAGCATCACCGCGACCCGGGTCTCCTGCGGGGTGCAATTGATCAGGATGTCCTCTGCCATGGCAGAGGCGAGGATACCCCGATCTAGAATTTTTTGAGGAGCTCGGCCGTCTCGTAGAGCGGCAAGCCCATGACGCCGGAGTAGCTGCCGTGCAGCTCGGTGACGAACGCTCCGGCGCGTCCCTGGATCGCGTAGGCACCCGCCTTGTCGGTCGGCTCGCCGCTCGCGACGTAGGCTTCGATGTCGGCCTGGGACAGCTCGGCGAAGCGCACGCGCGACTCGCTCACGACGAGCTCCAGGTGCTCGTCGAGCTTCACCGCGACGGAGGTGAGCACGCGGTGCTCACGCCCGGACAGGAGGCGCAGCATCTTCGCGGCGTGCGAGGCGTCGGGGGGCTTGCCGAGGATGACCTCGTCGACGCACACCACGGTGTCGGCGGCGAGCACGGGGAACTGGCGCAGCCGGCGCTGCAGGACCCTCAGCCAGCCTGACTCGGCCTTGATCCGGCAAACGCGGCGCACGTGCTCATCGGGGCTTTCCCCGGGGAGTTGCGACTCGTCGACGTCGACGTTGCGCCCGGGGTGGTCGCGCAGCACCAGCACCTCGAACGGGACGCCGATCTGCTTCAGCAGCTCGCGCCGCCGCGGGCTGCGCGAGGCGAGATAGATCTTGGGTCTTGTCGGGCTTGGGATCATCCGCGATGGTAGGGGTGATTTTCCAGGATCGCCGAGGCGCGGTAGAGCTGTTCGGCGAGGAGCACTCGCGCGAGGCCGTGCGGCAGGGTCATCGCCGAGAGCCGCACCATCGCGTCGGCGCCGTGCTTCAGCTCCGAGGCGAGGCCGTCGGCGCCGCCGATGAGGAAAGCGATATCGCGCCCCTCCTGCCTCCTGCCCTCCAGCCAGCGCGCGAGATCGGGTGTGGTCAATTCGCGCCCGCGCTCGTCGAGAGCGACCCGCAGGGCTCCTCGCGGCAGCGCGCGCTCGATGCGGGCGGCCTCGGCCGCCATCAGCTGCTCGGCCGACTTGCCGCTCGAGCGGGGCTCGGGGCGGATCGGAAGGAGCTCGGTCTTCATCCCCCGAGGCATGCGCTTGGCGTACTCGTCGAACGCCTGGTCGATCCAGCCCGGCATGCGCGCGCCGACGGCGACCACGAGCAGTCTCATTTGACCTTGGACGAGCTGCGCCTGGCGCGCGGCTTGCGTGGCTTGGGCTGGCCCCACAGTTCCTCCAGGTTGTAGTGCGTGCGCACCGCCGGCTGCATGATGTGGACGACGATGTCGCCCAGGTCGATGAGCACCCATTCGCCCCCGTCCTCGCCTTCGACGCCGTAGACGCGGCCGCCGACCGCTTTCGCTCTTTCCTGGACGTGGCTCGCGAGCGCCTTGAGTTGCCGCGCGGAGTCGGCGCTCGCGATCACCACGCGGTCGAACAGGGTGGTGAGGTGGGCGACGTCGAAGACCTCGATCTCGCGCGCCTTGATGTCTTCGAGCGCCGCGGTCGCTGCCTTCTGGAGCTTGCGGATGTCGGCCGTCATCGGTGCGCGCCGTTCTCCTTGGCGTAAAGACCGTGCGCCCGGATGTACTCCAGAACGACCGAGGGCAGCAGGTAACGCGGGCTCCTCGCCTGGGCGAAGTGCGCGCGGATGGCGCTCGCCGAGATGTCGAGCGCGGTCGTGCCGTAGGCGACGATGCGGCCGGCGGGCCGTTCGCGCAGCGCGGCGGGCGTCCCGGCGCGCCTGCGCCACTCGGAGGCGAGCGCCGCGGGCATTCCCCCGGGCGTGAGCGAATGCCCGGGGCGTTGCGCGACGAAGATGTGCGCCAGCTCGAACAGGTCGCGCCAGCGCTCCCACGAGGTCAGCCCGCGGAAGGCGTCGGTGCCGAGCAGCAGCACCAAGGGGCGATCCGTGCCGAGGATCTTGCGCAGCCGCGCCAGCGTCTCGACGGTGTAGCTCGGCGAGGTCTGACGGATCTCGGCGTCGTCCAGCTCGAAGAGCGCGTTCCTCCGGATGGCGATCCTGACCATCTCGAGGCGATGCCTGGCGGGGGCTTTGGGTTGCGCGCGGTGCCAGGGCCGGCCCGCCGGGACCCAGCGCACGCGCGCAAGGCCCAGGATCTCGGCGGCTTCCTGCGCTAGGCGCAAGTGTCCGAAATGCACCGGGTCGAAGGTGCCGCCCATGATGCCGACGGGAGCGAGCGCTCCCGCGCCGCCCGGCGGCCGCGCTGAGCGGGACTTGCGGCGGCCGGGAGGGTTCTTCAGGCCTGCCTCAAGTGCGGATCTGGCCGCTGCCGAATACCACGAACTTCTGCGAAGTGAGGCCCTCCAGGCCCACGGGGCCGCGCGCGTGCAGCTTGTCCGTCGAGATGCCGATCTCGGCTCCCAGGCCGTATTCGAACCCGTCGGCGAAGCGCGTGGAAGCGTTGACCAGTACCGAGCTCGAATCGACTTCGCGCAGAAATCGCTTCGCTCTCGCCTCGTCCTCGGTGACGATCGCGTCGGTGTGCTGCGACCCGTACTTGCCGATGTGGGCGATCGCCGCGTCGAGGTCCTTCACCACGCGCACCGCGAGGATCGGCGCGAGGTATTCGGTACGCCAGTCGTCCTCGGTCGCGGGCTTCATCGCGGCGACGATCTTGCGCGCCTCGTCGTCGCCACGCAGCTCGACGCCCTTGTCGGCGTAGATCTTCGCGAGCCGGGGCAGCACCGTGGCGGCGATCGTCTCGTTGACGAGCAGCGTCTCCATGGCGTTGCACACGCCGTAGCGCTGAGTCTTCGCGTTGTCGGCGATGCGGATCGCTTTCTCCGGGTCGGCACCCTCGTCGATGTAGACGTGGCACACGCCGTCCAGGTGCTTGATCGTTGGGATGCGCGACTCGCGCATCACGCGCTCGATGAGGTCCTTGCCGCCGCGCGGCACGATGATGTCCACGTACTCGTTCATCGCGAGGAGCTGCCCGACGGCCGCGCGGTCGGCCGTCTCGATCACCTGCACCGCCGTCTCGGGCAGGCCGGCGGCCCGCAATCCCTCGTGCACGCAGGCGGCGATCGCCAGGTTCGAGCGCACCGACTCCGATCCGCCGCGCAGGATGCAGGCGTTGCCCGCTTTCAGGCACAGCGCGGCCGCATCCGCGGTGACGTTGGGGCGCGATTCGTAGATGATGCCGATCACGCCCAGCGGCACGCGCATCTTCCCGACCTTGATGCCCGAGGGCTGCTCGCGCAGCTCGCTGATTTTGCCCACTGGGTCGGGGAGCTTCGCTACCTGTTCCAGGCCCTCGGCCATCGCCTCGATCGTGGTGTCGGTGAGCGTGAGCCGATCGATGAACGCCGCGTCCTTGCCACCGGCGCGCGCCGACAGGACATCGGCGGTGTTCTCCGAGATGAGCTTTTTCGCGTCGCGCCGCAGCGCCTTGGCGGCGGCGAGCAGCGCCCGGTTCTTGGTGTCGGTGTCCGCGCGCGCGACCAGGCGCGCAGCGAGCCGGGCACGCTGCCCGACGCGGAACATGTAGGACTTGATGTCCGAAGGGGCGTTCATCCAGGAATCTTACGCCGGTGAGCGGCGCTGTGCAGGCGACGCGTGACGAGTCAGAGGCTCTCCGCGACTCCGCGTACGACGAAGAAATACAAACCGACGATCAATCCGATCAAGGCACCCAGTTTGCCCGTGAGTTCGATCTCCTTGACGCCGAGCGCGGTTCCGGAGATCTTCAGCAGATAGTTATCCGCGTAGGTCGTAAAAAAATCCGGCAGATAGGCCGAAACCAGGCCGTAGGCGCTCTCGAAGGCCCACACCCAGACAAAAATCGCCAGCAGCCAGACGATCGGGCGACTCCATCTATAAAGCGCCTCGAGCCAGGCTCGCGACGAGCGAAAATCCTTATACGGAACAACAGCGAAAAAATACAACACGAACGGAACGATGAATAGGAAAATCGTACTGACCCTGCCGGTCTTCAGGTGCAGAATGCCCTTGCTGTTCAGCTCGAAGTCGAATGCGAACAGCCCAACGCACTGATCGCAGAGGACGGTCAGCCAGGTCTTGTCAATCGCCCCAGCGAACATGAACCAGCCGATGCAAGCGGTCACCGCGATAAGCCTTGTGTTGATCGTCCGGCCTGCAGTCACGGGAGCCTCCTTTGCCCAATGGACACTTAGTCGTCCGGCGGGCCATGCTAAGACCATATTCAGGTCGATGCAAACGTCATCACGCGTGCCTGCTGGCTGATTGCACATGGACCCGCTCGAATATTCCCGCTACGCTCGCCAGCTCGTCGCCTCCAGGCCCGAGCTGCGCGAGGAGCTGGTCCGCTCGGGGGAGAGCGGTTGGACGCGCGGGGCCATGGAGTCGTTCGTGCGCGAGCCCTGGATCGCCGACGAAGCCGCCCTGCATTCGAGGCTGAGGCAGCTGCGGCAGCGAGTGCTGTTGCGCACGATGGCGCGCGATCTCGCCGAGGACGCGGCGCTCGACGAGGTCTGTGGAACGATGTCGGCGCTGGCGGAGGTCGCGATCGGCTCGGCGCTCGAGTTTCTCGAGAGAGAGCGCGGGAGACCGAAGCTGGCGGTAATCGCCATGGGCAAGCTCGGCGGCGGCGAGCTGAACGTGTCCTCCGACATCGATCTCGTCTTCCTCTATCCGGAAGAGGACCAGGCGGCGGGCAATCTCGAATTCTTCACGCGCCTCGGGCGGCGCTTGATCGCGGCGCTCGGAGAGCGCACCGAGGACGGGTTCGTCTTCCGCGTAGACATGCGCCTTCGCCCATGGGGTGACGGCGGTGCGCTCGCGATGAGCTTCGACGCGCTCGAGGAGTATTTCGTGACGCAGGGCCGCGAGTGGGAGCGCTACGCCTGGGTCAAGGCGCGCTCCCTCGACGGCGGTGCCGGCACGGTCCTCGCGTCGATCGTGCGCCCGTTCGTCTATCGCAAGTACCTCGACTACGGAACGTTCGCGGCGATGCGCGAGCTTCACGCGCAGATCCGCGCCGAGGTGGCGCGCCGCGAGATGTCCGGCCAGATCAAGCTCGGGCCCGGCGGCATCCGCGAGATCGAGTTCATCGCCCAGGCCTTCCAGCTGATCCGCGGCGGCCGCGATCCCGAGCTGCAGATCCGGCCGACGCTCGCGGTGCTCGCGCTGCTCGCGCAGAAGGGGCTGCTTCCCGCCGCGGCCTTCGAGGAGCTCTCGGACGCCTACGTGTTTCTGCGCCGGCTCGAGCACCGGCTCCAGTATCTCGACGATGCGCAGACGCACGAGCTGCCGGAGAGCCCCGAGGACCGCCTGCTCGTCTCCAGAGCGATGGGCTTCGCCGCCTGGGATTCTTTCCGGGTCGCGCTCGACGCGCGGCGCGCCCGCGTGTCCTGGCATTTCGAGCAGCTGTTCTCGGTCGAGGAGGCGCCCAAGCACGCGCTCGCGCCCTTGTGGGCCGGGGAGAAGGCGGAGGAGCAGCTGGCGCATCTGGGTTTCCGCGACGCGGCGGGCGCGGCGGCGCGGCTCGCCGCGGTGCGCTCGGGCAGCCGCTACGGCAGCCTTCCGGAAGCGAGCCGCAGGCGTTTCGACGCCCTCGTCCCCAGGATCATCGAGGAGTCCGCGGCGCGGGAAGACCGGGACGCGACCCTCAAACGCCTGCTCGAGCTGATCGAGACGGTGAGCCGCCGCGCCGCCTATCTGGCGCTCCTCGACGAGCACCCCGCCGTGCTCCCCCGCCTCGCGCAGCTCTTCGATGCGGCGAGCTGGGCGGGGGAGTACCTCTGCCGGCATCCGGTGGTTCTCGACGAGCTGCTCGACGCGCGCAGCCTCCTCGCGCCGCCGGACCGGGAGGCTTTCGCGAAGGATCTGCAGCGGCAGCTCGACGCCAGGCAGGGCGACGAGGAGCGGCAGATGGACTGGCTGCGCGAGGCGCACCACGCGCAGGTGTTTCGCCTGCTCGCGCAGGACCTCTCGGGCCTGCTCACGGTCGAGCGGCTCGCCGACCATCTGTCGGACCTCGCCGACGTCATGCTCCAGGTCACCATCGAGCTGTCGTGGACGCAGCTGCGCGCGCGCCATCGCAACGAACCGCGCTTCGCGATCGTCGCCTACGGCAAGCTCGGCGGGAAGGAACTGGGTTACGCGTCCGACCTCGACCTCATCTTTCTCTACGACGATCCCGATGACGGCGCGCAGGAGACCTACGCGCGCCTCGCGCAGCGCATCAGCCGCTGGCTGACCAGCCGCTCGTCGGCGGGCGTCCTCTTCGACATCGATTTGCGACTGCGTCCGCAAGGCGAGAGCGGCCTTCTCGTGAGCTCGATCGACGCCTTCCGGCGCTACCAGCGCGAATCGGCGTGGACCTGGGAACACCAGGCGCTCACGCGGGCCCGCTTCTGCGCGGGAGACGCGACCCTGGGCACGGCGTTCGAGGAGGAACGGAGCGCGATCCTGCGGATGCGGCGCGACGAGGCGAAGCTGCGCGAGGACGTGCTGTCGATGCGCGGGCAGCTCCTCGAGGGCCACCCGAACGCGAGCGAGCTGTTCGACCTCAAGCACGACCGCGGCGGCATGATCGACATCGAGTTCATCGTGCAGTATCTCGTGCTCGGGCACGCGCACCGCCACGCCGAGCTGACGCGCAACGCGGGCAACATCGCGCTCCTGAAGCTCGCCGCCGGGCTCGGCCTGATCCCTCTCGAATCCGCCGAAGCCGTCGCGGACGCCTACCGCGACTACCGCCGCCGCCAGCACTGGCTGCGCCTGAACGGCGCGAAGTACGCGCGCGTGGAGGCGAACCAGATCCGGAACCGGATCGACGCGACGCGCCTGCTGTGGACGAGGGTATTCGGGACGGACTAGGCCGCGAACCGCAGGCCCAGCTGCAGCAGCTCGTCCCAGGCGTCGCCCTTGACGATGCCCTTGACGACGCGATCGACGCCGGCAGCGTGCCGGAGCGCCGCGAGCAGCGCGCCGCGGGAGAACTTCCGCGCCGCGCGACCGACCAGGGCCTGCCTTGCGTCGCCCCACACGCGCGCCTCGCGCAGCACTTCGGGGAGCGGCCGGCCCGCGGCGATCCCGTCTTGCACGCGGCAGACGGCGCGGATCTCCTCGGCGAGCAGCCACAGGACGCGCGGCGGCGCCTCGCCCTCGCCGCGCAGTCCTTCGAGCATGCGCGCGAGCCGCGGGCGGTCCCCCGAGAGCATGGCCTCGGCGAGCTTGCCCGCGTCGTAGCGCGCGACGTTCATCACCGCCTCGCGCACGGCTTCGAAGTCGAGCTCGCCCGGCGGCAGGAGGAGGGAGAGCTTCTGGATCTCCTGATGCGCGGCGAGCAGATTGCCCTCGACGCAGTCGCAGAGAAAGCGCAGGGTCTCGGGCCTGGCGCTCTGCTTCTGGCGCGCGAGCCGGGCGCCGATCCACTCGGGGAGGCGCGAGCGCTCGACCGGAAAGACGTTGACGACCGTCGCTTTCGCTTCCAGAGCCTGAAACCAGGAGGACGATTGGCCGGCGCGATCCAGCCGCGGCAGCATCACGAGGGTGAGCGTGTCGGGAGGGAGCTCCGCGCAGAACGCCTCGATCGCCTGCGCGCCGTCCGCGCCCGGCTTGCCCGAAGGAAGACGCAGCTCGATCAGCTTGCGGTCGCCGAAAAGCGAAAGCTCAGCGGCGCTCGCGCGCAGCTCGCTCCAGCGGAAACCGCGCTCGGCGGACAGCACCGTGCGCTCGGAAAATCCGCCGGCGCGCGCCCGCGCGCGGATCGCGTCCGCGGCTTCCAGGGAGAGCAGCGGCTCGTCGCCGTGGATCGTATACAGGGCCCGCAGCTCGCGCGCGAGATGGGGTTCGAGCTGCTCGAGCCTGAGAGCGGGCACGCGGGCGCCTATTCGAACATCGGCTTGGCCGCCACCAGCCGCCGCAGGATCTGCTGCACCATGTCGGTCTGCATGTCGCGGAAGAGCAGGGACTCCTCATTTTCCTTGGCGAGCACCTGCGCGTCGCTGTAGGCCATGTCGCGGGTGAGGAGAATCTCGCTGGACGGCAGGAACACCTGCAAGCCTTTGGGGTCGGTGACGCGGAATCCGACGCGATAGCGAAGCCGGTATTCGTTCACCTTGCCGGCCGAGGTGAACGAAAGGATGACCTTGTCGCGCACCTCCGTCGTGAGGCTGAAGACCGCCTGCGCGCGCTCGGGATCATCCACGAGGCGAGTCTTGCTCGCGGCGCTGACGTTGCGCCTCAGCTCGACGGCGAGCGGATTCGCCCCCGGAATGTTGAGCGTCTCGAAGGGAAGCTCCGCCTGGCCGCGGAGATGGAAGCCGCAGCCTGCGAGGAACACCGCGACGACGCCCGCAAGAGCAAGGCGCATCGACCCTACACCACCACGTTGACGAGCCGCCCTGGAACCACGACGACCTTCTTCACCGATTGGCCTTCGGTGAAACGCGTCACCGCCTCGTGGGCGAGCGCAAGGCTCTCGATCTGCTCGCGGCCTGCCGACTTCGGCGCGCGCATGTGGCCGCGCAGCTTGCCGTTCACCTG
>JBGQKK010000114.1:0-9052 GCA_041499545.1 Gammaproteobacteria bacterium | reverse complement strand
CTTGCGCGTGCCATCACGGTCCATGCTGGTGAGCAGGATTTCGCCCGCGCCCAGCTCCTGCATTTTACGCGCCCAGGCGACCGCGTCCAAACCGGTCGGCCTGCGTCCGCCGTGGGTAAACACCTCCCAGCGCGCCTGCAATGCTGCGGCGTCGCGCTTGGCGTCGATGGCGACGACGATGCACTGGGCGCCGTAGCGGCCCGCGCTTTCCGCGACCAGTTGCGGGTTCTGGACGGCGGCGGTATTGATGGAGACCTTATCGGCACCCGAATTGAGCAGGCGCCTCACGTCCTCGACCTTGCGCACCCCACCGCCCACCGTGAGGGGGATGAAGACCTGGGCGGCAACCGCTTCCACGACGTGAAGGATGAGGTCGCGATCGTCCGAGCTTGCGGTGATGTCGAGAAAAGTCAGCTCGTCGGCGCCCTGCTCGTTGTAGCGCCGCGCGATTTCGACCGGGTCGCCCGCGTCGCGCAGGCCGACGAAGTTGATTCCCTTGACGACGCGCCCGCGATCGACGTCCAGGCAAGGGATGATGCGCTTGGCAAGAGCCATCGGGGCGGGCGAGTTGAATCGCGACTGCGTCGCGATGTCGCTTCAGTCCTTGCTTTTCCCCAGTTTGTCCGCTTCGGCCTGCGCCTTCTTGAAATCGAGCGTTCCCTGGTAGATCGCACGACCGGTTATCACCGCGCTGATGCCTTCGGATTCGACCTTGCACAGCGTCTTGATATCGTCGATGCTCGTCAGTCCGCCGCTCGCGATCACGGGAACGCGCAGCCCGCGGGCGAGCTTGAGCGTGGCGTCGACGTTGACGCCGGTCAGCATGCCGTCGCGGCCGATGTCGGTGTAGATGACCGCCTCGATTCCGTAGTCCTGGAATTTCTTCGCGAGATCCACGACGTCGTGACCGGTCATCTTGGACCAGCCCTCGACGGCCACCTTCCCGTCCTTGGCGTCGAGCGCCACGATGATGTGTCCGGAAAACGCAGTGCTCGCGTCCTGCAGGAAACCGGGGTTCTTCACAGCAGCGGTGCCGATGATGATGTAGCTGACTCCGAGGTCGAGATAGTGCTCGATCGTGTCCAGGTCGCGGATGCCCCCGCCCAGCTGTACTGGCAGCGTGTCGCCCGCCTCCTTCACGATCGCGCGGATGATGGGCTCGTTTTTCGGTTTGCCGGCCGCGGCGCCGTTGAGATCGACGACGTGGAGGCGGCGTGCGCCTTCGGCCTTCCAGTGCTTGGCCATGGCCACGGGGTCCTCCGAGTACACCGTAGACTCGCTCATCTTGCCCTGCTTCAGGCGGACGCAGTGGCCGTCCTTGATGTCAAGCGCTGGAATGATCAGCATTGAGTCGGAAAAAGCGGAGACCCAGAGGGCGGGACCGGCAATGGACGGATTCAGGGATTCCAGTTGAGGAAGTTGGCGAGTAGCCGCAGGCCTGCAGTGTCGCTTTTTTCTGGATGGAACTGTACCGCAAAAATGTTATCGCGTGCCACCGCGCAGGTAAAGGGGACGCCGTATTCGGTCGTGCCTTGGACCAGGTCCCCTCCAGCCTCGGGAAAATAGCTGTGGACGAAATAGAAGCGGGTGCCGTCCTCGATGCCCGACCACAGCGGGTGTCCATTGGCCTGTTTCACCCGATTCCAGCCCATGTGAGGGACCTTGAGCTTGCCTCCCTTGGAGTCGACCATGGCCGAAACGGGGAAACGGCGCACCGTCCCCGGCAGCAGGGCCAGTCCGTCCACGCCGCCCTCCTCGCTGCGCTCGAACAGCATTTGCAGACCGATACAGATCCCGAAGAAAGGCCGGCTGCGGGCGGCCTCGACCACCGCGGCCCGCAGCCCTCGCGCATCCATCTCGCGCATGCAATCGGGCATCGCACCCTGACCGGGGAACACGACGCGGTCGGCCTCGGCCACCCGCGCGGGATCGGAAGTCACCTCCACCCGCGCTTGCGGCGCGACGTGCTCCACCGCCTTGGAAACCGAATGGAGGTTGCCCATACCGTAATCGACGACAGCGACGCGCATTGCAGATTCAGGCAGGAAGCTTAGAGCGTCCCCTTGGTCGAGGGAATCGTGTCGGCGGCGCGCGGATCGGGCTCGAGCGCCATGCGAAGCGCGCGCGCGAACGCCTTGAACATCGTTTCGCACTGGTGGTGCGCGTTGTCGCCACGCAGGTTGTCGATGTGCAGCGTCACCTGCGCGTGATTCGCGAATCCCTGGAAGAATTCGTGCACCAGGTCGACGTCGAATTCGCCGATCAGGGCGCGCCTGAACTGCACGTGATACTCCAGGCCGGGCCGCCCGGAGAAATCGATCACGACGCGCGACAGGGCCTCGTCGAGGGGAACGTAGGCATGGCCGTAGCGCCGTATGCCCTTCTTGTCGCCGACCGCGCGTGCCACCGCCTGGCCGAGGGTGATGCCGACGTCTTCCACCGTGTGGTGGGCGTCGACCTGCAGGTCGCCCTTCGCCTGGATATCGAGATCGAGCATGCCATGCCGCGCGACCTGGTCGAGCATGTGATCGAGGAAGGGAATACCGGTGGCGAGAACGGCGCGGCCGGCCCCGTCGAGGTTGACGGACAGCGCGATCTGCGTTTCGGCGGTCTTGCGGTCTGCTTTGGCGGCGCGCGTTGGCATTGCGGCGAGCTTCAAGCGGATAGCCTACACGAAATCAGCACTCGGCGAGCGCTTCCGCGAATGCGCCGAGGCACCGCCGGTTCTCCTCCGGCATCCCGATGGTGAGCCGGACGCAACCGTCGAGCAGCGGCACGCCGGTATGCAGGTTTTTGATCAGGACGCCGCGGCGCCGCATGCCTTCGAACACCGCCGCCGCGTCGGGAACGCGCACCAGGATGAAATTCGCGTCACTCGGGAAGACCGTGACGCGCGGGAGCTTGCGCAGCTCGGCGTCGAGCCGCCGGCGCTCGGCGACGATGTTCTGCGCCTGCGCATCGAGCACGTCGTGGTGCGCAAGGACACGCTCGGCGACCGCGTGCGTCAGCGAGTTGACGTTGTAGGGCGAACGCACCTTGTCGAATTCGCGGATCCACTCCGGCCGCCCCACCGCGTAGCCCAGGCGTATTCCCGCGAGGCCGAGCTTCGACAGCGTGCGCATGACGACGAGATTGGGGAACTCCGCGAGGCGTGTCATGAAGGTCTTGCCGGCGAAAGCGTGATAAGCCTCGTCGATCACGACCAGGCCCGGCGCGGCCCCGACGATGCGCGCGACCGACGCCTCGTCGAACAGATTTCCGCTCGGGTTGTTCGGATAAGCGATGAACACCACCGCGGGCCGGTGCCGCTCCATCGCTTCGAGAAAAACCTGCGCGTCGAGCGTGAAGTCGGGGCGAAGCAGCACGCCGACGTACTCCATCCCGGCCAGCGCGGCATATGCGCCGAACATGACGAAGCTTGGTCGCGGGGCGAGAACGGCCGCGCCTCGCCGCGCGACGCTCTGCACTACGATGTGAATGATCTCGTCGGAGCCGTTGCCGAGCAGGACGTCGTGCTCGGGCCGGATCCCCATCGTTTCGCGCAGGCGCCGCACCAACGCAGGCGCGGTCGGATCGGGATAGCGATTGATCGCGATCCGGGACACCGCCTCGGCGATCTCGCGTTGCAGCGCCGGCGGCAGACCGTAGGGATTCTCCATCGCGTCGAGCTTGACCAAGCCGTCGGCCTGAGCGACGGCGTAGGCCTTCATCGCGCGCACTTCGGCGCGGACCAACTGTTCGGGTCCCGCGCTCACCGTCTGCCCTTGCGCGTCTTGTCGAACCGGCCTTCCGCGGAGCGCGCGTGCGCTTCGAACCCCTCGCCCCGGGCGAGCGTCGCTGCGATTCGCCCGAGTTTCTGCGCGCCCTTGCGCGAGACGGCGATCACGCTCGAGCGCTTCTGGAAGTCGTACACCCCGAGCGGCGAGGAAAATCGCGCCGTGCGCGAGGTCGGCAGCACGTGGTTCGGGCCGGCGCAATAGTCGCCCAGCGCCTCGGACGCGTAGCGCCCGAGGAAGATCGCGCCGGCGTGGCGGATCTTCTTCAGCCACTTCTTGGGATCGGCAACCGAGAGCTCCAGGTGCTCGGGAGCAACCCGGTTGGCGATGTCGCAGGCTTCGTCCAGGTTCTTCACCTCGATGAGCGCGCCGCGGCGGCGCAGCGACTCGCCGATAATGTCCCTGCGCGGCATGTCTTCCAGCAGACGGCCGATGCTCTTCTCGACCTGCTCGATGAATCCCCGGTCCGGCGAAACGAGGAGAGCCTGGGAAGTTTCGTGGTGCTCGGCTTGCGAGAAAAGATCCATCGCGATCCAGTCCGGATCGGTCGAGCCGTCGCAGATCACCAGGATCTCGGTCGGGCCCGAGATCATGTCGATCCCCACCGTGCCGAACACGCGGCGCTTCGCAGCCACGACCCAGGCATTGCCCGGGCCCACGATCTTGTCGACTTGCCGGATCGTCCGGGTCCCGTAGGCGAGTGCCGCGATTGCCTGCGCTCCGCCGATCGTGAAGACTCGATCGACTCCGGCCACCGCTGCGGCGGCGAGCACCAGGGGATTGCGCTCGCCGCGCGGCGTGGGGACGGCCATCACGAGCTCTCCGACGCCGGCCATCTTTGCCGGGATCGCGTTCATCAGCACCGACGAGGGATAGGCGGCCTTGCCGCCGGGCACGTACATCCCCACGCGGTCGAGCGGCGTCACGCGCTGGCCGAGGGTCGTGCCGTCCGCCTCGGTGAGTTGCCACGACTTCGCGATCTGGCGCTTGTGATAATTGCGGATGCGTGCCGCGGCCTGCTCGAGCGCTTCGCGCGCCTCGCGCGCGAGACCGGAGCGCGCTTTTTCGAGCGCGGGCCGCGGCAGCTCGAGGTCGGCGACCCGTGCCGCCCTGACCTGATCGAAGCGTTCGGTGTACTCGAGCACCGCGGCGTCGCCGCGGGCACGTACGGCCTCGCAAATTGCCGCGACGTCGGCCTCGACCTTCTGGTCGAAGGTCGCATCGAACGCGATGAGCTTCTCGAAGTGCTCGCCGAAGTCGGCGTCGGCGGTCCGCAGACGGGCGATCTCAGCCATTCCTGCCGACCGCCTTCGAGAAGGTGTCGAGGAGCGGCTGGATCGCGTCGCGTTTCAGCTTGAGCGCCGCCTGATTGACGATGAGGCGGGCGCTGATGGCGCGGATCTCTTCGACCGCATGCAGACGGTTGGCGCGCAGCGTGCTGCCGGTCGCCACCAGATCGACGATCGCGTCGGCGAGCCCCAGGAGCGGCGCGAGCTCCATCGAGCCGTAGAGCTTGATGAGATCGACGTGAACGCCCTTCGCCGCGAAGTGCTCGCGCGCGGTGTGCATGTACTTGGTCGCGACGCGCAGGCGTGCCCCTTGGCGCACGGCCCTCGCGTAGTCGAAGCCCTCGGGAACGGCGACCACCATGCGACAGGCCGCGACACCGAGATCGAGCGGCTGATAGAGCCCTTCGCCGCCATGCTCGAGCAGCACGTCCTTGCCCGCGACGCCGAGCTCGGCTGCGCCGTACTGGACATAGGTGGGAACGTCGGAAGCGCGCACGATGAGCAGCCTCAGGTCGCTGCGGCTGGTTCGCAGCACGAGCTTTCGCGAGCCTTCCGGATCGTCGAGCGCGCGTATTCCCGCTTGCGCGAGCAGCGGCAAGGTTTCGTCGAAGATCCGGCCCTTGGAGAGCGCGAGCGTGATCACGGGTGCTG
Organism: Gammaproteobacteria bacterium; assembly: GCA_041499545.1. Lineage (GTDB taxonomy): Bacteria > Pseudomonadota > Gammaproteobacteria > Burkholderiales > SG8-39 > VBDM01. The sequence continues at coordinate 3,336 of JBGQKK010000114.1, read as the reverse complement.
ATTCGAGTAAAGCGCGGATTTTACCGCACTGCTTTCGCGGCGAACCGCCTTTTCAGTGCACGCGCTTGATGCGCGCGCCCAACTGCGCGAGCTTTTCCTCGATGCACTCGTAGCCGCGGTCGAGGTGGTAGATCCGGTCTATCCGGGTCTCGCCCTCGGCGACCAGACCGGCGATGAGCAGACTCGCCGAGGCGCGCAGATCGGTCGCCATCACGTTCGCGCCCTGCAGTTTGCGCACGCCGCGAACGACCGCCGTGCTTCCAGAGATCTCGATGTCGGCGCCCAGACGCTGCATCTCCAGCGCGTGCATGAAGCGGTTCTCGAAGATCGTTTCGGTGATCACGGCCGTGCCCTCGGCGATGGTGTCGAGCGCCATCAATTGCGCCTGCATATCCGTGGGAAAGGCCGGGTAGGGGGCGGTCCGGACGTTGACGCCTTTGGGTCTGCCGCGCATCGCGAGCGAAAGCCTACCGTTCTCCACGTCCAGCTCCGCGCCCGATTCGCGCAGCTTCTCCAGGACGGCCTCGAGCGTGCCCGGATTCGTGCCGTGCAGCGTGACCCTGCCGCCGCTCGCTGCGGCAGCGGCGAGAAAGGTCCCCGTCTCGATACGGTCGGCCATGATGCGATGACTCGCGCCGTGCATTCCCGCCACGCCCTCGATCGCGATCACGTCGCTGCCCGCGCCCGTTATTCTCGCGCCCATCGCGGCGAGACATTGGGCAAGATCGACCACCTCGGGCTCGCGCGCGGCGTTCTCGATCACGGTCGTGCCTTCGGCGAGACACGCCGCCATCATCAGGTTCTCCGTGCCGGTGACGGTGACCAGGTCCATGACGAGTCGGGCGCCTTTCAGCCGCTTCGCCTTTGCGGAGATGTAGCCCTGCTCCACCGAGATCTCGGCGCCGAGAGCTTCCAGCCCCTTGATGTGCAGGTCCACCGGGCGCGCTCCGATGGCGCAGCCGCCCGGGAGCGACACGCGAGCTTCGCCGCAACGCGCGACCAGGGGCCCGAGCACCAAAATCGAGGCGCGCATGGTTTTCACAAGATCGTAGGGCGCGACCGGATTGGGGAGGCGCGCCGCGCGCAGCGACAAGCCCAGCTTGTCGTCGAGCGATGCCTCCACCCCCATCTGCGAGAGCAGCCGCACCATGGTGGTCACGTCCCGCAGGTGCGGTACATTGGAGAGCGTGAGCTCGTCTGAGGTGAGAAGCGCCGCGCACATCAGTGGAAGCGCCGCGTTCTTCGCCCCGGAAACGCGGACCTCGCCCGACAGTGGCACACCGCCCTGGATGACGAGCTTATCCACTCGCCGCTTCCTCAGGGGTGAGCGTGCGCATCGACAGAGCGTGGATCTCCCCGCGCATGCGCTCGCCCAGCGCTGCATAGACAAGCTGGTGGCGCTGAATGCGGCTCCTGCCGCGGAAAGCTTCGCTCACGATGAGCGCCTCGAAGTGCTCGCCGTCCCCCGCGACGCGCACCTCGATGCACTTCAGACCTTTTTCGATGTAGCTCTGAACCTGTTCGGGTGTGACCATGCTAGTGCCTCAGCTTGTATCCGCTCCCCAACACCGCCAGCGTCAGCCCCGAGACCACGGCGAGAAAAGCCGTGACCACGACGAGGCTTTGCAGCGGAGGGACGTCCGAGACGCCGAAGAAGCCGTAGCGGAAGCCGTCGATCATGTAGAAGAAGGGGTTGAAGTGTGAAAGCCTCTGCCAGAACACGGGGAGCGAGTGGATCGAGTAGAAGACGCCCGAGAGGAAGGTCAGAGGCATGACGATGAAATTCTGGAAGGAAGCGACCTGGTCGATCTTTTCGGCCCAGATGCCCGCGATCATCCCGAGCGCCCCCAGGACCGCGCTGCCGCAGAAGGCAAAAGCGAGAATCCACAGCGGATTACGAAATTCCATATCGACGAAAGGCAGAGTCACCAGCATCACCGCCGCCCCCACTACCACTCCTCTGACGACCGCGGCGAGCACATAGGCGGCGAAAAACTCCCAATACGCGAGTGGCGGGAGCAGCACGAAGATGATATTACCGGTGATCTTGGACTGAATGATCGACGAGGAGCTGTTGGCGAAGGCGTTTTGCAGCACCGCCATCATCACCAGGCCCGGCACCAGAAACGCCGTGTAGGGAACGCCGTCGTACATGCGCACCCGTCCCTCGAGGATGTGGCCGAAGACGAACAGGAAAAGAGCCGCGGTGAGCACGGGCGCGCCTATGGTCTGGGTGCTGACTTTCCAGAATCGCAGCACTTCCTTGTAGAGCAACGTGGGAAACCCGCTCATGAGCGTCGCATTACATCGACGAAAGCGTCCTCCAGATCGGGCTGCACCAGCTCCATTTCCTCGATGCGGCACCCCGCACGGCGGACGCTCGAGAGCGCCTGCTCGACATCTTCATAGGTTTTCAGCCGCAGGACATGGGCGCCCTCCGTACCGCCGTACTCGAGCGGACGCAGCTCGTGTGGAAGCTGTCCGCCCAGGCGCAGGCGAAGGAAAAGGTGATGCACGCGCTTGAGCAGGTTGGCGGTGGAGTCGAGCGCCACGACGCGTCCTTGCTTGAGCATCGCGATGCGGCTGCAAAGCGTCTCCGCTTCCTCGAGATAGTGCGTCGTAAGCACGATAGTGTGGCCGTCGCGGTTCAGCCTGCGGATGAACTGCCACAGGGCTTGCCGCAGCTCGACGTCGACGCCGGCGGTCGGCTCATCGAGCACGATCACCGGCGGCTTATGCACCAGGGCCTGGGCGACGAGCACCCGCCGTTTCATGCCGCCCGAAAGCGCCCGCATGTTGACCTCGGCCTTGGAGGAGAGATCCAGGTGGTGCATCACCTCGTCGATCCACGCACGATTGTCGCGCATTCCGAAGTAGCCGGACTGGATGTCCAGCGTCTCGCGCACCGTGAAAAAGGGATCGAATACCAGCTCCTGGGGCACGACCCCGAGGGAGCGCCTTGCGGCGCGGTAGTCCGCGCGCACGTCGTGACCCATTACGCGCGCGGATCCGCGATCGGCGCGCACCAGCCCGGCCAAGACGCTGATCAGCGTCGTCTTGCCGGCCCCGTTCGGGCCGAGCAAGCCGAAGAACTCTCCCCGGGGAATCTCGAGGTCGATCCCCGAAAGCGCCTGCAGGTCGCCGAAGCGCTTGTGGACGTCGCGGAGCTCGATCGCGGCAGGCATGCGGGTGTTCGCCGCGCGAGGGGTCAACTCGAAGCCGGCTGGAGCAGCTCGGACACTCCGTAGAGCTTGGCAAGATTCTGCATCGCGGGGGGCAGGTTGGCGTAGCGCAGCCCGGGATTGCCTTCGTCCTCTGCGGCCAGCCGCAACCACT
>JBGQKK010000113.1:0-9056 GCA_041499545.1 Gammaproteobacteria bacterium | reverse complement strand
GCATGGACGTCGAGGAATCGATCCGCGCGAATCCCCTGGACGGCGTGGTGCTCCTCATGGGCTGCGACAAGACCACGCCCTCGCTCCTCATGGGCGCGGCGAGCGTCGACCTCCCGGCGATCGGCGTGTCGCGAGGCCCGATGCTCTCGGGCAAGTACCGCGGCACCGACATCGGATCGGGGACAAACACCTGGTCGATGTCGGAGGACCTGCGCGCCGGCAAGATCACGCTCGAAGAATTCCACGAGGCCGAGTCGTGCATGAACCGCTCGCACGGCCACTGCATGACCATGGGCACGGCGTCGACCATGGCGTCGATGGTCGAAGCGCTCGGCGTCGGCCTACCCGGCAACGCGGCCTACCCCGCGGTGGACGCGCGCAGGAACGTGCTCGCGCGCATGGCCGGCCGGCGCGCGGTCGAGATGGTGAAGGAGGGCCTCACGCTCTCGAAACTGCTCACCCGCGAGGCCTTCGAGAACGCGATCCGGGTGAATGCCGCGATCGGCGGCTCGACCAACGCCGTCATCCATCTCATCGCGATCGCGAGGCGCATCGGCGTCGAGCTTTCCCTGGATGACTTCGACCGCCTCGGCCGCGGCGTGCACTGCCTCGCGAACCTCATGCCCAACGGGAAATACCTGATGGAGGATTTCTGCTACGCCGGCGGCCTGCCCGCCGTGATCCGGGAGCTGGGCGAAAACGGCCTGCTGCACAAGGGGGCGCTGACCGCGAACGGCAAGTCCATCTGGGACAACAACCGGGAGGCGCCCTGCTGGAGCCGCGACGTGATCTTCCCGTTCGCCGAGCCCTTCAAGCGCGAGACCGGCATCGCGGTGCTGCGCGGCAACCTCTGCCCCGACGGCGCGATCATCAAGCCCTCGGCGGCGACAGCCGCGCTGATGAAGCACAAGGGCCGAGCGGTCGTGTTCGAGAGCATCGAGGATTTCCACAAGCGCATCGACGACCCCAAGCTCGACATCGACGAGCGCTGCGTCATGGTGCTCAAGAATTGCGGGCCCAAGGGCTACCCGGGCATGGCCGAGGTCGGCAACATGCCCTTGCCGCCGAAGCTATTGAAGAAAGGCGTCACCGACATGGTGCGGATATCGGATGCGCGCATGAGCGGCACCGCCTACGGCACGGTGGTGCTGCACGTCGCGCCGGAGGCCGCCGCGGGCGGCGCCCTGGCGCTCGTCCAGAACGGCGACGAGATCGAGCTCGACGTAGGTAAGCGCCGGCTCGAGCTGCTCGTCCCCGAGAAAGAGCTGGCGGCGCGTCGGAAGAACTGGAAGGCGCCCAAGCCGCCCCTGGCGCGCGGCTACTGGCGCCTGTACTTCGACCACGTGCTGCAGGCGAACGAGGGCGCGGACCTGGATTTCCTCGCAGGGAAGAGCGGCGCCTTCGTGCCGCGCGACAACCATTAGTCTTACTTCGAAGGAGCCGACATGAAACCCAGAATGACGAAACTGCTTGCCCTGGCGCTGCTCGCCGCGCTGCCCGCCGCTCCGGCGCTCGCCCAGCAGAAACTCAAGTTTGCCCACGTCTACGAGACTTCCGAGCCCTACCACACCTGGGCGCTGTGGGCAGCGGGCGAGATCGCGAAGCGCACCGGCAATCGTTACACCATGGACGTGTTCCCGGCGTCGTCGCTCGGCAACGAGACCCAGATCAACCAGTCGCTCTCGCTCGGCACGGTCGACGTGATCTACACCGGCCAGGCGTTCGCCGCGCGCACCTATCCGCCGCTCGGGATCGGCGGCGCGCCCTACATGTTCCGCGACTTCGACCACTGGAAGAAGTACTCCGAGAGCGCCGTGCTCCAGGAGCTCGAGGACGCCTATTACAAGAAGGGCGGCAACAAGCCGATCGCCGTCGTCTACTACGGCGTGCGCCACACGACCGCCAACAAGCCGATCATCAGACCCGAGGACATGAAGGGCCTGAAGCTGCGCGTGCCCGACGCGCCGCTGTACATCATGTATCCGAAGGTGGTCGGCGCGAACGCCACGCCCATCGCCTTCGCCGAGGTCTACCTGGCGCTGCAGAACGGGACCGTGGACGCGCAGGAGAATCCGCTTCCCACGATTTTCGCAAAGAAATTCTACGAGGTGCAGTCGCACATCAACCTCACCGGCCACATCACCGAAATGCTGCTCACGATCGTGAGCGGGCCGCTGTGGACCAAGCTCTCGGAAGCCGACAGGAAGGTCTTCCAGGACGTGTTCCGCGAGGCCTGCGCCAAGGCGACCGTGGAGATCACCGCGGCGGAGAACCGGCTGGTGGACGAGTTCGCGACCAAGTACAAGAAGAACGTCGTCAAGTCCGATCGCGCGGCGTTCAAGGCGGTGTTCGCGAATTTCCTGGTCAGCCCCGACGTGCCCTGGGACAAGCAGCTCTACGACAGGGTGCAGGCGATCAAGTAGCCGCTTCGGGATGAGCGCGGACCGGGAGGCTGCGGGCGCCGAAGAGCATGTCCTCGGCGCCGACGGGCGCTTTCACGCCGTCGACGAGGAAGTCCGGCTCTCGGCCTACGGCTGGGAGGACTGGCTCGTGCTCGCGGTCTTCTGGATCCTCGCCTTCGTGGTGTTCTACCAGGTGTTCACGCGCTACGTCCTCAACGACGCCGCCGGCTGGACCGAGGAGATCGCGCGCTACCTCCTGATCGCGGTCACTTTCCTCGGCGGCGCCATGGCGGTGCGGCGCGGCACGCATATTCAGGTCGACGTCCTCTATCGCTTTCTTCCGCCGAAGGCGGGGCGCGTCCTCGCTCTCTTCGTCGACGCGGTGCGGATCGCCTTCTTCGGCTACGCGGCGTGGCTCACCTGGCTGCTCATCGACCGGATCGGCTCGCAGCGCATGGCGGTCGTCGAGCTGCCGATCGGCCTCGTGTTCGGCGCCATGCTCATCGGCTTCGCGCTCATGTTCGGCCGCTCGCTGCAGGTCGCCTGGAGGGATTGGCGGCGGGGCTACGGCGCGCTCGAGCGCCCGGAGCTCACGCGGGGGGACCCGCCGTGACCGCGGTGCTGCTCCTCGGTTTCATCGCCCTGCTGCTCCTCGGCCTGCCGGTGGCGCTCGCGATGATCGTGGCCTCGCTCGCCTTCGTGATGCTCTCGGGGACCATTCCCGACTTCGTCGTGATCCACCGCATGTACGGCGGCATCGACTCGTTTCCGCTGCTCGCCGTGCCGTTCTTCATACTCGCCGGCAACCTGATGAACTCCGCGGGCATCACCAACCGCATCTACAACTTCGCGCTCGCTCTGGTCGGCTGGCTCAAAGGGGGCCTCGGCCACGTGAACATCGTCGGCTCGATGATCTTCGCCGGCATGTCGGGCACCGCCATCGCGGACGCCGCGGGCCTGGGCACGATCGAGATCAAGGCGATGAAGGACCACGGCTACCCGATCGAGTTCTCGGTGGGCGTCACCGCGGCTTCGGCGACGGTCGGCCCGATCATCCCGCCTTCGCTGCCCTTCGTGATCTACGGCATGCTCGCCGGCGTCTCGATCGGGCAGCTGTTCCTGGCGGGCGTGATTCCGGGGATCGTCATGGGCGTGTTCATGATGATGACCGTCGCCTGGTACGCGCACCGCCGCAACTACGGGCGCGACGCGACCTTCTCCTGGCCGGTGCTGGGACGCACCTTCGCCGACGCCTTCCTCGCGCTCATGACCCCGGTGATCCTGCTCGGCGGCATGACCTTCGGCGTGTTCACCCCGACCGAGGGCGCGATCGTCGGCTCGGCCTACGCGCTCGTCCTCGGCCTCGCCTGGTACCGGACCATCAACTTGAAGATGCTCGCCAAGATCTCGATGGATACCATCGAGACCACGGCGACGGTGCTGCTGATCGTCGCCGCCGCCTCGATCTTCGGCTGGCTCCTGACCGTCACGCGCGTCACCGACGCGGTCGCGGCCGCGGTCCTGTCCTTCACCCACACGCCCTGGGTGTTCCTTCTGCTCGCGAACCTCCTCATGCTCTTCCTCGGATGCTTCCTCGAGCCCGTCGCGGCGATCACCCTGCTCGTTCCCATTCTCGTTCCGATCTGCCAGAAGCTCGGCATCGACCTGGTGCACTTCGGCCTGGTGATGGTGTTGAATCTCATGATCGGGCTGCTGCACCCGCCGCTCGGAACGGTGCTGTTCGTGCTGTCGCGCACCGCCAGGCTGTCGGTCGAACGCACTACAATGGCGATACTTCCATGGCTCGTGCCGCTCCTCGCGGCGCTCATCGTGTGCACCTACGTCCCCGAGATCGTGCTGTGGCTGCCGAAGCACTCCGCCTCGATGACCGAGGCCGTGGGGAACTTCTTCAGATAGAGACTGCGGCTTCATGGCGCTCGCTCGTTTCATCGCGCTGGCCTCGACTCTGCTCCTGTGTCAAAGCTCGCCTGCCGCGTTCTCGCCGCCGGCGCAGCTCGTCGTGGTGAGCGACGAGAGCTACCCGCCCTACCTCTTCCGCACCGACGCCGGAAAATTGCAGGGCATCCTCGTCGACAAGTGGGAGCTGTGGTCCAGGAAGACCGGCGTCCCGGTGAGGGTCGAGGGGATGGAGTGGATCAAGGCGCAGGAGAGCGTCCGTAACGGGTCCGCCGACGTCGTCGATGCGCTCGTCCGCACGGAGGCGCGGGGGGGGCTCTACGAATTTTCTCCGCCCTACGCCGACGTGGATGCCCGCGTCTTCTTCCACCACTCCATCACGGGCATCAACGACGTGGCCAGCATGCGCGGCTTCACCATCGGCGCCAAGGACGGCAGCGCGTGCGCCGCCTGGCTCGAGGAAAGAGGCATCAAGACCCTGCGCCGGTTTCCGACCTCCGACGCCGTGGTGGAAGCCGCGCGAACCCGCGAGGTGCCGCTGTTCTGCATGGACCTCACGGCGGCTCAGTACTTCATCTTCAAGCTGAACCTCTCCGACCAATTGCGCCAGACCGAGCCCTTGTACGTGGCGCGGTTCCACTGGGCCGTAGCCAAGGGGCGGGCCGACCTGCGGGATTTCATTCAGCAGGGCTTCGAGCGCGTCAGCGCCGGGGAGCTGCAGGATATCGAGAATCGCTGGATCGGAACTCCCTTGCGGCTGCCGATCGACGCCCGCTACTTCACCTATCTTGCCGCGGTGCTTGCGGCCAGCCTGCTCGCCGCGACGCTGCTGATCGCGTGGAACCGGACGCTGAGCCTGAGGGTGTCGGCCAAGACCGCCGAATTGCGCGCCGCCCTGGATTCGCTGCAGGTGCACTCCGACCGAGTGCGGGATCTCTACGACAAGGCACCCTGCGGCTACCACTCCCTGGACAGTGACGGAATATTCGTCGAGATCAACGATACCGAGTTGCAGTGGCTCGGCTATTCGCGCGACGAAGTGATCGGCAAGCTGAGGTTCACCGATCTTCTTACCGACGAGGGACGGAGGAAATTTCGCGAGAACTTCGAGAAGTTCAAGGAGCAAGGCCATATGCGCGACCTGGAATACGAGCTGGTGCGCAAGGGCGGCACGAAAATGTCCGCGCTGGTGTCCGCGTCCCTGGTCCGCGATCCGGACGGGAGCTACCTGATGAGCCGGGCGACGCTGTACGACGTCACCGAGTGGAACCAGGCGGTTCTGGCGCTGAAGGAGAGCGAGGAGCGCTTCGGACTGATGTTCCAGCACTCCCCCAACGCGATCATGGTCACCTCGGTCGCAGACGGGCGCGTGATCGACGCGAACGAAGGCCTCCTCCGCATCGTCGGCCGGGCGCGCGAGGACGTGATCGGCCGAACGACCGCCGAGCTGGGGTTCTGGCGCGACGTCGAGGAGCGCGCCGCCGCGCTGGATCTCGAGGCGATGGCGCGAGGAAGCATCGAGCGGTACCAGCGGATCATCCGCACTCCGGCGGGCGAGCAGATGGACATGCTGGTGAGCGCGACGCGCATCGAACTGCAGGGCGAGGCCGTGCTGCTGTCCATGATCGAGGACGTCACCGAGCGCCGCCGTGCGGAGCGCCTGCTCCGCGAGTCCGAGCGTCGCCTCGCCAAGGTGATCGAAGCCAGCCCGGAAGCGATCACGATTGCGAGCGTCGAGGACGGCATCTTCATCGAGGTGAACCCGGCCGGTGAGCGGCTCAGCGGCTTTGCCCGCGGGGAGATGATCGGCCGCAGCGCGGTGGAGATGGGTTTCTGGCCCGATCTGGAGGAGCGGCGGCGCCTCATCGCGGATCTGCAGAGGGACGAAGCGGTGCGCGGACGCGAGGTCCGCCTGCGCCGCAAGGACGGAGAAGTGCGCGACGTGCTCGCCTCGGCGGCCCTGATCGACATCATGGGCCGCAAGCTGATCCTGTTCCAGGGGATAGACATCACCGAAAGGAAAAACGCCGAGAAGGCGCTGCGGGAGCACGAGGAGCTGCTGCGCGAGCTGTCCGCCCACCACGACTCCGTCCGCGAGGGGGAACGTGCTCACATCGCCCGCGAGATCCACGACGAGATGGGGCAGGCGCTGACGGCCCTCAAGATGGACCTGTCGGTCCTCGGGCTCGAGTCCGCCAAGACCGCGCCGCGGATCGCGAAGCGGGTCCAGGAATTGAAGGGACGGGTCGACGCCATGATCCAGGTCGTCCGGAACGTCGCGACCGCGCTGCGGCCCGCGGCGCTCGACCTCGGCATCCTTCCAGGGATCGAGTGGCTCGTCGACGAGTTCCAGAAACGCAGCGGCATCGCCTGCCACGTCACTGTCGAGAACAGCGAAATCGATCTCGCAGAGGACCGCGGCATCGTCCTGTTCCGCATCCTGCAGGAGTCGCTGACCAACATCTCGCGCCACGCGCAGGCCCGCAACGTGGATATCTCGCTCAGGAGCGACGCGACCCACATCCGGCTGGACGTCAAGGACGACGGCCGGGGGTTCGACACCGAGGCGGCGGGGAAGAAGAAGACCTTCGGCTTGCTGGGCATCCGCGAGCGCGTCATCATGCTCCACGGAAGCTTGAGCATCACGAGCGTTCCGGGCGAGGGGACCCAGGTGTCCGTGTCGATACCGGTGTGAGCCGATGAAGCAGATCAGGATACTGGTGGCGGACGATCACGCCGTGGTGAGGCGGGGACTGAGGCACATCCTGGCCTTGTCGCCGGATATCGTCATCGCGGCGGAGGCGGTCAACGGCAAGGACACGATCGAGAAATTGCGGGGGACGCAGGTCGACGTGCTGCTGATGGACGTGAGCATGCCGGAAACCGACGCGGTCCAGCTGGTGAAGCTCGTCAGGGCCGAGCGACCGCAGGTATCGGTTCTCGTCCACAGCATGCACGCCGAAGGGCCGGTCGCCTCGAGGATGCTCAAAGCGGGAGCGTCCGGCTATATCACCAAGGACAGCGAGCCCGAGCAGCTGGTCGCGGCGCTGCGGAAGGTCGCCGGCGGCGGAAGGTACATCGGCGCGGAGCTCGCCGAGCAGCTCGCGTTCGCGGACGGGACTCCCCAGCCGCTCCACGAAACGCTGTCCGACCGGGAGCGCCAGGTCTTCCTCCTGCTCGCCTCGGGAAAGAGCCTCAAGGCGATCGCGAGGGATCTCCAGCTCAGTCCGAAAACGGCGAGCACCTACAAGACCCGAGTCATGGAGAAGCTCAAGCTCGAGAGCGACGCCGAGCTCGTCCGTTACGCCGTCGCGCACCAGCTGGTCCAGTAATTCTTCACGGCCGGGTATCCCGCCCCGGCATCGCCTGTAGGAATTGCCCTACGTCCGTATCGGCGAAAGCCGACGCGGCGGTAGGCGCGTCCTGATTTTTTTCCCTGCGCGGCTCCACCACAATGCAAGGGCTCTCATGGAACCCCACGTTTCCCCTAGGAACAGAATGAACGCTGCAAGCAGCCCCTGCGCAACCCGGCCCTCGATTCTGGTCGTCGAGGACTTCCACTTGCTGCGGATAAGCGTCATCCAGTGGCTCAAATTCCGCTTTCCCGGGTGCATCGTCCAAGGGGTCGGATCGGGGGAGGAAGCGCTTGTCCATGCCCGAACCTTTCCCACGGACATCGTGCTCATGGACATCGACCTGCCGGGGATCAACGGGCTCGAGGCGACCCAACGCCTGCGGGTGGAGTCGCCCGACAGCGCCGTCGTGATGCTCACCATGCACGACACGCCGAATCATCGCAACGCGGCCGCCAATGCAGGCGCCGTAGCCTACGTCGCGAAAGTCGAGCTGGAGGACCGGCTCGGGGAAGTGATCGAGGAGCTGCTCGGTTCGCGAGCGGATGAGGCCTCATGAAACGGGCGCCCCCGGAGCGCGACCGGCTTACCGCGCTTCCCAGCCGGCGGCTCTTCCTCGGCGCCGTCGACCGGTCGAGGATTCTGGGCAGATCGCTCGCGGTCATGTTCGTCGATCTCGACCGCTTCAGGCAGATCAACGACGTATTCGGGCACGCCGCGGGAGACCGAGTCCTTCGCGAGGCCGCCGCGCGCATCAGCCTCTGCGTTCGCGACGGCGACACGGTTTCGCGCCTCGGCGGCGACGAGTTCGCCGTGCTCCTGGAGGGCGTCGAATCGCCTTCCCTCGCTTCTACCGTCGCCGACAGCATCTGCGCCGAGCTCAGGCGTTCGTTTCAGATCGATGAGCGCGAGGCCTGCCTTTCCGCGAGCATCGGTATCGCCCTCTGTCCCCGAGACGGCGCATCGGGCGAGGAGCTCCTCAAGCGTTCCGACATCGCCATGTCGCAGGCCAAGAACAGCGGACGCGACCATCACCGGTTCTACTGCCCCGGGTCCGAGACACGCATCTCCCGCAGGCTCGAAATGGAGGCCCGTTTGCGCCGGGCGCTCAGACTCGGCGAGCTCGAGCTGCATTACCAGCCACAGGCGAGCCTCTCCGACGGCGCAGTCAAATCGGTGGAGGCCCTGCTGCGGTGGAACAACCCGGACCTGGGCTGCGTTTCGCCGGCGCAGTTCATTCCGCTCGCCGAGGAGACCGGGCTGATTCACTCGATCGGCGCCTGGGTGATCGAAACCGCATGCGCCCAGGCCCGGGCCTGGCGGAAGGCGGACCGGCATCCCGTCAGGATGGGCATCAACGTGTCGGCGCAGCAGCTGAACCAGG
>JBGQKK010000112.1:0-9135 GCA_041499545.1 Gammaproteobacteria bacterium | reverse complement strand
GCTATCGGCTCGAGGTGCCGCAGATGCTCGAATCGGTGGACGAATATGGCGACGGGTTCACCCTGCAGATCCTGACGGTGTTCCCCGGGTTCGTGCTGCAGCAGATCCTGAACTGCCTTGCCGTGCGCCAGGTGTTGCCCAAAGGCCCCGGCGGAACCGAGCTCGTATGGACCGCGTTCGGCTACGCAGGCGATGACCCGGTTATGACCGAGCGACGGCTGAAGCAAGCAAACCTCGTCGGGCCCTCGGGCTACATTTCGCTCGAAGACGGCGCGGCGACTGGTTTCGTGCAGCGCGGGGTCCGGAGTGCGCCGTCGCACGCGTCGGTCGTCGAGATGGGCGGCAGGGGTGTCGCGTCGAACGAGTCGCGCGTCACCGAGACTTCGGTGCGCGGGCTATGGCAGCAATACCGAAAACACATGGACCTGTGAGGCCGTGGACGTCGAGCTCCAGCTCGCGGTCGAAAACCTCCTCGCGCGCTACGTGCACGCGCTCGACGACGACCGCCTGGAAGAGTGGCCCGATTTCTTTGTGGAAGAGGGATGCTACCGCATCACCACCTCGGAGAACTTCGAGCGCAAGCTTCCGCTCGCCATCGTCTACGCGGACTCGCGCGCCATGCTGCGCGACCGCGTTTCGGCACTGCGCCACGCCAACATCTACGAGGCGCAGCGCTATCGGCACGGCGTGTCCGCGGTCCTCGTGGAACGCATCGACGCGCACACCGTGCGGGCGACCTCGAATTTCCAGGTGGTGCGCGTCATGCGCACCGGTGAATCGACGCTGTTTGCGAGCGGACGCTACCTCGACCGCATTCGCCTGAACGCCAGAGCGCCGCAGTTCGAGGAAAAGATCGTCGTTCTTGACAGCCGCAGCGTGGACACGCTGCTGGCGATCCCGCTCTAGCCCGGGCGGCTCGCGTTCTTCATTTCAGGAAGGAAGAGCACCGCGCGGCTTTTCTCCGGCCAGCGCGTCTGGGCGAGATCGATGACTTTTCTCGCCGCGGAGGCGTCAGGCGCGCATTCTCCGCCCACCCAGTCGACGATGGGCATGAACTCCTCGCGCTCGGCGGTCGCGCCCTCCATCTCGAAAACCCCGACCCCGGTCTCCGCGGCCCTGACGTACACCTCCGAATCGCTGATGCGGGTCAGGAAGGGCAGGCCGAGCGAGCCGAGAAACCGCTCGAGCGGACGATACACGGGCGCCGAGCTGCGCACGCGGTTTGCCACGACCGCGAGGCGGATGCTGCGGGTCCGGATGCGCCCCACGAGCAGGAGGTCTCTCACGAAATTCGCCGTCGCGTAGATGTCGAATGCGGAAGGGGCCACGGGAATGAGCACGCAGTTGGAGCGGGACAGCATCTCCTGGAGCAGCAGCCCCGTGGCTCCCGCCGGGGCGTCGATCAGCAACTGCCGGGTGTCGGCCGGCACGTGCATCTCGATGCTCCGTATGCGCGGGCCTCTCTGCGGGGCGGCGTTGGCCCCGCAGAGCCTCGTTCCCGAGCGGTCGCGCAGCTGCAGCCAGTTCAGGCTAGACCCCTGCGGGTCGTAGTCCAGGATGGTCGTCGGGACTTCCCGGGAGGCGAAATAGCTGGCGAGGTTGGTCGTTACCGTGGTCTTACCGGACCCGCCCTTGGAATTGATGACCAGCGTGACGTTCATTGCCATGACTCTCGTCCGCGTACCGCCCCGAGGCGAAGGAGGAAGCCTATGCCAAAGTCATGGATCTGATTATTAACTACTTCACAGGGGGAGCTAAATCCGCCCCTTGGCGGGGGTGGAAATGTAACCTTGACAGGGCGGCCCGGTCTTACGACCATCGGTCCCTTACCGGGGCCTGACGCGGGCATCCGGCTCCCCGGGGCGGCCCGCTTCCGGTACCCGCACTTGGACGAGCCATGCGCACCAGATCCTTCCACACAGGGTTCCTGTCCGACCTCAGCTGGGCGGTATCGCGCCGGTGGCTCGACGTGCGTCTAGCCTGGCACGCCGCCGACAAGGAGGCTTGGATCTTTGTGTCGGTATTGGTCCTGATCGCGGCGGCCTTCGTTCTTGCCCTGCGGGCGGCCTACGCGCACCGGGACCACAGGCGCGATCTCGCCTGCCTGGCGCGCAACGTCTATTTCGAAGCGCGCGGCGAGCCGCCCGCGGGCCAGCATGCCGTGGCGGAGGTCACGATGAACCGCAAGGCCTCCGGCCGTTATCCCGCCACCGTCTGCGGAGTCGTCTATCAGAAGAACTGGGATCCCCTGCGCAAGCGCTACGTGGGCGCCTTTTCCTGGACCGAGTTCGACGACTTGCCGGCGCCCGCGGGCGAGCCGTGGGTGCAGGCCTGGGAAGTGGCCGAAGCCGTGTACTACGGCCGCGAGCCTCCCGTGCTCGAAGGCGCCACGCACTTTCACGCCGTGTACATCAAGCCCGATTGGGCGAAGAGCAAGAAGCCGATCGCGCGCATCGGCGCACACGTCTTCTACAAGTAGGACTCTCTCGCTATCCAAGCCCCGAACACGGGTGTGCGGGAGTATCGACGGCCCATCGGACGGGGGAAAAATAGTAAGTATTTGAATATACGATATTATCGTCCTGGCCCGGTTCCTGCTTTATTCTGTCGTGGGATTGAAGCGCCGCCTGCGATTTGCAGCGGCGGAGCAAACGACAACATAAGGGAGGTTCGACCATGCGTGCAGTGATTGTTCTGGGTAGCTTGATGCTCGTTTCCGCCGCTTTCGCGAACGGCGAGGCGTCCTACGACGGTCTGGAGAAGTTCGGCGCCACCGGCCTGCCGCAAGCCGAGACCGCGGCCAAAGCCTCCCTGAGCCAGCCGGCGAAGGTCGCGGTTCGGGCGACCAAGGAAACCCCGATGGCGGGGGGCAGCCTCGAGGGGTTCGGAGCGAGCGGCCTGCCGCAGTAAGCGCGGCTGCGAACGATCCGGCCCGGAAGCCTGCTTCCGGGCCGTTTCATTTTCAGCGGCCGTCTCCGTTCACTCGGCTTTCACGCCGGCGGCGCGGATCGCGCCGCGCCAGCGCTCGGCTTCCGCTTTCATGATCGCCGCCATCTCGCCCGGCGTGCTCGCGATCGGATCGGCAGAGAGATCGGCCAGGCGCTTCGCGATCTCGGGCTGCCGCAGAATCTCGCCGATCGCGCCGGAGAGCTTTTCGGCGATGGCCGCAGGCGTTTTCGGCGGAGCCGACACGCTGAACCACGCGACCGAGACGAATCCCGGATAGAACTCCGCCATCGTCGGCACCTCGGGAAGCGAGGGTGATCGCCGGTCGCTGCCTACCGCGAGCGCCTTCAGCCTGCCCGAGCGCACGTGCTGTACCGTCACCCCCAGGTTGTCGAACATGACCTCCACTTCACCCGCGAGCAGCGCTGCCAGCCCCGGCGCGGTCCCCTTGTAGGGGACGTGCGTGATTCTCAGACCTCCGGCAGCGGCCTTGAACATTTCAGTCGTGAGAAACGAAACGGTGGTCGTTCCCTGGGACGCGTAGTTGAACTTGTCGGGATTCGCGCGCACCAGCGCGACGAAATCCTGCAGCGTGTTCGCGGGGACTTTTGCCGCGTTGACGAGCAGGACGCTGGGGATGGCGGCCATCACCGTCACCGGAACGAATTGGGCAGGGTCGTAGGCCAGCTTGTCGTATAGGCTGGGGTTGATCACCAGCGGCGCGGGAGGCGTCGCGAGCAGCGTGTAGCCGTCCGGCTCCGCGCGCCAGACCGCCTCGGCGCCGATCGATCCGCTGGCCCCGGCGCGGTTTTCGACAATGACCGGCTGTCCCCACCGCGCTGCGAGTCTTTCGGCGACGATCCGCGGAAGCGCGTCCGCCGCTCCGCCCGCGGGAAAGGGAACGATGACGCGGATCGCCCGGCTCGGATACCCCGGCGCCGGATCCTGCGCCCACCCGGGCACGGCAACGAGCAAGCCCGCGAGCCATGCACTCCGCAACGAACTTGTATTGAGCAAATCGCCTCCGGCGCCATGATAGGATACTTTTTGCGAGGAGTTTACAGGAGGAGACACCGATGTCCGCGCGAGAAGGCTTTCCCGCAGGCGGCGCTCACGGCCCGCGCCGCGATTTCCTCGGCAAGCTCGCCGCGCTCGGGGCTTCGGCGATGTTGCCGGCGGAGCTCGTGGCGCAAGGGCGCGGCAAGCCGACGCGCATCGACGTCCACCATCACCTGATGTACCCGGGTTACCTCGACGAGGTCGCGGGCCGGCGCGCGGGCTCGACCTTCAAGTGGTCGCCCCAGATGTCGCTCGAGGACATGGACAAGAGCGGCATCGTCTTGTCGGTGCTGTCGCTGATCCAGCCGAGCGCTGCCACCACCGATGTCGAGAAGGGGCGCCGCATCGCGCGAACGTCGAACGAATACGGCGCTCAGCTCGTGCGCGACCACAAGGGCCGTTTCGCGAGCTTCGCGACTCTCCCGCTCCTGGACACCGATGGATCGCTGAAGGAAATCGCCTACGCCCTGGACACGCTCAAGGCGGACGGCATCGGCCTGATGACGAGCTACCAGGACAAGTACCTCGGCGACGCTTCATTCGCGCCCGTCTGGGAGGAGCTCAACCGGCGGAAGGCCGTGATCTACACCCACCCCCTTTCGCCGGAGTGCTGCAAGAACGTCAAGAGCGACGTGCCGCCGGCGGTCGTCGAGTACGCGACCGACACGACGCGCACCATCGCGAGCCTCGTATTCAGCGGCACGGCATCGCGCTATCCCGACATCCGCTGGATCCTCTCGCACAGCGGCGGCACCATGCCCTTCCTCTTGAGCCGCTTCGTCCGCCAAGAGGTCGACATGAAGGAAAAGGCCGCGCAGCGCATGCCCAAGGGCATGATGTACGAACTGAAGAAGTTTCACTACGACACCGCGCAGGGAAACCACTCGGGCGCGCTCGCCGCGCTGATGAAGATCGTCACGTCCTCGCAGGTGCTGTTCGGCACCGACTTTCCGTTTCGCGACGGCGCCGAGGAAATCGACGGACTCTCCGCGTTCCGGTTTTCCGCGGAGGAGCTGCGAGCGATCGAGCGCGACAACGCCCTCAAGCTGCTGCCGACCTTGAAGGCATAGTCCCGCGCGGACCGGGCTATTTCTCGTACCCTGCGTCCTTGAGAAACCGGCTGCGGTCGGCGGGGTCGGCGATGTTCTGGGCGAGCTGCCGGTAGTAGGCCCGCAAGTCGCTCGGCCTTCCCGGCGTCTTCTTCGCGATGACCTTTGCGATCGGGCCGAGGTAGCGCGCCAGCCGCTTCGCCGCGGTCTCGACCGCGGGGGCCTCGATCAGGTTTCTTGAGAAACGGACCGTGGGGCTTTCATCGCCGGCTTCGGGGGCCGACATCTTTCCCAATGCCGCCGCGATGAACGTCTGCCTGTTCGCTTCGGCCGGAATGAACTTCGCGAGCATGTTCACGAGCGCCGGACCGTCGCTCGCGGTCCGCATGGATTGCTTGAGCAGCAGCTTCGCCATCGGACCGACCTGGGCGGTGAACAAGGTTTCGATCGCGTGCAGGTCCTCCGCTCTCAATCTCAAGGAAGCGGAGTACTGCGCGGTCGTGTCGTCCGGCCGGAGGGTACGGTTCGCCGGATCGTCCGCCTCGGCCCGGCGCCGGGCCTCGCTCGTCTCCTTGAGCGCCGAGTCGAGCGCGGCGGCGAAATCCCGCGCCGTGGGGAAGCGCTCCTCGGGGTTCTTGGCGAGCGCCCCGGCGATGACCGCGTCGAGCGCCGCGGGCGATCCCTTGGGGTTGAGCTCGGAGGCGGGACGGTAGGGTTCGGCACAGATTTTCTCGCCCACGGTGTCGGGCGGGCCCTCGAAGGGCTTGCTGCCGGTGAGCAGTTCGTACAGGACGACTCCGCACGAAAAGATGTCGCTGCGCCGGTCCGCCTCCAGCCCGGAGTGCTGCTCCGGAGACATGTACGCGGGAGAGCCCGCGGCGGCGCCCGCCTGCGCGAGGTCGAAGGTGTCGATCAGGGCGATGCCGAAATCGGCGAGCTTGAGGCGTCCGCTCAGCAGCATGATGATGTTCGCGGGCTTCACGTCCCGGTGCACCACGCCGTTGGCGTGCGCGAAATCGAGCGCGGCCAGCAGCTGGCTCATGATGCTCATCGTGTCGTTGAGCCCCAGGCGCAGGCGCAGCGTCAGGAAATCGCGCAGGCCGCGGCCCGCCAGGTATTCCATCGCCAGCCAGGCGAGCTTGTCGTCCTCGCCGTAGTCGTACACGTCGGCGATGCCCGGATGGGCCAGGCGCTCGGCGGCGAGCACCTGGTTCTTGAACTTGGCGACCGCATGTGCCGTGATCCTCGGATCGATCCCCTCCTTGCGGAGGATCTTCAGGGCGACGATGCGCTCGGGCTCCGGGTCGGTGGCCTTGTAGACGGTCGCGAGCGCGCTCGCGCCGATCACCTCCGCGATCCTGTACTTTCCCAGTTGCCGCAGGTTTTCCACGCCTTCTTTCCGGAGACCGGCTGCCTGAGCCTCACTCCCCGAGCATCTTCATCGCCTGCACGAGGCTCGTGCGCATGCGCTCGAACGACCCGGCGAGCGCGGCGATCTCGTCCTTGCCCTTGACCGAAAATCCCGGAGCGTCGAGGGTGCCCAGGCTCACCTGGTCGGCGACTTGCGCCAGCTTCGTGACCGGCCAGATCACGATGTAGTAGAGCATCAGGTTGAGCGCGACGAAGATGAACGCGAACACCGCGGTGAGCGAGATCATGAATACCTTGAACGTGTCCTCGGACCGCTTGATCGGAAGAGTCATGGGCACCGACACGATCTGCGCGCCGACGACCTCGTTCAGCTTCCAGCCGAATCCGTTGGCCGGGCCGTAGAGCTCGACCATCGTCTTGGGCGCCGCATCGACCGTGCTGTGGCAGGTCAGGCAGGCCTCGCTCTTGATCTGGATGGGACGCGCCAGGTACAGGGCACGGCCGGTCAGCGTGTCGCGCTCGCCGATGATTTCGGGGCGGTCCGGCTCGGCGCGCAGCTGACCGACGATCTCGGACTCCCAATCGCTCACGCGGTCCCGGGGATTGGTCGGATTGAGCGTCGCCTCCTTGTAGCTGTAGTCCGCAAATTTCTTGCGCAGATCGTTGAACTGCTCGGTCGCGGCGAACGCCGGTACCGACTGCGGCCGGAACTCGTACTTCATCTGGGTTTCCAGAAGCGGGCGCACCTGGTTGCTGGTGTAGGTGCGCGTGGCGAGCGCCGCCTCCATCATGATGCGGGCGTTCTGCAGGACTTCGTCGCGCGCATTGCGCTGGAGCAGGTCGCGCGAGATGTAGCCCGCGATGGTCAGGCCGAGCGCGAAAATCAGAAGAAACACCAGGTTGAACTTGACGATCAGCTTCATGAGATTCCCTCCACGTTTGCCTCAACGACCGGGTACCTTGCCTGCCTTTTTCGTCTCCTCTTCCTCGTACTTCTCCGGGAAAAGGATGCGATCCCACTCGGGGTGCGTCGCGAGATTCTCGATCAGCTTGCCTCGGAACTGGGGGTCCTTCGCGCGGTTCCGGAAGCGCTCGATGAGCGGCTTCCTGATCGGGAGGCTCGCCTTGAGCCAGGGCTCGACCTCCGCATAGGTCGCTTCATGCTCGCGCGCGGGCTCGACGTTCCTGTCCCGCACGCGCGGGAGAAACACCGGAAGATCGTCCCTGAAATATCCCGGCATGGCTTTGATGAATTCCGCCGACGGACGGGGCGAGGCCGTCAGCGGCTGGCCCGCAGCGCGGACGACGAACTCTCCGCCCTTGACGTCGCGGCCGCCCCCGGGCGAGCCGGACTTCGACAGCTCGACCAGCCTCCCGGCGCCCGACTCGACAAAGATCTCGCTGGAGTCCTCGCCGATGCGGAGCACGCCGGTGGCCCCCTCGGTACCCAGGCGCACGAGCGGTGTGATGTAGCGGTACGGTTTTCCCTTGGCCGCCTTGGTCCGGGTGAACTTCGCCCATCCCGATTGCAGCGCGACGCCGGGCTCTCCGCCCGCGTTCTGCGGGGACAGCAAGAGGGCGCGCGTCCCGCGGCTCACGTTGAGAATGGCGCCGTCCTCGAACTCGATCTGGGCCTGCCCCTTGGGATCGGTCGCGAGCATGTCCCCGTTCTGCAGCGCCACGCCCTGGGCCGCCGCATAGCTCACCGAGCCCCTGACGAGTTGCACGCTGCCTTCTACGACCGTAAGGACGCCGACCGTCTGGCCGAACGCGGAGGTGCTGGCGCAGATCAGAAAGGCCGCGATCCGCAGGCGGGTTCGCCCCGACATGTGTCTTCTCCCGTTGGCGACGTCCGGCAAGCCGGACCGGGCCATTGTAGGGCAGGGGGGCGAGGCCGCTCAAGCTCGCGCCAGCGCAGCGCGACAGCCGGGATTTCACGCCGCTCGGCGGTACGAATGCGAGCCCTCGAGGGCGCGCGCGAGGTCGATGAGGCTCGACACGTTGTGGACCGGCAGGAATTCGTCCACGTGCGGCAGCATCGCGCGCACGCCCGCCGGCCGCGCCTCGAACCCCTCGTAGCGCAACAGCGGATTCAGCCAGATGAGCTTCCTGCATGACTTGTGCAGGCGCTCCATCTCCCGGGCGAGCCCTTCGCCCACGTCGCCGTCGAGTCCGTCGGAGATCATCAGGACCACCGCGTTCTGCCCGAGGACACGGCGCGACCAGCGCAGATTGAATTCCCGCAGGCAGTTGCCGATGCGTGTGCCGCCCGACCAGTCGGCGATCGCCTCCGATACGCCGCTCATCGCCACGTCCACGTCGCGGTGGCGCAGGTAGCGGCTGATGTTCGTAAGCCGGGTCCCGAAGACGAAGCTCGTCACGCGGTCGCGGTCGTTGGTGATCGCGTGCAGGAAATGGAGAAACATCCTGGAGTAACGGTTCATCGAGCCGGAGACGTCGCACAGCACCACGAGCGGCGGGTGCCGCCGCTCGCGCGAGCGGCGCTTGAGCGGGATGATCTGCGCGCCGCTCCTCAGGCTCGCACGCAGGCTCGCGCGCAGATCCACGCGGGGGCCGTCGGGATCGGGCGCGAGGCGCCGCGTGCGGATCTCCGGGATCGGCAATCGCAGATTGGCGAGCATCTTCTTGGCCTGGGCGATCTCGTCGGCCGTCATGGTCTCGAAGTCGGCGTGCTGCAGCACCTCGCGCG
>JBGQKK010000111.1:0-9155 GCA_041499545.1 Gammaproteobacteria bacterium | reverse complement strand
GAGGACGAGCACCCAGGTCACGCCCGCCACCGGCCACGCCACGAAGATGAACGCCATCGGCAGCTCGGCGAGCTCGGAGCTCTGGTCCCAGCCGAAGCGTACGAACTCGATACCCCACCACACGAACACCAGCGCGAACACGAGGACGAAGAAGTCGCTGACGATCTGCAGGAACGCGGTGGGCCGCGGCGCGAGATCCGGCAGGACGTCGACTACGAAATGCGACCCCTCGCGCACGCCGATCATCGCGCCCAGCATGATCATCCAGATGAACAGGAAACGCGACAGCTCCTCGGTCCAGATCCACGAGGGGATGAGCGCCGTGTACCGCGAGATGATCTGCAGCGTGACCGGAACGATCAGGATCGCCACGGTGGCCGCCATCAGCCACGTGAGCAGCCGATGGGTGCCGTCGAGGAGCTTCTTCAATCTATTTGTTCACTACTTCGTATTGTTGATCGCCGCGAAGATGCTTTCGGCCCCAATCTCCTTCGCGTACGCCTCCATCACCGGATCCACCAGCTTCTTCATCTGCGCGCGGTCGGTGAAGGCGATGCGCTTCAGCTTGCCGGCCTTTTCCAGCGCTTCCAGCTTGGCCGCGTCTTCGGAGGACTCGACCTGGCGGCCATAGACTCCCGCCTCCTTTCCCGCGCGGATGATCGCTGCTTGCAGGTCGGCGGGCAGGCTGCGGAAAGTCTTCCCGGAAAAGCAGATCGGCCGGATCGTGATCGCGTGCTCGGTCATGGAAAGGTTCGGCCCCACTTCGTAGAACTTCATCGACTCCACGCCCGCGGCTTCGTTCTCGCCCGCCGAGATGACGCCGTTCTGGATGGCGTTATACACCTCGTTGTACGCGATCACCGTGGGCGACATGCCGATCGCGGCGAAGGTGCGGCTCCAGATCGGCGCGCCCTGCACGCGCACCTTGAGGTTCTTCATCTCGGCCAGGTTACGCACCGGCTTGTTGACGAAGATGTTGCGCGTGCCGCCACCCGCGTAACCGATCAGCATCACGTCGGCCTTCTGCGCGATCTCGTCGGCGATCGGCTTCAAGAGGTTCGCGTCCAACACCTTGTTCCAGTGGTCAAGGTCGCGGAACAGGAACGGCGCGTCGATGAATGGCGCCGCCTTCGAGAACGTGGACATATGTGCCGGCGACACGATGCCGTAGTCCACGCCCTTGCCCTGGTTCATGTAGGCGAAATAGTCCTTCTCCAGCCCGAGCTCGCTGTTGCGGTGGAGCACGAAATTGACCGGGTTTCCGTAATACTTCTTCACCAGCTCCTCGAATCTCAGGAGCGCCTTGTTGAAGGCGTGGTCGTCGTTGAACTGCACCGCGCCGTGCAAGGTGATGTTCTGCGCGATCGCGGGCGCCGCGAGGGCCGCGGCCGCTGCCGCGGCCGCCCAAGCTAGAAGCTGTCTGCGTATCATGGTTGCATCCTCGTCTCTTTGATCGTGATGCGCCACAGCGTGCGCGCATCGTCCGGGTCGATCAGCGTCGCAGAGTGCAGCAGCGAAGCGTTGTCCCAGATTACCACGTCGCCCACGCCGTACTTCAGGCGGTATCGGTATTTGTCGAGCGTGGCGTGGCGCCTGAGCTCGTCGAGCAGCGCGCGCGCCTCGCCTTCGGACATGCCTTCGATGCCGAACGAAGAGCCGGACACCGCATAGAGTGCCGTGCGGCCCGTGACGGGATGGCGCCGCGCAAGCGGATGCCTGACCCAATCCAGCTTGCGCTTCTGCTCCTCGGTCAGCAGCGAGGCCGCGGTGCGCGAGCGCTCCTTGAGATCGTCGCGATTGCCGTAATGATGCAGCCCGACCAGCCCTTCCAGGCGTTTTTTCATCGTGTCGGGCAGATCGTCGTAGGCGGCGTACTGGTTCGCAAACAGCGTGTCGCCGCCTGCGCGCGGCACCTGGATCGAGTACAGCAGCGTCGCCCGCGCCGGCATCTCCAGGTACGAATAGTCGGTGTGGAAATAGGTCCCGGCATCGGCTAGCCCGGTCGGCCTGCCGTCGCGCATCACGTTCGACAGGATCAGGATGTCGGCGTATTCGGGATGGTGGAACTGGTCGACCACGTGAGGCTCGGGCGGCCCGAAGCGTCGCGCAAAGCCGAGAAACTGCGAGGCGGTCAGCTTCTGCCCGCGGAACACGAGCACCTGGCCCGCGAAGAAGGCTTTTTCGATTTCACCGAAAGCGCCATCGGAAAGCGGCCGGGCGAGATCGACGCCGCTCGCTTCCAGCGCGAAACCTCGGTCCAGTCTTTTCAGTTGCATCCGTAGGCGAAGCAGGTGCCGGGAGGCATGCAAGGGGCTCGGTTGATCATACGCCGGGTGTCACCGCGCTTCCATCGCCAGGATGAATCGCGAGTCGCTTGCCAGCCTCGTCCGGGTAGCGGCCGCAGCTCAGTCCGGTCTCACCTACTGAGCTTCCCAGGGCGCAAGTCCCGCTTCCTGGATACGGTTCCCTGTGTACGCCAGCGTACAGTGATAAGCTCGGGGCGTCATGGATAATCCCCCTGACATGCAGGAGACAACATGAGCACATTGAGAATCGTGGCAATCGCACTCATCGCGGCCGGCATCTTTGCGCTGGCCTACGGCAAGTTCAGCTACACCAAGACCCACGACACCAAGCTGGGTCCGATCGCGATGTCGGTCGACGAGAACAAGACGGTCAACCTCCCGGTATGGGCCGGCGTGGGGGCGATCGTGATCGGCGGGCTCCTGCTTCTCGTGGGCAGGAAAGGCTAGCGCCTTTCGCCGGACCCTCGCCGCATTCCCGCGGCCGGGGCCCGAACGGATGGAATCCGTCGTCGCTTGCAAGACCTGCGGTCTGCTGCAGCGCGTCGCGGCGCTGCAGCCCGGGACCGCGGCCGAGTGTTTCCGCTGCGGCTCTGCCGTGGGCAAACGTCCGGCCGACAGCCTGGGACGCACGGCGGCGTTCTCGCTGGCGGCGCTGATTTTTTTCGTGCCGGCCAACGTCTATCCGATCCTGCTCATGGATTTCTACGGGGCGTATTCGGAAAACACCGTTTGGGACGGGTGCGTGAGCCTGTATCAGGACGGCCAGTGGCCGGTGGCGACGATTGTCTTTCTCGCCAGCATCCTGATCCCGCTCCTCAAGCTGCTTGGCCTCTTCTTCCTGGTCGTCGTGACGAAATTCAAGTCCGCATTCTGGCGGCAGGAGCGCACCTCGATCTACAAGATCATCGACGTGGTCGGTCCATGGGCGATGCTCGACGTGTTCCTCCTGGCGATACTCGTGGCCCTGGTGAAGCTGGGACAGCTCGCCACGGTGCTGCCGGGCCGCGGGCTCATCGCGTTCACCGCCATGGTGGTATTTACCATTCTGGCCTCGGCCAGCTTCGACCCGGCTTCGATCTGGGACGAAAAAGAGCAAGGGCAATGACCGATCCGCAGAAGAATTCCGACACCCGCGACGATCTGCCCCGGGCGAAGGTGAAGCGACGCCGGTGGAGCTTCCCGGTCGTCTGGGTCGTCCCCGCGGTTGCCGCGCTGCTCGCGGCCTATCTCGTCTATGACCAGGTGCGGGAGTACGGCCCGACGATCACCATCCGGTTCAAGGACGGCAGCGGCCTGAGGGCCGGCCGAACGCCGATCCAATACAGCGGCGTGCGGATCGGCGAGGTCAAGGTGGTGAAGTTGAGTGACGATCTGCGCGACGTGGTGGTCGAAGCGCGCCTGCTGCGCTCGGCCGCCTCGATCGCCAGGGAAGGTTCGGAGTTCTGGATCGTGCGTCTCGGAACGGAACTTCAAGACATCTCCAACCTCGGAACGGTCATTACCGGTGCGTACATCCAGGTACTGCCGGGTAACGGCGAGCCCAAGTCGGATTTTGTCGGCGTCGAAGCCTCGCAAGTGGCCCTGGATCCCGACGGGCTGCAAATCGTTCTGCGCGCCTCGCGCCTCGGATCCCTGAAACCCAGCTCGCCGGTCTACTATCGAGGCATCGAGGTGGGTGCGGTAAGGGCGGTCCAGCTCAGCGCCGATGCGACCCTGGCGGAAGTCCACGTGACGATCAGGCCGCGGTACGTGAGACTGGTGCGCGGCGGCTCGAAGTTCTGGAACGCAAGCGGGGCGGACCTGAAGCTCGGTTTGTTCAGCGGCCTGGAAATCAATGTGGAGTCGCTGAGATCCCTGGTGGGCGGGGGAATCGCCTTCGCCACCCCGAGCGATCCGCAAGCGCGGCCGGCGAGGAACGGGGCGGTATTCGCCCTCTACGACCAGCCGGTGAAGGAATGGTTGGCATGGTCACCGCAGATTCCGATTCGGACGGAGGAGAGCTCCCGCAGGCACGAGAGGCAAAGGAAGGCATCGCAATCCCCTGCACCGGACCAAGGGAAATAGACCCGACGGGCGTGTAGGAGGTGCGCCGGAGCGCTTTCTTGCGCGTACCATTGCGCTTGCCGTTCCGAACGCCTCAAAGAACATTGGAGGGGAGCCAATGAACAAACATCTCGCCGTCGCCTCGTTACTGGCCTGCACGCTCGCCGCAGCGTGGATCGAACCGGCTCATGCCGCGACCGACGAGCAGAAGAAGCTCGCGTGGGCCGCGATCGAGCGCAACGCCGACGCCATCGCAGCGCTCTCCGACAGCATCTACTACTTCGCCGAGCTCGGTATGCAGGAGCACGAAAGCGCGAAGCTCCTCGCCGAGACGTTGCAGGCGATCGGCTTCCGCGTCCGTACCGGCGACGCCGGTTTCCCGACCAACGTCTGGGCCGAATGGGGATCGGGATCGCCGCGCATCGCGATCGTCACCGAGATCGACGCCTTGCCCGAGGGCTCGCAGACGCCCGGCAGCATCGAGAGAAAACCGCTCCTCGCCGGCGCCCCCGGGCACATGGAAGGCCACAACACCCATGCCGGCGTGACCGTCGCCGCGGCCTACGCGCTCAAGCAGGTCATGGACGCCCACAAGCTGCCCGGCACCGTCTTGCTCTCGTACGGGCCGGCCGAGGAGCAGCTCGTCAGCCGTCCCTTCCTGGTGCGCGCGGGACTGTTCAAAGACGTAGACGCCGCGCTGCTGATCCACATCGGCTCGACCTTCGGAACGGGCGTCGGCCTGATGAACTACGGCGCGATCAGCGCGGAATTCACCTTCCGCGGCAAGACCGCGCACGCCTCGCAGAATCCCTGGGACGGCCGCGACGCGGTCGACGCGGTGGTGCTGATGGACACCGGCGTGAACGCGCTGCGCGAGCACCTGCGCCCCACCGCCCGCGCCCACCGCACCATCACCCACGGCGGTATCCAGCCCAACGTCATCGCCGACCTCGGCAAGATCTGGTGGTTCGTGCGCGACGACACCGGGCCCAAGACCGTCGAGAATTTCAACAAAGTGGTGAAGGTGGCCGAAGGCGCGGCGATCATGACTTTCACCACCATGAGCCACGAGGTGGTGGCCTCCGCCTGGCCGCAGCTCAGCAACCGCGCCATCGCCGAGGCGATACAGAAGAACATCGACGGCGTCGGCCTGCCGGCCTGGTCCGGCGAGGAGAACGACTTCGCGAAGCGCTTTCAGAAATCGGTCGGCGTGCCCGAGGTCGGCCTAGCGACGCGCCCGATTCCCCTGGGCGGACGGCCGCAGTCCTTTGCCTCGAACGACAACGGCGACGTGACCTGGGTCGTGCCCGCGGGATTCTTCCAGTTCCCGGCGAGCGTGCCCGGCATTCCCTACCACAACTGGGTGGCGGCGGTGACGCCGACCATGTCGATCTCCCACAAGGGACAGGTCGCCGGCGCCAAGGTCCTCGCCGCGAGCGTGCTGGACCTGCTCACCGATCCCGAGCTGCTCAAGCGCGCCAAGGCGCAGTTCGCGCAGGACACCAAGGAAACGAAATACGTTCCCATGCTGCCGGCGAGCGCCAAGCCGCCGCTCGACCTGAACCGCGAGATGATGGAGAGGTTCCGCCCGGAGATGAAGAAGCGCTACCTCAACGTGAAGCCCGCGTTCAGATAGGGCGCGCTCGCGCGGTCCGCTACTTGCGCAGCCTGAGCTTCTTCCGCACGACGGCGTGGAACGCGTCGATCTCCTTCTGGCGCGCGAGCGACCCGACCTCGATCTCGATGTCGCGGATTTTCTGCCCCGGCCCGGCGACCAAGCGCGCGCCCGGCGCCTTCGAGTCGGTCGGCGGGCTCACGGGCGGAACGTACACGCCGACGAGCCGCCCGCCCTGGCTCACCACCTGGATCCGCACCCGGCTCATTGCCAGTCTCCGATGTTGAGGTTATAGCTCAGGCTGAAGCTCCCGTGGTTCTTGATCCGCACGGTGTAGACGATCGGCAGCGCGCCCTCCCCCGGGTTGGTGCCGGCGAAGACCCCCTGCTCGATAGCGGCGAGCTCGATGTTCGCAAACTCCTCGAGAATGTTGGGGGCGCACACCACCACGCCCACGTCCCTGCCGCCGTAGCTGATTTCCCAGAAAGCGGTCGCGCCCGGCGCGATCGTGCTCAGGCCGCCGATGTTTCGCCACAAAGCCATGTTCGTCACTCCTTTCCGGTTGTACCGGCGACGTAGTTTACGCCGGCAGCCGTGGTGCGCTCATCCGGCTCTTCATGACATCGACTGTCAGGTTTTCCCGGTCGCCGCCGGCTTTACATTCCCCGGCGCCCGCCTTATCGTTTCGCCGAGTCTCGACTTCACGGAGGACGCCGTCGTGCTGCCCGCTCGCATCGCAATGCTCCTCGCCGCGGCGCTCGTCCTGCCGGCCGCGCCCGCGCGCGCCCAGTCGCTCGACTACGGATTCTTCAAGACCCGCGTCGAGCCCCTCTTCCTCAAGAAGCGCCCCGATCACGTCCGCTGTGTCGTCTGCCACTCGGAGCGCAGCAACAACGCTTTCCGCCTGGAGAAGCTCTCCCCCGGCGCCGCCTTCTGGAACGAGGAGCAGTCCCGGCGAAATTTCGAGGCCGTCTCCCGCCTCGTGGTCCCCGGCGATCCGGGCAAGAGCCTGCTCCTGCTGCAGCCGCTCGCGCCCGAGGCGGGCGGCAACGCCTATCACACCGGCGGCCGGCAGTTCGCTTCGAAGGACGACCCGGACTGGAAAACGCTCGCGCGCTGGGTCAACGGCAAATAGGACTCTAGCGCATCACCAGCGTGGCGATGCGCTTGGGCACTTCCCCGACGCGAACGGCGGTCACGAGCTTCATGCCCTCGGTGTCGATCACCGACACCGACCGCGCCGCGGCGTTGGAAACGTAGAGCCGCTTGCCGTCGGGCGTGAACGTGACCCAGTTCGGCACCGCGCTGATCGGCGCGCGCCCCTCGAGCTTGAGCTCGGGAAGCTTCACGTGCCCCAGCAGCTTCAGGTCGGGGAGCGAGTAGGCGAACACCGCGTTGGCGAAGATGCTCGTCACCCACAGCGTCTTTCCGCCGGGCGCGACGCCCAGGCCGTGCGAAGGCGAATCGCCGCGCCTCTCGGCGAGCCCGAAACCGCCGGGCTCGTCCGGAAGCTTGACCGTCGCCACCTGCTTGCGCGCTGCGAAGTCCACCACGGCGAAGCCGTTCAGCTTGGAGAGCTGGGCGAAGATGCGCCGGGTCGAGCCGTCGGGCGCGGTCTCGAAGGTCATCGGGCGCACGCCGTCCTCGAGCACCGTCTCCCAGGCGATCTGCTCGGTCTTCAGATCGATGACCGTGAGGACCTTGGTGCGGATCGATCCGGTGACCACGTAGCGGTTGTCCGGCGTCACGTAGACGTTGTGCAGCCGTCCCTTCACCGGGATGGTCTTCGACACTTTCAGCGCCGACGCGTCGATCACGTCCAGGGCGCCGGGATCCTGGGCGATGCCGACGACGACGCGCCCGCCGTCCTTGGTCACGGCGATGTTGTTGGGGTGGCCGCTGAGCGGGATCTTCCGGACGATCTTGCCGGTCTTGCGGTCGATCACGTCGAGCGTGCTGTCGGCCTCGTTGCTGACATACACGCGCGTTCCGTCGGGAGCGAAGTCGATGCCGTGCGGGGCCTCGATGCCCTTGATGACCTGCACCACTTTGTCGGTCGCGGGGTCGATGACGTGGATGCTGTCGCCGGCGCTGTTGGTGACGTACACGAGCGCGGTTTCAGCCGAAGCCGGCTGGGCCGCCAGCGCCGACAGGAGTCCGAGGCATGCGAGGCCGGCGCAGCGCCGGTTCGATCTCATCGAGTCCATGGCCGCTCTCCCTCTAGTGGACCGCGGGAGTTTAGGCGCCGGCGGGACCGGGGGTCAAGGCGCGAAGCCCCGCGCGCGCCTGCGCGCGCGAACCACGGAAAACGGGAACAGCTTGCGGGACCGGCGCGTCCCGGGGACGTTCAGTGCGCGCGGCGCCCGCCGGCGGCTTCGCGGCGAACCTTGGTTTCGGTCGCCGGGCGCGTCGAAGCGCGCTTCACGCGACGCAGGTAGCTCAGGACCGGGGAGCCGAGCTCGCCCGCCGGGGTTTCCGCTGCGTGCGTGACACGGCCGAACAAATACGCCATGCCCAGGCCGATCAGCGGCCAAGCAAGCAGCAACGTCACCCAAGTCATCCAGCTCATAGGCCCTCGCGATGAAGCCCGCGACGATGCGCTCACGTTATCACGAAGTTTCCCGGTGGCCAAGCAAACGAGAGCGGCGAATTGTCGCCGGGGCGAAGTGTCGCCTGTGGGCGACACTTCGGTCGATCGCCGACCGAGCGATCAGCGCTTCGGCGCGAGCAGCGCGAAGCTCGCGCCCTGCGGGTCGAAGCACTGCGCGATCCACTGCCCGGTGGGAACCTGGTGCGGGCCCATGGCGAGCTTGCCGCCCGCACCGGTCACTCGCGCGACCGCGGCGTCGAGGGCATCGACGTCGAAGTAGTACAGCCAGAAGGGCACGGGCGTATCGGGCGTCTTGGTCATCATGCCGCCGGCTGGCTCACCGCCGCCGGTCTTGAAGGTCTGATAGACGCCCATCGCGCCCATGTCGAAGGCCTCGGCCTTGGTCCAGCCGAAAAGACGCGAGTAGAACGCGAAGTCGCTCTTGCCGTCGCCCGCGTGCAACTCGCGCCAGCCGACGTGGCCGGGCGTGCCCGGCGCGACCGCCGGGGGGCCCTCCGCGCTCGAGCCCTTCATGATGATGAACACCGCGCCGTGCGGATCGGCGACCACCGCGAAGCGCCCCACGCCCGGAATGTCCTCG
>JBGQKK010000110.1:0-9288 GCA_041499545.1 Gammaproteobacteria bacterium | reverse complement strand
GGAAGCTCCGCCACGCCGGCTCGGTCTGCAGCATGAGGTGATTGCGGGTCTCGAGGGTGATGAAGCGCGCGTCGGGAATCAGCGCCGCCAGTATCCGCCCCTCCTCGACGGGGATGCGCAGATCGCCGCGCCCGTGAAGGACGAGCGTCGGGCATCTGACCCGGCGCGCCTCGTCCTGGACGTCGATAAAGGCGTTCTTCGAGAATATGGTCGCAGCCGTCTTCGCCGAGCTCGTCAGCGGCATGTGGTCGTTGAAGGCGCGGACTGCCTCGCCCGGGGCATCGGGCATGAACCCGGTGCTGAACACCTGCCGGAACGAAGGGTCGTCGCTGCCCCAGCCGAGCTCGATCAGCTTCACCTGCGTCTCCCGCTGCTCCATCTGCTCGCGCGAATAGCCCCGCATCGCCCAGCCCCTGGCGAATCCCCCGCAAACGATGAGGTGGCTCACCCGGTCGGGGTGCCGTGCCGCGTACGCCACGCCCAGCGCCGCGCCCTGCGACAGCCCGAGCACGGCGAAGCGCTCGAATCCCGCGGCGTCGACGACGCGCTCCAGGTCCCGCCGGTGCGCCTCGACCGAAATTTCGGGCACCTCGCGGTCCGATAGGCCGGTCCCGCGCTGGTCGAAGCGCAGCAGGGTGTAGCGCTTGGACAGATCCTCGACCCAGGGGCGCATCGCGGGGTTCGTCCAGTCGTGCTCGAGGTGCGTGAACCAGTGGGGTGCACGCACCAGCGGCGGACCGCTCCCCGAGATCGAATAGGCGAGCCGAACGCCGTCGCTCGTCACGCAGAATCGGACCTGCCGGTGCATGCGAAGGATTCTACGCGTCCACGCGGTGGAATCCGCGCGAAAAGGGAAAGATCCGCCGCGCGGCCGGCGCGGCGGATCGGCCTGCGGTTCTCTGCGACCGGCCCGTCAAGCCGGAACGGGTTCCTTCTCCTTGACGCCTGGGGCCGCGGGCTTCGCGGGCGCCGATTGCTTACTCTGTCTGTTCAGCTCGTCGGCCAGCTTTTTCCTGCGCGCTTCCTCGGCCTCGCGCGCCTTCCAGTACATCTCATCGAACTCGTAGCACATGAGGACTCCTTTCGCATCAAGTGATGAGCCAACTCTCCCTTGCCATGCTTGGAGTTTTTCTTCGGCCCATGCTACTCCCGGCTTCCCGGAAGTTCAACGGAAAGAATCGTGAAACAATAGGCCGATGTTGCAGCTCATCGCGCTGATCGCCGGAGCGCTCCTGGGGAGCGCCGCCGCGGCCCAGGCCCCGGCGTATCCCTCGAGGGCGATCCGCCTCGTGGCGGGCACCGCCCCCGGCGGCATCACCGATTTCCTCGCGCGCACCTCGGCCGAAGGCTTGTCGTCGCAACTCGGCCGGCAGGTCGTGGTCGAGAACAAGGCCGGCGCCACCGGCAATCTCGCGATCGAGCACGTGGCGAAGGCTCCTCCGGACGGCTACACGCTGCTTCTGGTCGCCGGCGGCAACGTCGTCATCACGCCGTTCCTGTACGCCTCGCTGCCTTTCGATCCCCTCAACGACATCGTCCCGGTGTTCAACATCGCCGGCGCGCCGCAACTGCTGGTCGTGCCCGGCGCGCTGCCGGCGAAGGACCTCGCGGAGTTCATCGCACTCGCGCGCGCGAGCCCGGGAAAGCTGAACTACGCCTCGGCAGGCCCCGGCAGCACCACGCATCTCGCCGCGGACCATTTCGCGCGGCTGGCGGGCGTGCAGCTGGTGCACGTGCCCTACCGCGGCGCCGGACCGGCGATCACCGACCTCGTCGCGGGTCGCGTGCAGATGCTCTCGGTGGGACTCTCGCCGGTACAGGCCCACCTGAAGAGCGGGACGCTGCGCGCGCTCGCGGCGGCTTCGAAGGCCCGTCTCGCCGCGGCGCCCGAGGTGCCGACTTCGGCGGAGGCGGGGCTGCCGGGCTGGGAGATGACGACGTGGTTCGGCATTTTCGCGCCCAAGGGTACCGGCGCCGAGATCGTCGGCGTGCTGAACGCCGGCATGCAGGCGGTGATCGACGATCCCAAGACGAGGAAGCGCCTGCTCGAGTCCGGCATGGAGCCGATCGGCGGTCCCGCGCAGGGGTTCGCCGAGCGGGTGCGCTCGGATTACCGCGCCTGGGAGCAGGTGGTCAAAGCTTCCGGAGTGAAGCTCGACTGAGCCAAAGAAGCGGAGGAACCGGAATGAAGATCTGCCACTACAACGAAGGCCTCGCCGGAGCCGTCGTCGCAGACAAGGTCTACCCGATCGGCGAGGCGCTGACGAAGGCGGGCCACCTGAAGCCCGGGCATACGATGCTCGAGGTGATCGAGCGGCTGGCGAACGAGCCCGCCGCGATGAAGTGCGCGCGCTTCGCGCTGCAATCGGGCTCCTCGCTCCCGCTCGCCTCGGTCAGGCTGCTCGCGCCCTTGCTCAATCCGCCGGCGATCTGGGCCGCCGCGTCGAACTACAAGGCGCACGAGGCCGAGATGCGCGAGAAAATGAAATCCTACGACCGCACCGCGTTCTCCAAGGACGACTTGATGGCGGAGTTCTTCCTCAAGCCCGCGGCCTCGATCGTCGGCCCGGGCGGGCCGGTCATCCTCCCGAAGATCTCCAGGGACGTGGATTTCGAATGCGAGCTGTGCGCAGTGATCGGCACGGCCGCGCGGCACGTCACCGAGCAGAAGGCGCTCGACCACGTTTTCGGCTATACGATTCTCTGGGACTTCAGCCAGCGCGATCCCTGGGGACGGGGCCGGCAGAACACCCGGAACATCCGCAAGGGATTCGACACCTTCACGGGCCTCGGGCCCTGGATCGTCACGCGCGACGAGATCGCCGATCCGCAGGACCTCGCGATCCGGGTCGAGCAAAACGGCACGCTGGTCATGAGCGCACACACGGGCGACATGATCTGCAGCCTGCGCGAGCACATCCGCTTCCTTTCGGGCGTGACGACGCTCCATCCCGGAGTGCTGGTCTCGACGGGCACCCCGGCGGGCGTGGCCAAGCTCGCGAGCGGCGATCGCCTGAAAGGCGGCATCGAGGGGATCGGCGAGATGGAACTGTCGGTGCAGGGCGAGCGCTAGCCGCGGTAGACTTGCCACCGACACCCAGAACAAGAATGCAATGGAACCGTCCCGCGCGGCGCTTCTCGGAGGAGCCCTAGAGTTCGAATGGGATTGAAACCGCACTCGGCCGGCGCGGCCCTGCTCCTCGGTCTGTTGAGCGGTCTCGTTGCGCTCATCGCGACCAAGGAGGCGCTCGCGCAGGGCGATTACCCCAGCCGCGCGATCCGCATGGTGGTGGACACCTCGCCGGGCGGGCTCACCGACATCCTCGGGCGCTTGGCGGCCGAGGGCCTCGCGCGCGAGCTCGGCCGGCAGGTCGTGGTCGAGAACAAGGCGGGTGCGTCGGGCAACGTCGCGATCGAATACGTGGTGAAATCGCCCGCCGACGGCTACACGCTGATCATCTGCGCCGGGGGGAATCTCGTCATCAAGCCCTTCCTCGACCACTCGCTCGCCTTCGATCCCCTGGCGGATCTCGTTCCCGTGTTCAACGTCGCCGAAGCGCCGCACATCCTCGTCGTTCCCGCCACGTTGGCGGTGAAGGACCTCGCCGAGTTCATCGCCTATGCGCGAGCGAATCCGGGGAAGGTGTACTACGGCTCGGCGGGGACCGGCAGCCCGCCGCATCTCGCCGTGGACCAGTTCGAGCGCCTCGCGGGCCTGAAGCTGGTGCACGTGCCCTACAAGGGCGTGGGGCCGGCGCTTCCGGATCTGATCGCCGGCCGGCTGCAGCTCATGTCGATGAGCTACGGGTCGGCGAGGCCGCACCTCAAGAGCGGGGCGCTCCGCGCTCTCGCGGCCGGATCGAAGCGCCGCCTGGCGGGACTGCCCGAGGTGCCGACCTCGGCGGAGGCGGGCCTGCCGGGCTGGGAGATGAGCGCCTGGTTCGGGATCTTCGCGCCCAGGGACACCAGCGCGGAGCTCGTGCGCCTGCTGAACGAGAAGCTCCAGGCGGTGATCGATGAGCCCAAGGCGAGGCAGCGGCTGCTCGAGATCGGCGCCGAGCCTCTCGGCGGCCCGGCGCCGGCCTTCGCCGAGCGCGTGCGCGCCGACTACCGCTACTGGGGGCAAGTGGTGCGCGAATCCGGAATCAAGCTGGAGTAGCCGCATGGGAGAATCCGCGATCAAGTCGAAGTTCATCTCGCACGGCACGCTCGGCTCGAAAGACCTCGAGGCGAGCCGGCGCTTCTACGAGGAGTTTCTCGGCCTACAGGTGGTGCGCACCAGCAACGTGTCGCTCATGGTGCGGCTGGGCGGCAACCACGTGTACGCGGTGGTGTATACGAAGAAGAAGGACCGCATGGACCGCCTCTACCACAACGGATTGGACGTCGAGACCGACGCGGAGGTCGACGCGGCCTGGCGGCTGTGCCAATCGCAGGCGGAAAAATGGGGCCTGCACGACATCGGCAAGCCCTCGGCGCGCCACGGCACCTACAGCTTTCTCTTCTGGGACGCCGACGACAACGCCTGGGAGATCCTCTCCAATCCGAAAGGCGGCTACACCTGGATCTTCGAGCAGGGTGACCTCGAGGGACGCGGCCATTTCGAGCGCGGCTTCCGCCACAAGCGGCCGGACGCGAAGAAGGCGCCTGCATGAAAGCGGTGTACTACGAGAAGAAGGGGCCCGCGGCGAAGGTGCTCGCGGTGGGCGAGCTTCCCGAGCCGCAGCCCGCAGCCGGCGAGGTGCGCGTCAAGCTGCAGGTTTCGGGGATCAATCCCACCGACACCAAGCTGCGCGGCGGCTGGGACGGCGCCATGGAGATGCCGTTCGCGCGCATCGTTCCGCATCAGGACGGCGCGGGCGTGATCGACCGGGTCGGCGCGGGCGTGCCGCAGGCGAGGGTGGGCGAGCGCGTCTGGGTCTACGAGGCGCAACGCGGCCGCGCCTTCGGCACTTGCGCCGAGTACGTGTCGATTCCCGCCGAGCACGCCGTTCCCCTGCCCGAGACGGCGAGCTTCGAGACCGGCGCCTGCCTCGGCATCGCCGGAATGACCGCGCACCGCTGCCTGTTCCAGGACGGCGGTATCCAGGGACAAACGGTGCTCGTCGCGGGCGGCGGGGGTGCGGTCGGCCATGCGGCGATCCAGCTCGCGAAATGGGGCGGGGCGCGCGTCGTCGCCACCGTGAGCCGCGCCGAGCAGGAGAAGGTCGCGCGCGAGGCGGGCGCCGACCTCGTCGTCAACCGCAAGCGCGACGATCCCGCGGGGCGAATCAAGGCGTTCACG
Source organism: Gammaproteobacteria bacterium (assembly GCA_041499545.1). Lineage (GTDB taxonomy): Bacteria > Pseudomonadota > Gammaproteobacteria > Burkholderiales > SG8-39 > VBDM01. The sequence continues at coordinate 4,004 of JBGQKK010000110.1, read as the reverse complement.
CGGGGCGCCGGGCTCGACCGCGTGGTCGAAGTCGCTTTCGAGGCGAATCTCGAGCTCAACCGCGCCGTGCTGAAAGCCAACGGCGTCATCTCCACCTATTCCTCGGGTCCGCCCGACAGCGCGCCGCGCATCCCGTTCACTTCGATCATGAGGCAGGGCATCACCGTTCATTTCATTCTCGTGTACGTGATGCCGCGCGAAGCGCACCAGTCTGCGGCGCGCGACATCAATGCGGCGCTCGAGGCGGGGCGTTACCGCCCGCACGTCGCGCGGGTGTTCAAGCTCGACGAAACCGCGGCGGCTCACGAAGCCCAGGAGAGCGGCGCCACGGTCGGCAAGCTCCTGGTGGGCCTGTAGAGCGATGCCGAAGCCCAAGGCGGCCCCGAAGAAGCTGCAGCCCTCCCTGCGCGCGGCGCAGTCCCGTGCCGCAGGGCTGCGCTCCTACGGAAGAAAGTTGCTGGACCGGGTAGTCGCGAGCGCCGATGCCTGCCTGCGGCGAAGCGTCGTGGTGAGCGGCGGGTTCAGTTCCCGCGCCGCGAGAACGCTCGGGCTCCTCGCCGCGTGGGTAGGCAAGAGCAGGGCGCGCAAGCTCGCGACGGCGGCGATCGCCGCGGTTCTCGTGCTCGCGATCGGCTTCGCCTTCCTGCACGAATACTGGCGCGCTGCGTTCTCCGCGCAGCCGCCGCTCGCGCAGGAAACGCTCCGGGCGGCCCGAGAAAAGGCGAACCAGCTCGCGGCCGCGGTCGAGGCGCGCCTGATCACGAAGGGCCGGATCCAAGGCGACGCCTGGACTTCCGCCCAGATCCTGGTCGCGCTCAAGGAGAACGGCCGCGCGGGCCGCGCCAGCGCCAGGTCGATCGAGCGGTATTTCCGCTCCGCGGCGGGGCCCGAGTGCGCCTGCTGGCGCAAGCAGCCTGCGGGGAATTTCCCGAGCCACCTCGGCGTGACCTCGTGGGCCCTGTGGGCGCTTGCGTGCCACGGCATTGCGGCGCACCGCACCGAGATCGAGTTCCTGCTCTCGGCCCAGGGTCCCGAAGGCGGATGGCCCCTGTTCGCGGGCGCCGAACCGAAGGAGTTCGCTTCGAGCTACGCGACCGCCGCCACGATCCTCGCGCTTCACGAGCAGTCGGCGCGGGAGAAGGATCCCGCGCGCCGCGGACGCATCGCCGCCGCGGTGAGCCGCGGATCCGATTGGCTGAAGAGCCGCGTCGCCACGGGCCGGGCGCGCTGGGCGGATTACCCCGACTCGCCGGACGAAAAAAGGGAGTACCTCGGGCTGTCGGGCTTCGTGCTGTTCGCGCTGCATCGCGTCGGCGCGCCCGGCCTGGCTTCTCTCGACCGGGACTGGATGAGCGCGCTTCCCGAGGAGATGCCCGGGCTGCTCGCGGACGAGGCTTCCGGCAGGAAAGTGTGGATCGGCAAGCGTTCGTATCCGGACGACACCTTGTACCGTGCCCTGCCGTGGACGATCGTCGCGACCCTGCACGCCTACCCCAATGCCTCGGTCTTCGGAAGGGTCCGCGGGGCGCGGTGGCTCGAGCGCGCGCTCACGCCGGGCGCGCCGGTGTACGCGCTCGTGGGGAGCGAGCCGGATGCGTCTCTGGTCGCCGAAGCGCTGTTCGCCTTGCGGATCGAGACGTGAGCGCGAAAGTATCGGCGCTGTCGGCGCTGAAGAGCGACGTCGCGCTCGCCAACCGCATCGTCGAACGCTTCGGCCTGTCGAACGCCTTCGGCCACGCGAGCGCGCGCATCCCGGGCACCGGCAGCTTTCTCATGCCGACGCGGCGCAGCCCCGGCTTCGCCGCCGCGGGCACACTGCTTACCGTGGACACGGAAGGCAGGATTCTCTCCGGAAAAGGGACGCCGAACAGCGAGCTGTGGATCCACGCGCGCATCTACGCCGCGCGTCCCGACGTGGGCGGCGTGGTGCACGCGCATCCGAGCGCCTGCGTCTGCCTGACGCAGATCGGTCAGCCTCACCGCGTCGTTCACAATCAGGGCGGGGCGTTCCACGCGGGCGTGCCCGAGTACGAGCGCATCGGGCTCATCCGCACGCGCGAGCTCGGCGAGCTGCTCGCGCACAAGCTCGGAGCGGGGATCGCGGTGATGATGCGCGGCCACGGCATCACCACCGCGCTCACCGACGTGCGCTCGGCCACGGTGGCGGCGTGCCTGCTCGAGGAGAGCGCGCGCCTGCAGCTGGACATGCTCGCCGCCGCGGGCGGTGACGCATCGCGAATCCGCGCCTACACCCGCGAGGAGGCGGAGAGCGTGGGCGACCAGATCAGCCCCAGAGTGGTCGCCCGCGCCTGGGAGTACTATGCCGCCGTCGCGCAGAAGAGGCCGCTCGGAGCATGACGGAACAGTCTTTCACGCCCGGAATGGCTTGCGCGGCGCTGTGCGCGTGGCTGGCGCTCGGCGGCTGCTCGAGCTGGCGGGGCGACGAGAGCGAGGTGAGCACGGTCGGGGACCCGCATGTCGTCAGCGGCTTCATGCCGATTCTCGGAAATCACGACGCGCCCTTTCCGGCGATGTCGCTCGGAAGGAGCGGCTCGCGCCCGCTGACGATACCGGGCCTGTTCGACAGGAAGCCGCTTCCCGAGGATTTCCTCATGCACCAGTCGCTCGAGGAAAAAAGGATCGCCGCGCAGTGCTTGCCTCCCCAGACCGAGGAGCTGCCTGCGCCGCCCTCGACGATGGACCGTGTCGGCAGTCCCACGCGCGGCTACATTCAAAAGGAATTCGAAAGATATGCGGTCGCGTACACGGCGCTTACGCAGTATCCCTTCTACCACACCGTGGAAACCGTCGCCTCGGGTTTCGCTCCGGAGCTCGCCGTGAGATGCTTTCGCGTCGTGCGCTACGACGCGAGGGAAAACGAGATCCGCTTCGACCTCATCTTCCAGCTGCGCCTCGACTCGTTTGCGGTGGGCGCCTCGAGCTACCGGGACGCGGTGCAGATCCGGCCGCTGCGCGCTTACTTCAGGAAGGGCTCCTACGAGGAAAACCGGTTGGGGGACAAGGTCTCGGTCAGCGCCTCGATCGCCGTCGAGTCGACCTGGTTCGATCAGAACCGGGGTTACTCCGAGACGGTGCTGAACTACGTGTTCCTGCGCCCCCAGACTTTTGAGGCCAGGGAGGATGGGGATCACTTCCGTTACTTCGGCTGGGATGCGAGGGCGGGTGATTTCACCTCGGATTGGTCGGGCACCGAGCGCCTGCCCCTGCCTCCGATCTCGTCGGGGCTCGCGCCTTTGAACCCCGAGGCCGCCTCCGCCGATGCGAGTGCCCGGGACACGGGCCGGCGCGCGCCGCCGGTCGTGTTTCGCGTCACGGTGGCCGAGGCAACCCGCGTGCCGGCCGAGCTCAAGCTCGTCGGGGACCTGGTCGCGCCCACGGCAGATCTCACCGACATCGTCACCGGCGTGGTGAAAAAGACCCTGCGCTTTCCCTTCTAGCTCGGTCGGCTCATTTCTTCGCCGGGCCGGCCTCCTGCACCAGATTCTTGTCGATGAGCGTGATCTCGATGCGGCGGTTCTTCTTCCGCCCATCGGCGGTATCGTTCTCGGCGACGGGCTGGTATTCGGCGCGGCCCGAGGCGACCATGCGCTCGGGCGGGATGCCCACCTCCTGCAGGTAGCGCACCACGGTGGTCGCGCGCGCGACCGACAGCTCCCAGTTGGAGGGGAATACCTTGGTCTTGATCGGCACGTTGTCGGTGTGGCCGACCACCCGGATGACCTTGTCCTCATAGCCTTTCAAGGCCTCGCCGACTTTTTTCAGCACCGCCTTGCCGGTGTCCTTGAGATCGGCGCGCCCCGAATCGAAGAACAGCTGCTCGGCGACGTCGACCGTGAGCATGTCCTTGTACTGCCGCACCTGCAGCTCGCCCTTCTTGACCTCCTCGGTGAGGTTGCGCACCAGCGCGTCGTACTGCGATTTGTCCTGCTGGGTGACGGTCAGCAATTGCGTCTTCTGCTGTTCCAGCGCATCGACCTGCTTGC
>JBGQKK010000109.1:0-9420 GCA_041499545.1 Gammaproteobacteria bacterium | reverse complement strand
TGTGCACTTTCACTTCCAGACGCACGCCGCTCATTCCGAGCGGCTCGCGCACGCCGTCCTGGCCGTCGATTATGAATTCCTGCGTTAGGATGTGCAGCACCTGCTGATCGGTGGGGATGGGCATCGCGCGCGCCGTCTCGATCGCGCGCTCGACGTCGGTTTGCGTGACCTCCTTGTCCTTGATCGCCACCATTCCGGTCGAGTTGAAGCTCTTGATGTGGCTTCCCGCGATTCCGGTGAAGACCCGCTCGATCTTGCAATCGGCCATCAGCTCGGCTTCCTCGAGCGTGCGCTGGATGGCGTTCACCGTCGATTCGATGTTCACGACCACGCCCTTCTTCAGGCCCTTGGACTCGTGCCCGCCCATGCCCACGATGTCCATGCGCCCGTCGGGGAACAGCTCGGCCACGATCGCCACCACCTTGGAGGTGCCGATGTCCAGAGCGACGATGAGGTTCTTGTTTTCCCTCGCCATGTCAGGCTCGTTTGTGCTGCGGCTTGGCCGGTTCGGATCTCGGCGTCCCGGTGACGCGCTCAGTTACGCGCAAGGCGAAGCCGTTCGGGTAGCGCAGATCCACGTAGTCGAGGCGTTGCCTGGACTTCGCCAGCGTCCGCGGAAACGCCGAGGCAAAGCGCGCGAGGCGATCTTCGACCCGGTCCTTGTCGGAATCGCGCCCGAGCAGGACGGTGACGCCGTTCGAAAGCTTGAGCTGCCAGGCGAGACGCGAGGAGAGGAGCACCTGCCGGGGATCGAGTCCGAGCGGAGCGAGCAGGTCCCGGAACGCGAGGTATCGCCGAACGACTTCGCCCTCGGTGCCGGCCGGCCCGGCGAGAACCGGAAGCTCGGCCTCGCTTTGTCCCCGGAAGATCTCGCCTTGAGCATTCACGAGCTGGGGCTCTCTCCTCTGGCCCCAGCGCGCGAGCGCCACGTGCTCCTCGATGCGCACTTCGAGGGAATCGGGCCATTTGCGCCGCAGCTCCGCGCGGCGCACCCAGGGGATGCTCTCGAAGAGAGCGCGGACCGACTCGAGGTCCACCGTGAAGAACGTGCCTCTGACCCGTCCCTGAAGCGCGCTCACGATATCGCGGCGCTCGACGCGATCGAGGTCCCCTCCGACGACGATCGTCTTGAGCAGGAACGCCGGCGAGTCGAGTAGCACGCGCCCCGCGGCGCTCGCGAGGAGCCCGAGCGCGAGCGCGGCAAGCACGCCCGCGGCGGCATTGGCCAGTCGCGGGTTATCCCACACGACCGGCTCCTTTCTCGAGCCTCGCCGACTCGAGAATTCGCAGGCACAGATCCTCGAACGACAAGCCGGCATGGCGCGCCGCCATCGGCACGAGCGAGTGATCGGTCATGCCCGGCGATGTATTCACCTCGAGGAAGTAAGGTCTTCCCGAGCGGTCGAGCATCAGGTCCACTCGGCCCCATCCGCTGCAGCCCAGGGTGTTGAACGCGAACAGGGCCTCGTCCTGGATGATGCGCTCGGCATCGGGCGGCAATCCGCTGGGGATGAGGTAGCGGGTGTCCGCCGCCTCGTACTTCGCCTCGTAGTCGTAGAACTCGCGCGGCGTTTCCAGCTTGATGAGCGGCAGCGCCTGGTCGCCGAGAATTCCCGCCGTCAGCTCGACGCCGTCCACGAAGGCCTCGGCGATCACCACGCGGTCGTAATTGGCGGCGAGGGCGTAGGCCTCGGGAAGGTCGCGCGCACTCTTCACCTTGGTCATTCCGATCGACGAGCCCTCGTTGGCCGGCTTCACCATCAGGGGCATGCCCAGCCGGGTCGCAATCGCCTGCCAGTCGCCGTCGCGCGCGAGAAGCTCCGAACGCGGCGTCGGAATCCCGCACGACTGCCACACCAGCTTGGCGTGCCACTTGTCCATGGCGAGCGCGCTCGCGAGCACGCCCGACCCCGTGTAGGGAATGCCGAGCAGCTCGAGCGCTCCCTGGATCGTGCCGTCCTCGCCCCAGCGGCCGTGGAGGATGACGAAGGCGCGATCGAATCGCTCCTCGACGAGCGCGCCGATCCCGCGCTCCTTCGGGTCGAAGGCGTGCGCGTTCACGCCCTTCGCTTTCAGCGCGGCGAGCACCCGCTCGCCGCTTTTCAGGGAGACCGCCCGCTCGGCGGAGCGCCCGCCCATCAGCACCGCGACCTTGCCGAAATCGCGGGCGTTCATGCCGCCTCCCCCACGATCCGGATCTCCGCGATGAGCTCGACCGCGAAGCGTCGCCTCACCGTGTCGCGGGCGAGCGTGATCAGCGCCTCGATGTCCGAAGCGCGCGCCCGGCCCTTGGGGTTGACGATGAAATTCGCGTGCTTCTCGGAGATGCGTGCGCCGCCGATCTCCCGGCCCTTGAGGCCGCTCGCCTCGATCAGGCGCGCCGCGTGGTCGCCCGGGGGATTGCGGAACACCGAGCCTGCGTTGGGGAGCTCGAGTGGCTGGGTGGCGAGGCGCCTTGCGAGCAGTTCCTTGATGCGCCTGCGCGCCTGCTTCTCGTCGCCGGGCCTGAAGCGGAACCAGGCGCCGACGAACCATTCGTCCTCGCCGAGCCGGCCCCGTCGCAATTGCGCCTGCCGGTAGCCGATTCCGAAATCGTCGGCCCGGCGCTCGATGAGCTTCCCGGCGCGCGAGATCATCAGGACCTTGGCGACGACGTCCCAGGTCTCCGATCCGTAGCAGCCGGCGTTCATCGCAAGCGCGCCGCCGACGGTGCCGGGGATGCCGGCGAGAAACTCCGAGCCTTCGAAGCCCCGCGTCGCCGCGAACCGCGCCACCTTGGGCGAGGCGGTACCCGCGTCGGCGTAGATCAGCTCGCCCTCGAGCCGCATCGCTCCGCCGGGGTTGTGCATCAGCACGACCGTTCCGCGGTAGCCGCCGTCGCGCACCAGCAGGTTGCTGCCCAAGCCGACGAAACACACCGGCTCCTGCGCGGGAAGCGTCGCGAGGAACGCGGCGAGATCCGCGGAGTCGGCGGGGGAGTAGGCGCGCGCGGCGACTCCGCCGGTGCGCCAGGTGACGTGCTTGCCCATCGGCTCGTTCAGTCGCAGGATTCCGCGCAGGGCGGGCTGGGGCTTTGCGATCGGCTCGGCCATGTTCATTTGCCGCCCTTCAGCAGCGTGCCGGGCACGCTTCCGATCGAGCCGGCGCCCATGGTCAGGACGACGTCGCCCGGGCGCGCGACTTTGCGAATCGCGTCGGGCATGTCGGAGATCTTCTCGACGAATATAGGCTCCGCTTTTCCCGCCACGCGGATCGCCCGTGCGAGCGAGCGCCCATCCGCCGCGACGATCGGCGCCTCGCCGGCGGGATAGACCTCGGCGAGCAGCAGCGCGTCGACGCCCGAGAGGGCCTTCACGAAATCCTCGAAGAGATCGCGGGTGCGGGTGTAGCGGTGCGGCTGGAAGGCGAGCACGATGCGCCGGCCCGGAAAAGCGCCGCGCGCGGCATCGAGCGTCGCCCGCATTTCGGCGGGGTGGTGCCCGTAGTCGTCTACCAGGGTAAAGCTCCCCGGCGCCTTGCCGTTGGGCGAAAGTGGAATCTCGCCGTAGCGCTGGAACCGCCGGCCGACGCCGCGGAAATCGGCGAGCGCCTTGCGGATCGCGGAGTCGGCGACGCCGAGCTCAGTGGCGACCGCGATTGCGGCGAGCGCGTTTTGCACGTTGTGCCGTCCGGGCAGATTGAGCGTGACCTCGAGGGTCGCCGCGCCTTCACGCATCGCCTTGAAGCGCATGCGCTCGCCCGCGACGAGATCGACGCCGCGGACCATCGCATCCTCGCGCAGGCCGTAGGTGACGATGGGCTTGGCGACCGAAGGCATGATTTCCCGGACACCGGGATCGTCCACGCACAGGATCGCGCTGCCGTAAAAGGGCAGGTTCTGCAGGAAGCCGACGAAGGCGCGCTTCAGCCGCGAAAGATCGTGTTGATAGGTCTCCATGTGGTCGGCGTCGATGTTGGTCACGACCGCCACCACCGGCTGCAGGTGGAGGAAGGAACCGTCGGATTCGTCGGCCTCGACGACGATGAACTCACCCGCGCCGAGCCGTGCATTGGATGCCGCGCTCACCAGCCTTCCGCCGATCACGAAAGTCGGGTCGAGCCCCCCTTCGGCGAGCACGCTCGCGACCAGGCTCGTCGTAGTGGTCTTGCCGTGCGTCCCCGCGACCGCGATCCCCTGCTTCAGGCGCATCAGCTCGGCGAGCATCAGCGCACGCGGCACGACCGGAATGCGCCTGGCCTGTGCGGCGACGATCTCGACGTTGTTCGGGGCGACCGCCGCGGAAACCACCACCGCGTCCGCCGCGGCGACACTGGCGGCGCTGTGCCCCAGAGTGACCTTTGCGCCGAGCGACGCCAGCCGCTCGGTGGCCGCATTGGCGGCGAGATCGGACCCGCTCACCTGGTATCCGAGGTTGAGCAGCACCTCGGCGATGCCGCTCATTCCCGAGCCCCCTATCCCGACGAAATGAATGCGCTTGACCTTGTGCTTCACGGCGCAAGCTCCATGCATGCCCTTGCGACCGCCTCGGTCGCATCGGGACGGCCGAGCGAACGTGCGCGCGCGGCCATCTCCCGCAGGCTCTTGCGATCGAACACGCTGAGGAGCGCGGCCAGTCGCTCGGGTGTGAGCTCGCTCTGCGGGACGAGGACCGCGGCGCCCGCGTCGGCGAGGAACCGGGCGTTCGTCGTCTGGTGGTCGTCGACCGCGTGCGGAAAGGGGACGAGGATGCTGGGCAGACCGGCGACCGCGAGCTCGGCCACCGTGGTCGCGCCGGCGCGGCACACCGCAAGGTCGGCGTCGGCGTACGCAGCGGCCATGTCATCGATGAATGCCGGCGTGCTCGCCTGCACGCCGGCCGCCGCATAGGCCTCCTTGAGCGCCTCGACGTGCTGCGCGCCGGACTGGTGCGTAACGATGGGTCGCGCCGCGACAGGAAGAAGCGCGAGCGCCTTGGGAACAACGTCGTTCAATGCCTTGGCGCCGAGGCTCCCGCCGACGACCAAAATGCGCACAGGCCCGGAATGCTGCGCGTAGCGCTCCGCGGGCGCGGGGATTGCCGCGATCTCGGGGCGAACCGGATTGCCCGTATGCGTCGCACGTTTCAAGGCGCCCGGAAAAGCGCACAGGACCCGGTCGGCGACGCCGGCGAGCACGCGGTTGGCGAGACCTGCGACGGAGTTCTGCTCGTGGATCGCGAGCGGCCTGCCGAGGAGCGCCGCCATCATCCCCGCGGGAAAGGACATGTAGCCGCCCATGCCGAGCACCACGTCGGGGCGCTTCGCGAGGATCGCGCGCGCGCTCTGCCAGAACGCGAGCAGCAGCTTGAGAGGCAGGAGCAGGAGCGCAACCGGGCCCTTGCCGCGAACGCCCGAGAACTTCACTGCGGCCATCTCGTAGCCCCGCTTGGCGACCAGCCCCGCCTCCATGCCGGCCTCAGACCCGAGCCACACCACGCGCCAGCCCGAGGCGCGCAGCCAGTCGGCGACGGCGAGTCCGGGAAACACGTGCCCTCCCGTTCCGCCCGCGGCGATCATGACGGTTCTGGGCACGGCGATTTCAACCCAAGAGCGTTCATGCGCGCACCCCGCGCATGATCTGGCGATTCTCCCAGTCGATCCGCAGCAGAATCGCGAGCGCGACGCAGTTCGCGAGCAGGCCGCTTCCCCCGAAGCTCATGAGCGGAAGCGTGAGGCCCTTGGTCGGCAGTACGCCCATGTTCACGCCCATGTTGATGAACACCTGCACGCCGAGCCACACGCCTACCCCTTGAGCGACCAGCGCCGGATAGGGGCGCTCGAGCGCGACCGCTTGGCGCCCGATGGCGAAGGCGCGCAGCACCAGCCACGAGAAGAGGGCAATCACCGCGAGCACGCCCGCGAAGCCCAGCTCCTCGCCGATCACGGCGAGCAGGAAGTCGGTGTGCGCCTCGGGCAGGTAGAGGAGCTTCTCGACGCTCGCGCCCAATCCCACGCCGAACCACTCGCCGCGGCCGAAGGCGATGAGGGCGTGCGAGAGCTGATAGCCGCGGCCGAAGGGATCCGACCACGGGTCCATGAATCCGAAGATGCGCTGCATGCGATACGGCGAAGACAGGACCAGGCCGACGAAGCCCACCGCCATCATCAGCAGCAGTCCCGCGAACCAGGTGCCGTTCATGCCGCCGAGGAAGAGGATCCCCGTGGCGATCGCGGCGACCACCACGAAAGCGCCGAAGTCGGGCTCGCGCAGCAGGAGCCAGCCGACCACCAGCATCACCGCGAACATGGGAAGGAGGCCCCGCTTCAGGCTGTACATCAGGGCGAGCTTGCGCACGGTGTAATCGGCGGCGTAGAGAACGACGAACAGCTTCACGAATTCGGAGGGCTGCAGGCCTGTGAACCCGAGCGAAAGCCAGCGCCGCGCCCCGTTGACCTCGCGCCCGAGACCGGGAACGAGGAGCAGCGCGAGCAAGGCGACCCCGAGCACGAAAAGCCAGGGCGCGGCCTGCTGCCACGCGCGCGTGGGCACCTGGAACGCGAGCATTCCCGCGAGCACGGCGGCGACGAGAAAGATCGCGTGCCGCTGCAGGAAGTAGGTCGAGCTTCCGCCGGTGAACTTGCTCGCCTCGGCGATCGCGATCGAGGACGAATACACCATCACGGTCCCGAACGTGAGCAGGAGCAGCACCGCCCACAGCACGCCGCTGTCGTACTCGGCGAGGGGCGTGCGGCCGGGGCTAATGCTTCGCAGCACGGAGCCTCTTTTCCACGGCGAGGCGAAACACCTCGCCGCGATGCTTGTAGTCGCGGAACATGTCGAAGCTCGCGCACGCGGGCGAGAGCAGCACCGCGTCGCCCGGGCGCGCCGCCTCGCCCGCCAGCACCACGGCCTGGTCCATCGAGCTCGCGTGGACCACCGCGACGCCCGCGCCGGCCACTGCCGCTTCGATCAAGGGGGCGTCGCGCCCGATCAGGACGAGGGCGCGCGCCGAACGTGCGAGCGCGCCCTTCAGCGGAGAGAAGTCCTGCCCCTTGCCCTCGCCGCCCGCGATCAGAACCACTTTCGCACCGCCTTGCGCGAGTCCGGAGAGCGCGGCCGCCGTAGAGCCCACATTGGTACCCTTCGAATCGTCGTACCAGCGCACGCCCTCGCCTTCGCCGACCGGCTGGACGCGATGCGGCAGCCCCTCGAACTCGCGCAGCGCCCCGAGCAGCGGCGCGAGGGGCAGGTCGAGCCCCCGGCAAAGCGCGAGCGCGGCGAGCGCATTGGCGGCGTTGTGCAGCCCGGCGATCTTGATGTCGCGCACGGCGAGCAGGGCGCTCGTCCCTTGCGCGAGCCAGGGCTCGCCGCCCGGCGCCAGCAGTCCCCAGTCCTCTTCGCGGCGCGGGGCATCGAGCCCGAAGGTGATCGTTTTCCGGCCGGGCAAGGCCATCGCGAGGCTGCGCGGGTCGTCGCGGTTGAGTACCTGCAGGCCGCCGCCCGAGAAGATCCTCGCCTTGGCGCGCGCGTACTCGTCGATCCCGCGGTAGCGGTCGAGATGGTCTTCGCTGATGTTGAGCACCGTGGCCGCGTCGGCGGCGAGCGAGGCGGTCGTCTCGAGCTGGAAGCTGGAGAGTTCCAGCACCCACAGGCTCGGAAGTCTCCCCGAGTCCTCGCGCCGCATGAGCGCGTCGAGCGCCGCGGGCCCGATGTTTCCGGCGACCTCGCAGTCGCTTCCCGCCGCCCTCGCCATCGCTCCGGCGAGCGAAGTGACCGTGCTCTTGCCGTTGGTGCCCGTAACCGCGATGATCCGCGCGCCCTTTCCCACTGCCTGCGCGAACAATTCGACATCGCCGAGCACGCGCGTCCCGGCGGCGATCGCGCGCTGCACCTGCGGTTGCGCGAGCGGCACGCCCGGGCTGATCGCGATGAGATCGACGCCGGCGAAGCTCTCCTCCCGGAACGGGCCGCATGCGGCGGGAACCGCCGGCAGCGACGCTTTCAAGGCGGAAAGCCGCGGCGGCGAGGTGCGCGTGTCGGCCACGCGCACGCTCGCTCCGGCGCGAAGCAGCCACTTCGCCATCGACAGACCCGTGTCACCCAGCCCCAGCACCAGCGCCTTTCTGCCCGCGAAATTCACCGCAGCTTCAACGTGGAGAGTCCGAACAAGACCAGCATCATGGTGATGATCCAGAAGCGGACCACCACCTGAGATTCCTTCCATCCCGACAACTCGTAGTGATGGTGAAGCGGCGCCATTCGGAAGATGCGCTTGCCCCCGCTCCACCTGAAGTAGAGAACCTGGAGCATCACCGAGACCGTTTCCGCGACGAATACGCCGCCCATGATGAAGAGCACGATCTCCTGCCTGACGATCACCGCGACCGTGCCGAGCGCGGCCCCCAGGGCGAGCGCGCCCACGTCACCCATGAAGACGTCGGCCGGGTAGGCGTTGAACCAGAGGAAGCCCAGGCCGGCGCCGACGAGCGCGCCGCAGAACACGGTGAGCTCGGCGGCGCCCGGTATGTAGGGGAAGAGCAGGTACCGGGAGTAGTCCACCCGCCCGGTGACCATGGCGAACACCGCGAGGCCGCCCGCGACCATCACCGCCGGCATGATCGCGAGGCCGTCGAGGCCGTCGGTGAGGTTGACCGCGTTCGACGTGCCGACGATGACGAAGTAGCTCAGCAGGATGAAGCCGAACACGCCGAGCGGATAGGCGATGTTCTTGAAGAACGGCACGATCAGGTCGGCCTTGGCGGGCAAGGTCATCGAGAAGCCGCTCGCCACCCAGGACGAGAACAGGCCGGGTATCTGACCGCTCGCCGACGCCGACACGGCAAAGGCGAGATACACCGCGGCGATGAGGCCGATCAGCGACTGCCAGAAGAACTTCGCCCTCGCCGAGAGGCCCTTCGGGTCGTTCTTCACCACCTTGCGATAGTCGTCCACCCATCCGATCGCGCCGAAGCCGAAAGTCACCACGAGCACCGCCCAGACGAAGCGATTGGACAGGTCCGCCCAGAGGAGCGTGGCCGTCAAGATCGACAGCAGCACCAGCGCCCCGCCCATGGTCGGCGTGCCCGCCTTGGTGAGGTGCGACTGCGGGCCGTCGTTGCGCACCGCCTGCCCGATCTTGTAGACGGTGAGCTTGCGGATGACGAGCGGCCCGGCGAGCAGCGAGATGGCGAGCGCCGTGAGGGTCGCGAGCACCGCTCGCAGCGTGATGTACTGGAACACGTTGAAGGCGCGCACGTCCTGCGCGAACCATTGGGCGAGACTGAGCAGCATCAGTGCGTCCCTGCTTTCTGCGGCTCTGCCGCCAGAGCCTGCACCACGCGCTCCATGCGCATGAAGCGCGAGCCTTTGACGAGCGCCGCCGTGCGGGCGACGACGTCTTCGCGCGCCGCCGCGATCATTTCCTCGACCGTCGCAAAGTGCCGTGCGCCCTTGCCGAAGGC
>JBGQKK010000108.1:0-9436 GCA_041499545.1 Gammaproteobacteria bacterium | reverse complement strand
GCGGGACGATCGGCGCGGTCGTGTCGCGTCGGGTCCAGATGACCCAGATGCCCGAGCTGGTCGCGGCGATGCACTCGCTAGTCGGCATGGCAGCGGTGCTGATTGCGGTCGCGGTGGTCAACAATCCGGTCGCGTTCGGCGAGCACGATCCTCTGCCCCTAGGCAACCGACTCGAGCTTTTCATCGGCAGCTTCGTCGGCGCCATCACTTTCTCCGGCAGCGTCATCGCCTTCGGCAAGCTCGCGGGTCTGGGCAAGAAATTCCGCCTGTTCTCGAGCGCCCCGGTCGTGTTCAAGGGCCAGCACGCGCTCAACCTGATTCTTGCGCTGGTAATGATCGGATTCGGGACCGCCTTCTTTCTCGCCGACGGCAAAGCCTGGATGCCGTTCCTGATCATGCTCGGCATCGCGTTCGCGCTCGGCCTGCTTATCATCATCCCGATCGGCGGCGCGGACATGCCGGTGGTGATCTCGATGCTGAACAGCTACTCGGGCTGGGCGGCTGCGGGCATCGGCTTCTCCCTCAACAACACGATGCTCATCATCGCAGGAAGCCTCGTGGGCTCTTCGGGCGCGATCCTCTCCTACATCATGTGCAAGGCGATGAACCGCGCGTTCATCTCGGTGATCATGGGGGGATTCGGCGCGGCCGAGGGCGCCGCGGTGGCAGGCGCCACGCAGAAGACGGTGAAGTCCGGCTCGGCCGAGGACGCGGCGTTCCTCATGGCGAACGCCGAGTCGGTGGTCATCGTGCCGGGTTACGGCCTCGCGGTGGCGCGCGCGCAGCACGCGGTCAAGGAGATGGCGCAGAAGCTCATCGCGAAAGGCGTGAGCGTGCGCTACGCGATCCACCCGGTCGCCGGCCGCATGCCCGGACACATGAACGTGCTGCTCGCCGAGGCCGAGGTGCCTTATGAGCAGGTGTTCGAGATGGAGGACATTAATGGCGAACTCGGCACGATTGACGTGGTGCTGGTGCTCGGCGCGAACGACGTCGTCAATCCGCTGGCGCACGAGAAGGGCAGCCCGATCTACGGCATGCCGATCATCGAGGCCAACAAGGCGCGTACGGTGCTCGTCAACAAGCGCTCCATGGCCGCCGGCTATGCGGGCCTCGACAATCCGCTCTTCTACATGGACAAGACCATGATGGTGTTCGGCGACGCCAAGAAGGTCGTCGAGGACATGGTTAAAGCTCTGGATTGAGCTCGCGCGAAAGAATCCTCGCTCGCATCCGGAAGGCCCAGGGCCGAGGCGCGAGCAGGCCCTCGCAGGCCGAGCTGGGGGCGATCGAAACCTACCTGCGCGCGCATCCGCGCGGAACCCTGCCCAAGGTCGAGGGCGATCTCGTCGCCCGCTTCCGCGCCCGCGCGGAAGCGATGCAGAGCACGACTGACGAAGTCGCCTCCGAGGGCGACGTGCCGGGCGCGCTCGCGCGGTATTTAAAGGCGGGCAATCTTCCGCTTTCAGGCTGCATCTGGCCGCAACTCGCGCATCTGGACTGGAAGGCGGCGGGGCTCGCCCTCGAGCCGCGAGGCGCCACGGCCGAGGATGCCCTCGGCGTCACCGGCGCCTTCGCCGCTGTCGCCGAAACCGGAACGCTGGTGCTCGCCTCCGGGCCGGATACCCCGGCGACGGCGAGCCTGCTTCCCGAAACGCATGTCGCGGTCGTTCGCGCGGGGCGGATCGTCGCCCATATGGAGGACGCCTTCGCGCTCGCGCGTGAGGCCTTCGGCCAGATGCCGCGCGCGATCAACTTCGTTTCGGGCCCGTCGCGCACCGCCGATATCGATCAAACGATCGTGCTTGGCGCGCACGGCCCGTCGCGCGTGCACATCATTCTGATTCGCGGCTGACGTTTTCACCACAGGCGCGCGGCGCCGCGTACCCCGCTCGCGTCGCCGTGCTTCGCCTTGAGCAGCGGCGTCGCGACCGAATCCGAATAGACGTAGCGGCCCCATTGCTTCGGCACGTTGCGGTACAGGCGCTCGGCGTTCGAGAGGCCTCCCCCGAGCACGATCGCGTCCGGATCGAGCAGGTTGATGACGCTCGCGAGGGCTCGCGCGAGGCGCCCCTCGTAGCGCGCGAGCGCGGCTTCGCACGCAAGGTCTCCCGACTCGGCGCGGGCCACGATTTGCGAAGGTTCGAGCGATTCGCCCGTCGCGAGCTCCAGGTCGCGCGCGAGGCCGGGCCCCGAGAGGAAGGCCTCGATGTGCCCCTCCTTGCCGCAACCGCAGCGCGGGCCGGGCAACTCGCCGGCGGCAGGCCAGGGGAGGGAGTTGTGTCCCCATTCGCCGGCGATGGCGTTCGCGCCTTGGAGCGCGCGGCCGCCGACGACCACGCCTCCGCCGACGCCGGTTCCGAGGATGACGCCGAACACGACGCTCGCGCCGGCGGCGGCACCGTCGGCCGCCTCCGAGAGCGCGAAGCAGTTGGCGTCGTTGGCGAAGCGGACCTCGCGCCCGAGCAGCCGCTCGAGATCGGGCTTCAGGGGCATGCCGTTCAGCACGCTCGCGTAGGCGTTCCTGAGCTTCCCGTCCCGGGCCACCGCGCCGGGCGTGCCGATCCCCACCGTGCAGCGCGCGCCGGCCTTGCGTTCCGCGTCGAGCACCGCGGTGGCGAGGTCGCGCAGCGCATCGGGATAGGCGCCGCGGGGCGCGCTGCCGCGGCGCCGGAAGAGCTCGGCACCCGACTCGTCCAGCGCGGCGATCTCCATCTTGGTGCCGCCGATGTCCACGCCGATGCGGATCATGCGGCGGGGATTAGAACGCCTGGTCCCAGGAGATGGAAAGGCGCATCGCGGAATTGATCAGGCCGACCATGCTGTAGGTCTGCGGAAAATTGCCCCACAGCTCACCGGTCGCCGGCTCGATGTGCTCGGAGAGCAGCCCGTGCTGGTTGCAGCGCGCGAGCAGGCTCTCGAAGAGAGCTCGAGCCTCCTCGCCGCGCCCGAGCGAGGCGAGCGCGTCGACGTACCAGAAGGTGCACACGGTGAATGCGTTGTCGGGCGCGCCGAAATCGTCCGGCTGCGTGTAGCGGAACACGAAATCGCCGCGGCGCAGGTCCTTCTCCACCGCGCGCACCGTGCCCGCGAAGCGCGGATCGTCGGCGCGCAGGAAGTCGAGCTCGTGGAGCAGCAGCAGGCTCGCGTCCAGGTGCTCGCCGCCGAAAGTCGCGGCGAAGCTCGAGCGCTTCGCGTTCCAGGCCCGCTCGCCGATCGCCTTGTGCATCGCGTCGGCGCGGGTGCGCCAGTGGCGCGCCCGCTCGTCCAGTCCGATGCGCGCGGCGATCTTCGCGAGGCGGTCGCACGCGGCCCAGCACATGACGCTTGAAAAAGTGTGCACCTGCCGCGTGCCGCGCAGCTCCCACGGGCCCGCGTCGGGCTGGTCGTAGAGCGTTGCCGCGCGCTCGCCGAGCCGCTCCAGCTGCCGGAACAGGGCCTGGTCGCTGCGTAGCGCGAGCCGCGCGTCGAAGAACACGTGCGCCGCAGCGAGGACCGCAGCGCCATAGACGTCATGCTGGTTCTGCGAGTACGCCTGGTTGCCGATCCTCACCGGGCCCATGCCGCGGTACCCGGGAAGCGAAGCCGCCTCGCGCTCGGCGATGCCCGCCTTGCCGGTCACGGCATACACGGGCTGCAGGTCCGCGCCGTTCGTTCCCGCAGCGGTGTTGATGACGAAGTCGAGGTAGCGCTCCATGGTGCTGGTCGCGTTCAGGCGGTTGAGCGCGTTGACCACGAAGTAGGCGTCGCGCAGCCAGCAATAGCGGTAGTCCCAGTTGCGCCCGCTCCCGGCGGACTCGGGAATCGACGTGGTGACCGCGGCGACGATCGCGCCGGTGTCCTCGTAGGCGTTGAGCTTCAGCGTGATGGCGGCGCGGATGATCTGCTCCTGCCATTCGAAGGAGATGGCGAGTCCGCGCACCCAGTCGCGCCACCAGCCCGCTGTGTCGTCGAGGAACCTGCGGAACGCCTCGCCGGGCGAGCTGTGCAGCGTCTCGTCCGGCCCGAGCACGAACGACACGGGCTCGCGCAGCACGACCGGCGTCTCCTCGAGGATCGCGGTGATCGAGAAGTCCGTCGTCAACCTCATGTCCATTTCGGGCATCACGTAGCGGATATGGTTGCTGCCCCAGGTCATCGCCGGGCGGCGCGCTCCGTACTCGCACAGGGGCCGGATGCGCACTCGGATGCGCGGGCTGCCCGCGAGCGGGCGGATCTGGCGCATCAGCATCACCGGGTAGAAGAGCCTACCGAACTGCTGAAACCGCGGCGCGAAGTCGGTGATCTCGACCGCGCCCCCGTGCCGGTCGTGGAGGCGCGTCCTCAATATGGGCGTGTGCGCGATGTAAGCCTGCTCGGAGCGCTCGAAATCGGCCAAGTCGACCTCGAACACACCCTTGCGGTCCTCGGGGCCGTTCTCGGTGCGCAGGAGCGCGCAAAACACCGGATCGCTGTCGAAGCGCGGCAGGCAGGACCACACGATGCGCGCCCTGTCGTCGAGGAGCGCGGCGACGCTCGAGTTGCCGATCAGGGCGAGATCGAGGCCGCTCATGCGTCCTCTCCGGAACGCGCGACGAAATCCGCGAGCCATGCCCTCACCGACGCCGAATCGGGCAGGCGCCAGCGCGCGGCGGACTCGCCTTCGCCCACTTTCACCGAGTGGCCGCCGACGCGGTTGATCAGCTCGAAGCCGATCTCGTCGGTCAGGTCGTCGCCGACGAAGACCGGGGTGCGCCCGCGAAACGGCGCCTCACCGAGAAACTCCGCAATCGCCACGCCTTTGTCCTTTCCGCTGGGCCTCAGCTCGACGACCATTTTTCCCAGCTGGACCTCGAATTCCCCGCCCAACTCGCGGGCGAGGCCGCGCACCGCGCCCTGCATCTCCGCGAACAGCCCGGGAGCCCCGCGGAAATGCAGAGCGAAATTGACGCCCTTGTCCTCGAGCACGATCCCGGGATGCCTTGCAGCCATAACGCCGAATCTGCGTCTTGCCTCCTCGAGTGCGGCCCGCGAGACGTCGTGTCGGTGCATTGTGCCGGAAAAATCGCGGCGCTCCGCGCCGTGCTGCCCTGCGACGCAGAAACTGGGGTGGTCGAGCAGGCGGTCGATGTCGGCGATCGGGCGGCCGCTGATGAGCGCCAGTGCGCCGCCGGCCGAGCGGCCGAGCGCGCCGAGCAGGCGGACCAGGCCGCCGTCGATCGCGACCCGATGGGGGTGGTCGCTGATGTCGAGCAGCGTCCCGTCCAGGTCGAGGAAGAATGCGCACTGCCCCTCGAGATCGGGCGCTTCTTCGAATCGCGCCTTGGGAGCCTGCATCGGTCTGCCGCGTTCAGACGGCGCGCACGGCGGCGGGCCTGCGCTCGCCGTTGCGCGAGAGCAGCCGGCTGCGCATGCGCATCTGGCCCGCGTCGAGCAGCATGCGTCCCGCCCAGCGGTACACGTTGAAATCCTGCACCAGGCTGCGCATGCTGCGCATCCGGTCGCGCTGCTCGCCCGGCGGCATCACCAGCGCCGCCCTGAGCGCCGCCGCGCACTGGTCGATGTCGTAGGGGTTGACGATCAGCGCCTCGGGGAGCTCGCGCGATGCGCCGGTGAACTGGCTGAGAATGAGCACTCCGCGCTCGTCGTCGCGCGCGGCGACGAATTCCTTGGCGACCAGGTTCATCCCGTCGTGCAGGCTGCTCACGAAGCACACGTCGGCCGCGCGATAGTATTCGTAGACCTCGTCGGGGTCGTGGTGCTCGACCTTGAGGAGGATGGGAGAGTGGCCCTTGCCGGCGAACCGTTCGTTGATGCGGCGCGCGAGTGCGCGCACCCGCGTGTCGAAATCCTGGTACTCGTCGATGCTCGAGCGCGAGGGCGCGGCGATCTGCACGAACACGAACTTGCCGATCCACAGCGGATCGACCTCGAGCAGGCGCTCGATTGCGAGGAAGCGCTCCAGGATCCCCTTGGTGTAGTCGAGCCGGTCGACGCCGACGCCGATCACGACGTCGGACGCAAGGCCGTTGTCCTCGCGAACCCTGGCCCGGCACTGTTCAACAGGCTTCTGCATGGTCTTGGAGCTGAGCGGCCATTCGATCGAGATGGGATAGCGGCGCACCGCGGTCTTGTCGCCGCCGTAGGAAACCGTGAAGTTCTCGCGGTCGATGCGCGCCTCGACGTAGCGGTCGACCGTGTCGATGAAGTTGTTGCAGTGGAACTGGGTGTGGAATCCGAGGATGCTACTTCCCAGAAGGCCGTCGATCAGCTCTTCGTGCCAGGGACAGATGCCGAAGGCCTCGGCGTTCGGCCAAGGAATATGCCAGAACGAGATCACGGTCGCTTCGGGCATTCGCTTGCGGATCATGCGCGGCAGCAGCGCGAAGTGGTAGTCCTGGACCAGCACGATGGGGTCCGCGGTCTTCGCCTCGTGCACGACCGTGTCGGCGAAGCGGCGGTTCACCGTGACGTAAGCGTTCCAGTCGGCGGTGCGAAACACCGGGCGCGTGTGCGCGATATGGCAGAGCGGCCACAGCCCACTGTTGGAAAATCCGTAGTAATACCCGGCCTCCTCCTCCTCCGAAAGCCACACCCTCCGTACGCGGTAGGCGGGACGCTCGGGAGGGACGCGGATGTGATCGGTCGCATCGACCGTCTCGCGGTCGGCGCTGCCGCCGCCGTGCGCGATCCAGGTTCCCGAGCAGGCGCGCATCACCGGCTCGAGCGCCGTGACCACTCCGCTCGCGGGGCGCTGCACCTCGATGCGCTTGTCGCGGTGCACGTGGATGTAGGGCTCGCGGTTGGAGACGATCAGGACTTCCTCGCCCTTGAGATCGTTCCGCAGGATCGCGCGCAATGTCTCCGCCGACCAGTTGATCTGGCTTTCGTCGCGCGCCTTGCGCTCGGACTCGAGCTCCCGGACCAGCGCGCGAATGTCCTGCGCCACCGGCCGCAGCTCCGGAATACGCACCTTCGCTTCGCTGAATCCGAAGGTCTCGCCCCGGATCACCGCTTTCAGGCCCGCGACCCAGCCGCGCCAACTCACCTCGGCGATCACCACCGTCACCAGCGATACGATCGCCGCCAGCGCCGCGAACAGGTAGAAGATATATTTCTTGGTATCGTCGCTTCGGCGCTGCACGAAGCTCATGTCGTGCACCAGCACCAGGTGTCCGTACGCCTTGCCGTCGGTGTCGAGCTCGTATTCACCAACGTGGACCGGGCCGCGGTCGAGGTTCACCACCCTGCCTTCGATGTCCATGACATCGTCGTGGCGGGCGGTGCAGCTCAGCGACGCCGGAAAAGTGACGGTCTTGTAGGCGAGCCTGCGCTGCATGTCGCAGAAACCCACGGCGAACAGGCGCTCGTCCTGGATGAGGCGGTCGAAGTAGCGCAGGACCTTGGCGCGCGAGCCCTCGCGTACCAGGTCGCCAAGAGGCTCCTGGATGGTTCTCGCGATGAGCGACGTGCGGATGTCGAGATCGCGAACGAACCACTGCAGGGTGAGTCTGTCGACCAGCGGCACCACCGCGTAGGCGATGGCGGCGAGGGTGATCGCCAGGGGAATAATGAATCGGAGAGACAGCCTCATGGTCGGCTCCTTCCTTCCGTCATCCCGAAGTCCTCCCCCTTCGGGGCACGGCGGTCGGACGCCGCGCAGGCGCAACGCAATTTGACCGTCAATTGCGTTCCGTGTTCCCCAGTACGACAGGCTTAGCAGCCCGACCTCGATGCTACAATCCCCCGCGTTGCGGAGGAGGGGCGATGCGAAATCGATATGCGCGGCCGGCCTGGGCCCTGCTGATTATGCCAGTTCCAGCTTGCGCTGCCGACGGGCCGGCGGTCCTCGGCATTCCGGTCGATTTCATCCTGTTCGCGGTCACGCTGCTCGGCGTCGCGTTGTTTCACCGCCACACCCTCTACGTCGCGCTGGCGGGCCTGGCGACGATCACGGCCTACAAGCTCGGCTTCGCCGGCTTCAAGGAAGGCGCGGGATTGGCCGGCCTGGCGGCTCACCTCGGGCACGAATGGGTGATCCTCACGAATCTGCTGTGCCTGCTGCTCGGCTTCGCGCTCCTGTCGCGGCACTTCGAGAAGACGCGCGTGCCGGCGGTGCTGCCGCGCTTTCTTCCTCACGACTGGAAGGGCGCCTTCATCATGCTGGTGATGGTGTTCGTGCTGTCTTCGTTCCTGGACAACATCGCGGCGGCGCTGATCGGCGGGGCGATGGCGCACACCCTGTTCCGCGCCAAGGTGCACATCGGCTACCTGGCGGCGATCGTCGCCGCGTCCAACGCCGGCGGCTCGGGGAGCGTGGTCGGCGATACCACCACTACCATGATGTGGATCGACGGGGTGAATCCGCTCGACGTGCTCGAGGCCTACGTCGCCGCCTCGGTCGCCCTGGTGGTGTGCGGCATCCCGGCCGCGATGCAGCAGCAGCGCTACTCGCCCATCCTCAAGCACGAGCACCAGCACATTCAGGTCGACTGGACGCGCCTGGGGATCGTGTTCTTCATCCTGGTCGTCGCGATCGTGACCAACGTGGTCATGAACGTGACATTCCCGGAGAGCTCGGACCATTTTCCCTTCATCGGTGCCTCGGTCGTGGTCGCGCTGCTGGTGACCATACCGCTGCGCCGGCCCGACTGGGAGGTCCTGCCCGAGAGCCTCAAGGGGAGCATCTTCCTGCTATCGCTCGTCACCGCCGCGACGATGATGCCGGTCGAGAAATTGCCGGCCGCCTCCTGGCACACCGCGATGGGTCTGGGTTTCGTCTCCGCGGTGTTCGACAACATTCCGCTCACCGCCCTCGCGCTCAAGCAGGGAGGCTACGACTGGGGTTATCTCGCCTACGCGGTCGGCTTCGGCGGGTCGATGATCTGGTTCGGGTCGTCCGCGGGGGTCGCGCTGTCGAACATGTTTCCTGAGGCGAAATCGGTCGGCCGCTGGCTCTACCATGGGTGGCACGTGACTCTCGCCTACGTGATCGGGTTTTTCGTCCTGTTCTTCGTCCTGGGGTGGCACCCGAATGCACCCCACAAGGGCGGCAACCGCACGGTCGGAGCGAGCGCGGAACAGAGAATGGTTCTCCCGTCCGCCGCGTTTCACCATGCGGAAGGGACGCACGAACAGGCTTGATTTTGAGACGGGGGAGGACTACGATTCGCGGGCTTTGGCGTCACGAAACCCGGAGGGCTGACGCCGGAACAAAACGGCCTCGCGCGCCGTTTACCGGGGAGAATTCCGGGGCTAAGAAGAACAACACCGAGACAGCCACACCTAACTGCCATTCCAACGGAGGATCTAATGAGTAAGGACCAATCCAAGAAAACCGAAACGGCCTCGCGCCGCAAGTTCCTGGCGGGCGCCGCGGCGGCCACCGCCGGCGCCGCAACCTTGGGCTTTCCGATGATCGCCAAGGGTCAGGCCGGCCCGATCAACATGCGCTGGC
>JBGQKK010000107.1:0-9486 GCA_041499545.1 Gammaproteobacteria bacterium | reverse complement strand
GGTATTCCAGGTAGTGCAGCATTACGCAATGCACAGCGGCCTGCGCAGCATCCGGGAGTTGACGGCAGCCGCACGAGGGCAGGAGTGGCTCGCCAGGCACCAGAGTTGAGGAAGCGGCGTTCAAGTCCGCTCTCGCGTGTCCGGAGAGGGCCGTTTCCCCTTATAATTCGCGCTCCGTTTCGGCGCTCCGGCTTCCCGGACGCTCCGGTTTGGCCAAGTAGCTCAGTTGGTAGAGCAGCGGACTGAAAATCCGTGTGTCGCTGGTTCGATTCCGGCCTTGGCCACCACATTTTCCTCGGGTACTCGGCTGATTCCGGGACGATCTGCGCGAAACCCGGATCGAGGAAAGGCAGAATCGCTGGTCTATAATAGTAGGCAAGCCTCTTCGCCATGCAACTTTTCACGCTCGGGCTGAATCACCAGACCGCTCCCCTCGAGATACGCGAGCGCTTCGCGTTTCACGCCGAACGCCTGCGTTCCGCCCTCGCGGAACTGACCCTGCGCGAGCCGGTCAAGGAGGCGGCGATCCTCTCGACCTGCAACCGCACCGAGATCTACTGCGCGCTCGGGGAGCCGCAGGCCGCGTTTGAGTGGTTCGCCGGCTACCATCGCGTCCAGCCTCAGGAACTCAGCCCTTACCTCTATACGCTTCCCCAGGCGGACGCGGTGAGGCATGCGTTCCGGGTCGCCTCCGGCCTCGATTCGATGGTGATCGGCGAGCCGCAGATCCTCGGCCAGATGAAAGAGGCGGCTCGCGTCGCCGAATCGGCGGGCACGCTGGGAACGCTCCTCAACAAGCTCTTCCAGCGCTCCTTCGCAGTCGCCAAGGAAGTGCGCAGCAACACGGGGATCGGCGCCAACGTCGTCTCGATGGCCGCCGCCGCCGTAAAACTCGCCGGCCGGATATTCCCGAGCCTTTCCGAGCAGAGAGTGCTGCTGATCGGGGCGGGCGAAATGATCGAGCTCGCGGCCACTCATTTCGCCGCGCAGCTCCCGCGCGGCATGACGGTCGCGAACCGGACGCTGGATCGCGCCGAATTGCTTGCACGCCGCTTCGGCGCGGACTCGATGGAGCTGCGCGATCTGCCCGAGCGCCTGCCCGAATACGACATCGTCGTATCCTGTACCGCAAGCTCGCTGCCGATCATCGGCAAGGGGACGATGGAGCGCACGGTACGCGCCCGCCGACACCGTCCGATATTCATGGTCGATCTCGCCGTGCCCCGGGACATCGAAGCCGAGGTGGCCGAGATGGACGACGTGTTTCTCTATACGGTCGACGACCTTGCCGCCACGGTGCGCGAGGGCGTCGACGCTCGTCAATCGGCCGTCGCGCAGGCCGAAGCGATCATCGAGTCGCAGGTCGGATCTTTCCTGCACTGGATGAAGACGCGCGAAATGGTGCCCCTGATCCGCCAATTGCGCGAATCGGCCGAGGAGGCGCGCCTGCACGAAGTCGAGCGAGCGGCGAAAATGCTCGCCAGGGGAGACGATCCGAAGACGGTGCTCGAGGCGCTGTCGCACGGCCTGACCAACAAGCTGATGCACGCCCCCACCGAGGCGCTCAATCGGAGTGCCGAGGGAGACCCGTCGCTCAAGGCGCTCATCGCACGCCTGTATCGCCTTCGCGCTCGCGACTAGCGCAAGCGCTCGCTCGTGAGTCGATGAAGACCAGCATCGCGGCCAAGCTCGATCAGGCTCGTCAACGGCTCAGCGACATCAACGCGCTCCTGTCCTCGGAGAACGCGACGCGCGACCTGGAGCAGTTCCGCAAGCTCTCGCGGGAGCACGCCGAGCTCGGGCCCGTCGTCGATCTGTTCAACAAGTACCGCGACACCGAGCAGCATGTCGCCGAAGCCCAGGAGCTGCTTGCCGACCCCGAGGTGAGGAGTTACGCGGAGAGCGAAATCAAGGTCGGGCGCGAGCGGCTCGCGCTGCTCGAATCGGAATTGCAGAAGCTCCTTCTGCCCAAGGACCCGAACGACGAGCGCAACATCTTCCTGGAAATCCGCGCGGGAACGGGCGGAGACGAGTCCGCGCTCTTCGCGGGCGATCTGTACCGCATGTACGCGCGCTACGCCGAGCGCCAGGGCTGGCAGGTGGAAGTGATATCCGAGTCCCCGGGCGAGGTCGGCGGCTACAAGGAAATCATCGCGCGCATCATCGGGCAAGGTGCCTACTCCAAGCTCAAGTTCGAGTCCGGGGGCCATCGCGTCCAGCGCGTGCCGGAGACCGAGACTCAAGGGCGCATTCACACGTCGGCCTGCACGGTCGCGGTCCTGCCGGAGGCCAACGCGATCGGCGACGTCGTGCTGAACCCGGCGGAGATGCGCATCGACACTTTCCGCGCCTCGGGCGCGGGCGGCCAGCACGTCAACAAGACCGATTCGGCGGTGCGGATTACGCATCTCCCGACCGGCATCGTCGTTGAGTGTCAGGACGCGCGCTCGCAGCACAAGAACAAGGAGAAGGCGCTCGCCGTCCTGGCCGCGCGCATCAAGGACAAGCAGACGCGCGAGCAGCAGGCGAAGGAAGCCGCCACCCGCAAATCCCTCATCGGTTCTGGCGACCGCTCCGAGCGCATCCGCACCTACAATTTTCCGCAAGGAAGAGTCACCGACCACCGCATCGGGCTGACCCTCTACAAGATCGACGACATCATGGACGGGGATCTTTCGCAGCTGACGCAGGCGCTGCAGGCCGAGCTCCAGGCCGAACAGCTGGCGGCGTTCGCCGAGGAGCGCTGAGCGACATGGGCGCGGTCGAAGCCGGCTGGACCATCGAGGGCCTGGTGCGCGAATCGGGCTTGCCGCGACCCGAGGCCCAGATCCTGCTCGGAAGCATTCTCGACTACGAGCGCAGCCGCCTCATCGTTCACGCGGAAGACCCGGTCGATCCCACGAAGGCACGCACGGCGCAGTCCTGGTTTGCGAGGCGGCGCTCGGGCGAACCTATCTCGTACATCACCGGGCGTCGGGAGTTCTACGGCCTCGCGCTGCGCGTGTCCCGCGACGTCCTGATTCCGCGCGCCGAAACCGAGCAGCTCGTGGATCTGGCTCTGGAGCGCCTTCCCGCCGGGTCGCGCGCGCGGGTGCTCGAGCTCGGCACGGGCAGCGGCGCGATCGCCATCGCTCTCGCGGCCTTGCGTCCGGGGCTGACGATCGTCGCCACCGACGTTTCGGAAGCGGCCCTCGCTCTGGCGCGGCGCAATGCGAGCGAGCACGGGATCGATATCGACTTCGTGTACAGCGACTGGTTCGCGGGGATCGGACCGGGACAATTCGATCTCATCGTGTCGAACCCGCCTTACGTCGCTGCCGGCGATCCTCACCTCGAGCAGGGAGACCTGCCCTTCGAGCCGCGCCTCGCGCTTCTCGCCGGCGCAGACGGGCTCGCCTGTCTCCGCGAAATCGCCGCCGGTGCGCGACAACGCCTGCGGCCGGGCGGATCCTTGCTCCTGGAGCACGGCTACGATCAGGGGGAGCGCTGCGCCGCGCTACTGAGCGAGCTCGGCTACTTCGATGTCGGCGATCTTCCTGACCTCGCGGGATTGCCGCGGGTGTGCGTCGCGGCCTGGGGCGGTTGACCGCTGGAGGGGCGGGCGCTACAATTCCCGACTAATCTTCTCAAGTATTTCAGGGGCGAACATGGACGTTCACGAACTCATCAAGCAGCAAGTCACCGGCAATCCGGTCGTGCTCTACATGAAGGGCACGCCGCAAGCTCCGCAGTGCGGCTTCTCCGCCAACGCCGTTCAGATCCTGAAGGCCTGCGGAGTCACCGAAGTCTTCACGGTCAATGTCCTCGAAGAACCCGAGATCCGCCAGGGCATCAAGCAATACGCCAACTGGCCGACCATCCCGCAGCTCTACGTCAAAGGGGAATTCGTCGGCGGCTCCGACATCATGAACGAGATGTATCGGTCCGGGGAGCTTCAGAAGCTGCTTCAAACCTGATCGAGCAGCCGCTCGATCATCCGCTTCGCCTGCGAGACATACCCGCCTCCGAAGAGGTTGGCGTGGTTGAGCACGTGGTAGAGCTTGTACAGGGACTTTCTCCTCGCGTAGCCCCGCTCGAGGGGCGTGACCTCCGCATAGGCGGAATAGAACTCCGGCGTAAATCCGCCGAACAGCTCGGTCATCGCCAAGTCCGTTTCGCGGTCTCCCCAATAGACCGCCGGATCGAACAGCACGGGCGCGCCGCCCGCGAGGAATCCGGCGTTGCCACCCCACAGGTCGCCGTGCACAAGGGACGCCGAAGGAGCGTGGCCCGAAAGGATCCGCGGCACCGCCTCGACGAGGCGCTCGCCCTTTTTCAATAGGTCCGCGCCCAGGCCGTTCCTCCTGACCAGATCGAGTTGAGGCCGAAGGCGCGAGTCGCGCCAGAAGTCGGCCCATGAGGATGTGCGCCGGTTGAGCTGCGGCGTTGTGCCGATGTAGTTGTCCCGCGGCCATCCGAAGGACTCACCGCGGACCGAGTGCACGAGGGCGAGCGCGCGCCCGAGCGCGGCGTAGTCGCCGTTCCCGCCCATCTCCAGGTACTCGAGCACGAGAAAGGCTTGCGCGCCCGTTTCTCCCCGGCACAGCGGGAACGGGACCCTGGCGCCGGAGGCGGCGAGCGCGGCAAGACCGTCGGCCTCCGCGTCGAAGTTGTCGAGCTGGGCGCGCTCGTTGATCTTCGCGAAATACCTGCGGCCTTCGCCCTCTAGCACGAAGCAGCGGTGGATGCAGCCTCCTGCTGCCGGGCTCGCACGCTCGATACGGAACGGGCCCGCGACGTCCGAAATGGACGCCTGAAGCGCCGCCAGAAGCCGAGTGGAGATCAGGCGCGTTTGAGGGCCGCGCGGGCGCGCTTGATCGCAGCGCGTACCCTCACCGGCGCGGTGCCGCCGACGTGCGAGCGGCTGGCGACCGAGCCCTCGAGCGAGAGCACGCGGTACACGTCCCTTTGCACCTTCGCGCAGAAGCGGCGCAGATCGGCAAGCGGCAGCTGCTCCAGCGTCCGCTCCGAGGCTTCGGCGAAGCGCACGGCCTGCGCCGCCGCTTCATGCGCGTCGCGAAACGCGATGCCTTTTCTCACGAGGTAGTCGGCGAAATCGGTCGCCGTGGCGAAGCCTTCCTGTGCCGCCGCCCGCATCGCCGCTGCATTGACGACGATGCCCGCGATCAGCTCGGCGAAGACGGCGAGCGTGTCCCGCAAGGTATCCACCGCGTCGAAGAGCGGCTCCTTGTCTTCCTGGTTGTCCTTGTTGTAGGCGAGCGGCTGGCCCTTCATCAGCGTGAGCAGCGCGACGAGATCGCCGGCGACCCTGCCGGTCTTGCCGCGCGCGAGCTCGGCGACGTCGGGATTCTTCTTCTGCGGCATGATCGAGGAGCCGGTGCAAAAGCGGTCCGGCAGGGTCACGAAGCCGAAGCGTGGGTTGGTCCAGAGGATCAGCTCTTCGGACAGGCGCGAGAGATGGACCATCGCGAGCGCGGCGCAGGCGCAGAACTCGATCGCGAAATCGCGGTCGGACACCGCGTCGAGCGAGTTCTCGCTCAGCCCCTCGAAACCCAGCTCGCGCGCGACCCGCGCGCGATCGACCGGAAACGAGGTTCCGGCGAGCGCGGCGGCGCCGAGCGGCAGCCGGTTCACGCGCCCGCGGCAATCGGCCAGGCGCGAGCGATCGCGCTCGAGCATCTCGAAGTACGCGAGCAGATGGTGGCCGAAAGTCACCGGTTGGGCGACTTGCAGATGGGTGAATCCCGGCATGACCGTGGCGGCGTGCTTTTCCGCCTGGTCGACGAGCGCGCGCTGGACTCTGCGCATGAGGTCCGCGATCTCGTCGATCGCATCGCGCAGCCACAGGCGCAGGTCGGTCGCGACCTGGTCGTTGCGCGAGCGGGCGGTGTGCAGACGCTTGCCGGCGTTACCCACGAGCTCGATCAGCCGCCGCTCGATGTTGAGGTGCACGTCCTCGGCCTCGAGCGACCAGCGCAAGCGTCCCGATTCGATTTCCCGGGCGATCTTGGAGAGGCCGCGCTCGATCGATTTGAGGTCGGATCTGCCGATGATGCCGGCAGCGCGCAGCATGCGCGCGTGCGCGAGCGATGCGCGTATGTCGTGGAGCGCGAGGCGCCGGTCGAAGCCGACCGAAGCGGTGTAGCGCTGGACGAGCTCGGATATCGGCTCGGCGAACCGCCCCGACCAGAGCTTCTTGCCCGGTTTGGGCTTCGCTCGCATGGTTGACTGTAAAATGCCCGGAGTCTCAAGCGTGCGCCCACCGTTGCCCGCCTGAGCTCTACGCCCGCGCAAAAGTGCAAAGTATACGGCAAAACCACCTGCCCGACGCCCTGCCGGATTTCCGCAATCTGGGTGTGATCTCGCGCATCCTGCTCTCGGTGAACGCGCTCGCCTTGCTTTTCGCTCTGGCGCGCTCGCGCGAGGTCGCTGAATTCGCCGCGAGAGCTACCGAGATCGCGGTGTCGCTCGAGCCGGTGCTGCTCGTGGTGCTGATCGTGCTGTACGCGGGATCGGTGTTGCTCGAGCGCTTGCCATACCTGCAGGGGCTGCTGGCCGTGTTCGCAGTCGTCCTCGCAGCGACCGCTGCGCTCTTTCCCCTTCAATTGCAGATGGGAGGGGGCGGCGATTCGCGTGGGCTCGCCTGGAGCCTCGTCTGCGCGGCGTTCGTCACGGGAGCGGTAGCCTGGTATTTCCACCTTCGCAACCGGGCGTTCTCGCCCGCGATATCCGAAGCGCGCCTTCAGGCCCTTCAGGCCCGCATTCGCCCCCATTTCCTGTTCAACAGCCTGAACGCCGTCCTCTCGCTGATCCGCAAGGACCCCAAACGAGCCGAGAGCGCCTTGGAAGACCTGGCGGAGCTGTTCCGTACGGTGATGGCCGACAACCGCCAGTTGATCGCTCTGCGCGAAGAGCTTTCCCTGTGCCGGCAGTATCTCAACTTGGAGCAATTGCGCCTCGGTGATCGCCTGCGCGTCGATTGGCGCCTGGACCCCGCCGCCGAGGAAGCCCTCGTGCCGCCCATGGTCCTGCAACCCCTGGTCGAAAACGCGGTTTATCACGGCATCGAGCCCGGAATCGCCCCCGGATTGATCGAGGTGCGCATCGAGCGTCGCAACGACCGCCTCTGGCTGCAGCTCAGCAATCCCTATCACGAAGACTACCAGCACCGTCAGGGAAATCGCATGGCGCTCGCCAATATCCGCGAGCGCCTGCAGCTGCACTTCGACGTCGAGGCGAGCCTGAACACGCGCATCGCAGACGGCCGTTACGAGATCGGCATCGCCATGCCCTTTCGCACCAGCCTATGAGCCCGATCAAGGTGGTGATCGTCGATGACGAGCAGCCGGCGCGCAGCCGCTTGCGCGAGCTGCTGCAGGATTGCCTGACCGAGCTGCCGCATGTCGTCGCCGGTGAAGCGGCGAACGGTGTCGAGGGAATGCGAATCGTCACTGACACCGGGGCCGACGTCGTCCTGGTCGATATTCACATGCCCGAGATGAGCGGCATCGAGTTCGCGAGACATCTCCAGGTTCTCGAGCATCCGCCTGCGGTGATCTTCGTCACCGCGCACGACCAGTACGCGGTGGAGGCGTTCGAGGTCAACGCTCTCGACTATCTGACCAAGCCGGTGCGCGCGGCGCGGCTGCTGGCGGCGCTGAAGAAGGCCGCAAAGGGAGCGCGCCTCGCGCGCGGCGTGCTCGAGAGCATCGATACGGCTCCCCGGCGCCATTTCAGCGTCGCCGAGCGCGGCAGGGTCACCCTCGTCCCGGTCTCCGAGGTGATCTACCTCAGGGCCGAGCTCAAGTACGTCACTTTGCGGACCCGCGCGCGCGAGCATCTGGTCGAGGAATCGCTGACGCAGATCGAGCAGGAGTTCGGCGCCGTGTTCGTGCGCGTCCATCGCAATTGCCTGGTGGCGCGGCGATGGATCCGCGGCTTCGAGCGTGGAGCCGAAAGCGAGAACGAAGTCGGGTGGTCGGTCGTCCTCGAGGGTCTCGACGAGAAGCTGCCGGTGAGCCGCAGGCAGTGGGCCCAGGTCAAATCCATAGCGGGCTGAGGAACGGGAATGAGTCAGGAGCCAGAACGCATCGTCATCGCCTCGCGCAAGAGCCGGCTCGCCATGTGGCAGTCGGAGCACATCGCGCGTGAGTTGAAGCGCCTCTACCCGCATTGCGAGGTGAGCATCCTCGGAATCACGACCCGAGGCGACCAGATTCTCGATCGGCCGCTCGCCGAGGTCGGCGGCAAGGGGCTCTTCGTGAAGGAGCTCGAGGCGGCGCTCGAGGACGGGCGGGCCGATATCGCAGTGCACTCCGCGAAGGACGTTCCGATGCGCCTGCCGGAGGGTTTTTGCCTCGCCGCCATCACCCCCAGAGAGGATCCGCGCGATTGCCTGGTGTCGAACGTGAGCGCGAGCCTCGATGCGCTCCCCCCGGGGAGCGTGGTCGGGACGTCCAGCCTGCGGCGCGAGGCGCAGCTCCGCGAGCGCCATCCGGGGCTGCAGGTGAACCCCCTCCGGGGCAATCTCGACACGCGCCTGGCGAAGCTCGATCGCGGCGAATGCCAGGCTATCGTGCTGGCCGCGGCGGGCCTCAAGAGACTGGGTCTCTCGGCGCGGATTCGGACCCTGCTCGAGCCCGAGCAGAGCCTGCCTGCCCCGGGGCAGGGCGCCCTCGCGATCGAATGCCGGGAGGACCACGATGCGCTGCGGCAGCGGCTCGTCCGGCTCGAGGATTCCGCCACCTCGGCGTGCGTGCGCGCGGAGCGGGCCCTGAGCCGCGCCCTTTCGGGGGATTGTCAGCTGCCGCTAGCGGCCTACGCCGTTCCAAGCGGGACGCAGATCCGCCTGCGCGCGCTGGTGGCCAAGCCCGACGGCAGCAAGGTGGTGCGCGCCGAGTTGAGCGGCGCGATGGCCGATCCGGAAGGACTGGGCGAGACGCTCGCGGCCAAGCTGCGAGCCCTGGGCGCGGACGCCATTCTCGCGGCCTTGTCATGAGCGCAGGGCCGCTTTCCGGGCGCGGTATCGTGATCACTCGCCCGCGGTTGCTTGCCCCTGCGCTCGCCGACCGCATCCGTGCTGCAGGCGGAAACCCGGTTCTTTTCCCCACTATCGAGATCCTGCCTCCCGAAAATCCCGAACCGATCACCGGCGTCATCGCGAGCCTGGAGAGATTTCAGATCGCGATCTTCATCAGTCCGACCGCGGCCGTGCGAGGACTCGGCATGGTGAGCGCGAGCCGCGCCTGGCCCGAGAGCCTGCGCGTGGCAGCCGTGGGGAAGGGTACTGCCGGTGCGCTCGAAGATCAGGGATTCCGTAACGTGATATCGCCGCCAGGAGAGGGCGACAGCGAAGCGCTGGCCGCTCTCGCCGAGCTGCAGGACCTGCGCGGACGTTCGGTCCTCATATTTCGCGGCGAGGGCGGCCGCGAATGGCTGCGAAGCGCGCTGCAAGCGCGAGGCGCTCGAGTCGAGTACGCGGAATGC
>JBGQKK010000106.1:0-9529 GCA_041499545.1 Gammaproteobacteria bacterium | reverse complement strand
CTGGTCGCGTTCCTGATCGAGGCGCTGGAGGAGGACGGATACCTCACGCAACCCTTGGATGAGCTGATGCAGATCGTGCCCGAGGAGTTGCAGATCGAGCCCGAGGAACTGCAGATCGCCCTCAAGCACCTGCAAAACCTCGACCCCACGGGCGTGGGCGCGCGCAGTTGCTCCGAGTGCCTTGAGTTGCAACTGCTGTCCATGCCCGAATCGACTCCCAGCCGAGCAACCGCCCTCACCCTCGTGCGCTCGCACCTGGAGCTTCTCGCGGCGCGCGACTTCGCGAAACTGAAGAAGGCGCTTCAATGCGGGGACGAGGAACTGCGCCAGGCTCAAAAACTCATACAGAGCCTCAACCCCCACCCCGGCGCGGAATTCGCGCCGCTCGAGACCCGCTACGTCGTATCCGATGTGATCGTGAAGAAGATCAAGGGCGTCTGGGTCGCGAGCCTCAACCCGGATGCGCTTCCGAAACTGCGCATCAACCGCATGTATGCGGACATCCTGCAGAGCAACCGGGGGCAGTCCGGCGGCCAACTCTCACATCAGTTGCAGGAGGCCCGCTGGCTGATCAAGAATGTTCAACAGCGGTTCGAAACCATACTGCGCGTATCGCAGGCCATCGTCGACCGGCAGCGGCACTTCTTCGAGCACGGCGAGGTCGGAATGCGTCCGCTTGTGCTGCGTGAAATCGCCAATACCCTCGGCCTGCACGAATCGACCGTTTCCCGCGTCACGACCCAGAAGTTCATGTTTACGCCCCGCGGGATTTTCGAGCTCAAGTATTTTTTTGGAAGCCACGTCGCGACGGAGACGGGGGGCGCGTGCTCCGCGACCGCCATCCGCGCGCTCATCAAGCAGCTGATCGCCGCGGAAGACGGGAAGAAACCCCTGTCGGACAGCAAGATCTCCGAGATCCTGGGCACCCAGGGCATCGTGGTCGCGCGCCGCACGATCGCCAAATACAGAGAGTCCCTGCAAATTCCCTCGGTCAGCATGAGGAAGTCCCTTTGACCTAGCGCGCGTCGCGCGCAGCAGCCGGTCGGGATGGTGTAGAATTCAACGCCTTTCCGCAGCCCGGCGCGGTATCCGGGATCCCCAATGAACCTGATTGCGAAGCTCTTGCCTCCGTCGAACATCCTTCTCGACCTGGATGTGACCAGCAAGAAGCGCATGTTCGAGCAAGCCGGGCTGCTGTTCGAGAACAACCAGGGCGTCGCAAGAAGCCTCGTATTCGACAGCCTGTTTGCGCGGGAGCGCCTCGGTTCGACCGGCCTTGGGCAGGGTGTCGCGATCCCTCACGGCAGAATCAAGGGGCTGAAGGAAGCGGTAGGCGCCTTCGTTCGCCTCGCCCAGCCGGTTCCATTCGACGCACCCGACGGCAAGCCGGTCAGTCTGGTGTTTCTGCTCCTCGTGCCCGAGCAGGCGACCGAGCAGCATCTGCGCGTGCTCTCCGAGCTGGCTCAGATGTTGAGCGACCGCGAGCTGCGCGCAAGACTCTCGGGCGATCCCGACGCCAGCACGATCCATCAGCACATCACCGCATGGCAGCCGCATGTTGCAGATCAGCGTCGCGCAGCTGTATGAGGACAATCGCGAAAAGCTGGGGCTCGCCTGGATCGGCGCCAAGGTGGGCGGCGCAACGCTTCTGCGGCGCGACAGCGCCGAGGTGGCGGCGCTCGTAGGCTACCTCAACCTCATCCACCCCAACCGGATACAGGTCCTCGGCAATCACGAGATCGCGCACCTGGCGGGGTTCGGGGAAGCCGACCTGTTCCGGATGCTCGGGAATCTGTTTGCGGTTCATCCGGCGGCGATCGTCGTCGCCGACGGCGCTCCCGCCGACGTGCGCCTGCTCAAGGCCGCGGAAGCCTCGGGGATCGGGGTTCTCATCACCGACACCCCGGGTGCCGAGCTCATCGACCGGCTGCGGCGCTATCTCGGCAAGGCGCTCGCCCAAGCCACCGAGCGCCATGGGGTGTGCATGGACGTTCTCGGTCTGGGGGTCTTGATCACCGGCGATTCGGGCGTCGGCAAGAGCGAGCTCGCACTGGAGCTGATCAGCCGCGGCCACGGACTCGTGGCGGACGACGTCGTCGAAATTTCCCGAATCGCCGCGTCTACCCTGGAGTGCCGCTGCCCGCCGATGCTGAAGGACTTCCTCGAGGTGCGGGGCCTCGGTGTGCTGGACATCCGAACCATATTCGGCGAGACGGCGGTGCGCCCGAAGATGAACCTGCGCCTGATCGTGCAGCTCGACCGTACGGGAACCACCGACGCGGAGCGGCTGCCCTTGCACGAACAGTCGGAGGACATCCTCGGGGTCGCCGTTCGCAAAGTCGTGATTCCGGTCGCCGCGGGCCGCAACCTCGCGGTGCTTCTCGAGGCGGCGGTGCGCAACTACATCCTCCAGCTCCGCGGCATCCACTCGACTGCCGAGTTCATGGAAAGGCAGCGGGCGGAGATCAAGAAGAACCATTGATGCAGGCGCTTGCAGCCGGGAAAGGGTCGAATTTTGCGAAGGTCCCGTCGTTCCGCTAAGGTAGCGACATGCAACTGGTCCTCATCAGCGGCT
The DNA here is from genome assembly GCA_041499545.1 of Gammaproteobacteria bacterium. Taxonomy (GTDB): domain Bacteria; phylum Pseudomonadota; class Gammaproteobacteria; order Burkholderiales; family SG8-39; genus VBDM01. Next base: position 6,954 of record JBGQKK010000106.1, on the reverse strand, counting down.
TGTCGGGTTCCGGCAAGAGTGTCGCCCTCAATGCGCTCGAGGACAGTGGCTACTACTGCGTCGACAATCTTCCAGGCCAGCTGCTCCAGGAATCGGCGGAACTGTTGCGCCGCGCCGGCCACAAGCGCGTCGCGATGAGCATCGACGCACGCATGGGAGATTCCCTCGCGCAGGTCCCCGGGACCATCGCCGCCCTCAAGGCGCAGGGCGTGGATTTGCGCCTGCTTTTTCTCGACGCCAAGAACGACACGCTGATCAGGCGGTTCTCCGAGACCCGCAGGCGCCATCCGCTTGCGACCGGGACGCGCACCCTCGAGGAGTGCCTCATTCACGAGCGCGAGCTCCTCGCCCCGGTCGGCGAGATCGGCCATCGCCTGGACACGTCCGACCTGCTGCCGAACACCCTGCGCAACTGGATCAAAGACCTGCTCGACATTCGAAGCGAGTCGGTGATGCTCCTGTTCGAGTCCTTCAGCTATAAACAAGGCGTTCCCCAGGACGCGGATCTGGTGTTCGACGTGCGCTGCCTGCCCAATCCTCACTACGACCCGAGGCTTCGCCCCTTGAGCGGCCTCGATGCCGCCGTGATCGCCTTTCTCGCGAGAGAGCCGAAAGTCGCCACCATGTTCGAGGACATCCGCAGGTTCGTCGAGACGTGGCTGCCTTCCTACGGGCAGGACAACCGCAGCTCTCTTACGGTCGCCGTCGGCTGTACGGGGGGCCGCCACCGCTCGGTCTATTTCGTCGAGCGCCTCGGCGCCTACTTTCGGGACCGTACGCCGGTGCTGGTCCGCCACCGGCATCTTGCCACCGCCACGTGAGTCCCACCGTCACCGTCGCGTTGACCGGCGCATCCGGAATGCCCTACGGACTGCGCCTCGTCGAGTCGCTCATCCGCGCCGGGGCTCGCGTGTACCTCCTCTACACGCAGGCCGCCCACGTGGTCGCGAAGCAGGAGCTGGGGATGGTGCTCCCCTCGCGCGCGGCAGACGCGGAGCGCATGTTCAGCGAGCGCTATTCGGCGAAGCGCGGTCAATTGCGCGCCTTCGGCCGCGAAGACTGGTTTGCCCCGGTGGCTTCCGGCTCGAACCCGCCGGACGCCATGGTCATTTGTCCCTGCACGGTCGGGACGCTGGCGGCGGTCGCCGCGGGCCTCTCCGACAATCTCATCGAGCGCGCCGCGGACGTGATGCTCAAGGAGGGCCGCAAGCTCATTCTCGTGCCGCGCGAGACACCGTTCTCCTCCCTGCATCTGGAGAACATGCTGAAGCTTTCGCGTGCGGGCGCAGTGATCCTTCCCGCCAACCCGGGTTTCTACTACAAACCCAAGCGCGTCGAAGACCTGGTGGATTTCATCGTGGCCCGCATTCTCGATCACCTCGGGGTCAAGCACGACCTGACGCAGCGCTGGGGCGAAGAGCAATGAGCCGCTTTCGATCTTGGCCCGGCTGAACGTTCCGATCTTCCCGCTCAACACGGTCCTCTTTCCGGGAGGGCTGCTGCCCTTGCGCGTTTTCGAGGCGCGCTACATGGACATGACGCGCGACTGCCTGAAGCGCGACGAGCCCTTCGGGGTGTGCCTCATTCGCGAGGGCGCCGAAGTCGGGGCTCCCGCCGTTCCGGAGGGGATAGGGTGCCTGGCGAAAATCCTCCAATGGGACATGCAGCAGCAGGGGATACTCAATATCAAGGCCCACGGCGGTCAGCGGTTTCGGATTCTCGAGCGGCGCACCGGAGCGCAAGGCCTGACTTCGGCGGAGGTCGAGCTGATTCCTCCCGAGGCAGGCACCGCCGTCCCCGCTGAGTTCGCTTCCTGCGCGCGGCTGCTCGAGATGATCGTCGCCGATCAGGGCAAGCCGATTTTCGCCGAGCCCCACGCCTTCAACGACGCAAGCTGGGTCGGCTACCGTCTGGCCGAGATCCTACCGGTGCCCCTGATCGCCAAGCAGAGGCTGCTGGAGCTGACCGACAACCTGTCGCGGCTGTCAATTCTGCAGCGTTTTCTCGAGAGCCGCGGGCTCGCCGAAAAGACTTCCTGAATCGAGCCTGGCGAGGAGCTTCCTCACGGGCGCGGGAACGGCCGCCGCGATCGCCTCTTCGACGGGCAGCCAGACCTGCCCCGGCTCGGCCGCGCGAGGCCACGCGGAATCCAGGATGCACAGGAACGGCGTGATCTTCAGCGTGAAATGGGTGAATTCATGTCGCAACACCGGTAGCCTCTTCGCGCCGGGTTCCTCCGAGCCGGGTTCGATCTCCGGGAAACACCAGAGTCCGCCCCATACGCCCGTCGGAGGGCGCTTTTGCAGAAGCACTTCGCCGTTGCGCACCGCCAAAAGCATCGACGTTTCCCTCTCGGGCCGCCTCCTGCGCGGCCGCGGCTCGGGGTAGGTCTCCGCCTTTCCCCGCGCGTAGGCCTTGCAGGTTTTGCCCAGTGGACAGATCGCGCAAGCGGGACGCTTGCGAGTGCACACGCCCGCGCCCAGATCCATCAAGGCCTGCGTATAGGCCTCGATGTTCTTCGCCGGAAGCTCGGACTCCGCCAGCGTCCACAGACGTTTCTCGTTGGGGACTCCGCGGAGGGCAAAATAGCGCGCGAGCACGCGCTTGACGTTGCCGTCCAGGATCGCCTCGCGCTCACCGAAGGCAAACACCGCGATCGCCGCCGCCGTGGAGCGCCCCAGTCCGGGCAGTAATTCGAGCGCCTCCCGCGAGCGGGGAAACCGGCCGCCGTGCAAGGAGACCACGGCCTGAGCGGCAGCGTGCAGATTGCGGGCCCGCGTGTAATAGCCCAGCCCGCTCCACAACACGAGCACGTCGTCGAGTTCAGCCCGGGCGAGCGATTGCACGTCGGGAAAGCGCGTGAGGAAGCGCAGGTAGTAGGGGATGACTGTCGCGACCTGGGTCTGTTGCAGCATCACCTCCGAGAGCCAGATGCGATACGGATCGCGCGTGCGCTGCCACGGCAGATCGTGGCGCCCGTGACGCGCCTGCCAGCGCACCAGCGTGCGGGAAAGCGCGCTCACCTTTTGAAGAGGTCCTTGATTCTTTCCCTCGCGCGCTCCTTCAGCTTGTCCTCCTGCTTTTGGACCTGCTGCTTCGCTACGTCGCGAACCAAGGCGTTGAAGTCGGGGTGGAACTGCGGCGCGTCCAGCGGGCCGTCGATCTTCACCGGCAGCGTCTTGCCGCTCAGGTCGCCCGGGTCCTTGCCGCCCTGGCCGGCCGAGGACGCGACGACCGAAACTTTCGCAAGATAGTCGATTGCATTCGCTCCGATGTTGACGTCGCCCGCGCCGGAGAGGCGCAGGAGCGGCGACTTCGCCGCGAGATCGTCGTTGTGCGCGATGCCGTTCTTGATGACGAAGCTCGCGGTGAGCTCCGAAAGGTCGGTGCGCTGCGAAGAGGACTGTGGCGGCTGCTTCTTCAGCTTGCGGATCACCTCATCGAGATTGATGCCCTTGAGCCCGCCGTCCTTCAGGCTCAGCTTGGCGTTGCCGGCGAGCGCCTTCTTCATCGCGGTCACCGTATTCCCGTCGGTCTGGACATCGAGAGCGACGTTGCCCTTGCCCTCGAGCATGTCGTTGTTCAGGGCGTCCTTGAGCAGCGGACCCAGCGCGACCCCGCCGAGGTCCGCCTTGAGCGCGAAGCGATTGCTATTGGCGTTGACGCTCGCGGCGCCCGCGAGCTTGCCCTGATAGAGATCGGCCGTGAGCGGCTCGGCGTCGACCTTGCCGCCCGCCGCCTTTACGCCGAGGTGCACCTTCTCCAGCTTCACGTTCGATGCGATCAACTGCTCGACCTTGAGGTCGCCCTTCAAGTTGAGCGCCTTCAGCCCCGAAAGGTCGATCGGCTCCTCCGGCTTCGCGGAACTGCTCGCAGGGGCACCCGCTGCCTTGGTCTTGTCCGGCGGCGGCAAATAGCGGTCGAGGTTGATCTGGTCCGCGGCCAGCGTGAAGCGGATGGCCTGAGGCGAGGCGTCGAACTCGACATCCCCCTTGAGGGACAGCGGAGGCTTCTTGGAGCCCGGCGTTGCGTCCGCAAGCTTCAGATCCATTCCGGATAGCGCGAACGTCTGCTTTTCGAAATTGAGGCGGTATTGGCCAGACAAGCTCACCTGATAGTCCGACTTGGGCTGGGTCGCTTCGACCCGCGCGGCGAGCGAGAGCTTTCCGGGCACACCGCTCGTGATCCTTCCGGTCTTGAGCTCCTCGATGGTCGCCTTGTAGCGACCCCCGCTTGCCTCGTCGCGCCAGCCGACCGAGCTCGAGCGGATTTCTATTCCTGCAATGTCGACTTGCGGGGCCTCGCCTTTCGGAGCCGCCTTGGACGTGGGCGCCTTCGCGGGCGCCGATGAACCGCCCGCCCCGGTCAGGTCCGAAAAATTGGTCTTTCCGTCCTTGCCCTGCACCAGCTCCACGCTGAGCCCGGAAAGGGTCACCCGGTCGACGACGACCTGCTTGGACAGCAATGGAACGAGCGCGAGCGATACCTTGACCTCGTCGATGCGCGCGAAATTCTTGTCGCTGTTGCGCTCGGACAGCGAAGTCTTGCCGACCGCGACACCGATGCTCGGATAGAAGGACAGCTTGATCGTCCCGTCGACCGAGAGGGTCCGGCCGGTCTTTTCCTTCACCACACGCGCGAGCTCGCCCTTGTACTTGTTGGGATCGAAGGTCGCGACCAGGGCGGCGATCGCAATGACGATGAGCGCCACGACGGCGCCGAGAGCGAACAGGGTGTATTTGACGATTTTCATGGGGCAATGCCTCGGGGAGTGTCACTCATTCGTTGGCGACGCCGAAGGGAACGTGCCCGGTGGCGACGTGCCGGGCGGCGGATTCGGCGTGGCCGCGCTGGTCGTCGAAGAAGATATCGGCGCCGAAAGCCTTCAGGAAAGGGCCCTTGTCCAGTCCGCCCAGGAACAGCGCTTCATCGATGCGGATGTTCCAGGCGCGCAGCGTGCGCACGACGCGCTCGTGGGCGGGAGCGCTGCGTGCGGTCACCAAAGCCGTCCGAATGGGCGCACGGTCTGCGGGGTATTCGGACTGGATGCGATGCAGCGCCGCAAGAAAACTCTTGAACGGCCCTCCCGACAGCGGCTCCTTGGCCGCGCTCACCTCGCTAGCGGTGAAGGCCTCGAGCCCCTCGCGCTTGTAGACGCGCTCGGCCTCGTCGGAGAAGAGCACGGCGTCCCCGTCGAAGGCGATGCGCAGGCCCTCGGTCACCTCGAGATTCTGTCCGACATTGGACGGCAGGATGGTCGCCGCCGCGTGACCCGCGTCGAGCGCCTTGCGCACGTCCACCGGGTTCGCGGAAAGAAAAAGGTGGGCGTCGAACGCCGGCACGTAGGGATAGGTGTTCTCCCCGCCCGTGAACGCCGCGCGCGTGATGTCGAGCTGGTAGTGCTCGATCGCGTTCATGATCCGCATCCCCGTGTCGGCGGTATTGCGCGACAGCAGGATCACCTCGACCCGCGGCTGAGCCGGCGCGAGCGTGTTGAGCCGCAGCAGCTTTCTCACCAGCGCGAACGCGATGCCCGGGGCGAGAATCTCATTTTCGTGCTCCAGCTGATATCGGTAATAGGCCTGCACGCCCTGCTCTTCGAAAACGCGATTCGACTCCTCCAGATCGAACAGCGCCCGGGAAGAGATAGCGACGACCAGCTTACCGTCGAAGGATGCGGGCATGGCGTTGAAATGGAGCGGGTGAAGGGAATCGAACCCTCGTCTTAAGCTTGGGAAGCTTTCGTTCTACCATTGAACTACACCCGCATGGTAAGATGATTTTACCCTCGCATGTTTGACGTTTCAAAGTGATCCAGCTCTCCGTAAACGGTCAGGTCCAGCGTGTCGAGCCCGGCGCGAACGTGGCGCGGCTGCTCGAAGCCTTGGCGCTCTCCGGGAAGCGCGTCGCCGTGGAAAAGAACGGCGAGATCGTCCCGCGCAGCCTGTACCCGAGCACCCGCCTCGCCGAAGGCGACGCACTGGAGATCGTCGTTGCCGTCGGAGGCGGCTGATGAACGCTCCCACCCGTCTCCCCGAACAAACCACCGATCCGCTGGTGATCGCTGGACGCAGCTATCGGTCGCGCCTGTTGATCGGTACGGGCAAGTACCGCGACTTCGACGAAACGAGGCGCGCCGTGGAGGCGAGCGGCGCCGAGATCGTGACCGTCGCCATCCGCCGCACCAACATCGGCCAGAACGCGAACGAGCCGTCCTTGCTCGATGCGCTGCCGCCGGCGAAATACACGATTCTCCCCAACACGGCCGGCTGCTACAACTCGGAGGACGCGGTCCGCACCCTGCGGCTCGCGCGCGAGCTGCTCGACGGTCATGACCTGGTCAAGCTCGAGGTGCTTGGCGATCCGAACACGCTCTATCCGAACGTGATGGAGACGCTCAAGGCCGCCGAGACGCTCGTGCGCGACGGGTTCAAGGTCATGGTCTATACCAGCGACGATCCGATCGTCGCCAAGCAGCTCGAGGACATCGGCTGCGTCGCCGTCATGCCCCTCGCCTCGCTCATCGGCTCGGGCATGGGCATTCTCAATCCCTGGAATCTGCAGCTCATCATCGAGCACGCGAAAGTGCCCGTCGTCGTGGACGCGGGCGTGGGCACGGCCTCCGACGCCGCCGTCGCCATGGAGCTCGGCTGCGACGCCGTGCTCATGAACACCGCGGTCGCCAAGGCGCAGAACCCGATCCTCATGGCGCAGGCGATGAAGAAGGCGGTCGAGGCCGGTCGCGAGGCCTTTCTCGCCGGACGCATGCCGAAGAAGCTCTACTCCGCCAGCCCCAGCTCGCCGGCTGCGGGCCTCATCTCGCCGAAGGCCGCGTAACACCTCCTTCTTGCCGGAAGGGCGCCCGATCCGCAGTTACGTGTTGCGCCAGGGGCGCATCACGAACGCGCAGCGCCGTGCCTACGCCGAGCTCTTGCCCGCATACGGCGTGGCGTT
>JBGQKK010000105.1:0-9624 GCA_041499545.1 Gammaproteobacteria bacterium | reverse complement strand
CTTGCTGGTGAAGCGATCGAACGAAGCGGCGGCCCGGGCCGGCGTCGCCGACCGCGTGAAATTCTTCCAGCGAGATCTGTTCAAGACGGATTTCCACGAAGCGGACGTCCTGACGCTCTACCTCCTGCCCGACGTGAACCTCGCCCTGCGCCCCAAGATACTGGCGGAGCTGAAGGCCGGTGCGCGCGTCGTCTCACACGACTACGGCATGGGCGACTGGCGCCCCGACGCCGAGGAGACGATCCCGGCTCCGGACAAGAAAGTCGGTGCGCGCAAGGAAAGCCAGGTCTATCTCTGGACCGTTCCGGCGCGGCTCGACGGCGAGTGGGCCCTGGACGTGACTGCGAACGGCGAGACGCGCCGCATGCGGCTTTCCCTCAAGCAGCGTTACCAATTCGTGTCCGGGTCGGTCAGCCCGTCCGGTCGAGCGGCCGTGAAGTTGGACGAAGCCAAGCTGCACGGCGACGAGTTGCAGCTACTGCTGCCGGCCGGCGTCGCCGATCAGGAGCCGGTCCGGCTGACTGGACGCGTCACGGGCAACTCTGCCGGCGGGACGGCCAGGAGCGCAGACGGAATCGATGGTACCTGGAGCGCGCGGCGTGGCGCCTGAGCTACGAGCTCAATTCCGCGATTTGGTCGGCATCGTCATCACTATCGCCGCCGCAATCGCGGCAGTGACGCTCGCGCATGCTCAAAGCTACCCGAGCAAGGTAGTGAAGATCGTTTCTCCCTTCGTGCCGGGTGGGCCCGGCGACCTGCTGCCGCGGGCGGTTGCAGCAGGTCTCACGCCGTTGCTCGGACAGCAAGTGATCGTCGAGAACCGGCCGGGCGCGGCCACGATCATCGCGATGCAGGCCGTAGCCAAGTCGCCCCCCGACGGCTACACGCTGATCTTCACCAGCGTGACGAGTCTTGCCATCAACGTGAGCGCGTATAAGAACCTTCCCTACGATCCCGTCAAGGACTTCGCGCCCGTCGCGCTGTGCTTCACCACGCCGCTCTATCTGGTCGTTCATCCTTTGATTCCCGTCAAGTCCGTCAAGGAGTTGATCGCACTGGCGAAATCGCGCCCGGGCAAACTGACGTTTGGCTCCGGCGGCAACGGCTCGTCGAATCATCTCGCCGGCGAGCTGTTCAAGGCGCTCGCGGGCGTAGACATGCAGCACGTTCCGTACAAGAGCGCGAGCCCCGCGATGGCCGACGTCATAGCCGGGCACATCGACATGATGTTCGGATCCGGAGGGCTCACCGAGGCACGGGCCGGCAAGGTGCGCGTGCTCGCCGTGACGAGCGCGCGCCGCAGCGCGGCCGCCCCCGACCTTCCCACCATGCAGGAAGCGGGGCTCCCTGGGTACGACGCGACGCTCTGGTTCGGCATCCTCGCGCCCGCCAACACGCCCGCCGCTATCGTCCAGCGCCTTTCGAACGATATCAACAAGGTGCTCGGTCAGTCGGAGATACGCGAACGCTTCAGCACGGTGGATGTCACGCCGAGCACGCCCGAGGAATTTGCAGCTTTCATCCGGAATGAGATTCCCAAATGGCGCAAGGTCTTCGAGGCGGCCAGGATCGAGCCGGAATGAGCAAGCGACCCTCCATCGCGATCGTCGGCGCCGGCATCGGCGGCCTGGCCGTCGCGGCCTTGTTGAAGCGCGCGGGCCATGAGGTGCAGGTCTACGAGCAGGCCCGCCGTTTCGAACGCGTCGGCGCCGGCATCCAGACAACACCCAACGCGGTAAAGGTCCTGCGGCGGCTGGGCGTCGAGGAGCGGCTGAAGCGGGTCGCATACCGATCGGAGCTGAGGTTGAGCCGCGAGTGGGATACCGGCGAAATCACCAGCGAACTTAAGCTGGGCGAGGAGGTGGAAAAGAAGTTCGGCGCGCCCTTTCTGTATCTCCAGCGCGCCGAGCTTCACGCCGCGATCGAGTCCACGGTGCCGGCGGAGATCGTCCACTTCGACATGAAACTCGTGGGGCTCGACCGGAATGCGCACGAGGTCACGCTTACTTTTTCCGACGGCTCCCACGTACGCGCGGACGCCGTGATCGGCGCCGACGGCGTGCATTCAGTGGTGAGAGAAACCCTCCTCGGACCGGAGAAGCCGCGCTTCACCGGGCGCGTCGCGTATCGCTCCATCTTCCCGGCCGCGCGCCTGGGCGCGACCCGCGTCAGCCCTCTGCACACGAAATGGTGGGGACCGGACCGCCATGTGGTGATCTACTACGTGACCGCGTCTCGCGATCAGATCTACTTCGTCACCAGCGTGCCGGAAGGCGCGGAGTGGATGACGCCGGAATCCTGGTCCGCGAAGGGCGATCTTGAGGAGCTGCGCAAGGCCTACTCGGGATTTCATGCCGAGGTGCGCGCCGTGCTGAACGCCTGCCCGGACGTGTTCAAGTGGGCGCTGCTCGAGCGCGATCCCCTGCAGCGCTGGTCCGAGGGCCGCGTCGTGCTCCTCGGCGACGCTTGCCATCCAATGACGCCTTACATGGCACAGGGCGCGGCTTCCGCGCTGGAGGATGCGGTCGTCCTCGCGCGCTGCCTGGAACGGACCGACGGTGACGGCCTGGAGCAGGCGTTCAAGCTCTACGAAGCGACGCGCAAGCCGCGCGCCTCCACCATTCAGGCCACATCCGGCGCCAATACCTGGCTGCGAAACGATGCGGATCCCGGCTGGGTTTACGGCTACGACGCGTGCAGCGCGCCGCTTGGCGAATCGCCAGTCATCCCGGATTTCAAGGCAACGGAGCATGGCAAAAGAACTGGCCCCTAACCAATCGCTCAACGCGGACGCGCGCGGATCACGGCTGCCTGTCATGAGCTCGTACGCTCCCGGTGTTCTCCTGTTGGCATCCGTCGTTGCGCATGGCGCTTCCTCGGCGGACCAGGCGGCATCCCCCAAGCAGGTCACCGAGGCCGCGACGATGCACGCGTACGTTCACTGCGACGGCTTCGCCGGAGGGGTGCGCGGGGTGGCGCTCGACCGGCGTCCACCGGCGGCCGTGCCGTGGCGGGAAGTCGGATTCGGTGAGAAGACCGAGCGTGTCTCCGTGGTGGACGGGTACCGGGTGATTTACTCCTACCCCAGGACGTACTGGTTTGCGAATCTCAAGGCGGAGCGCTCCGACCCCGCGAGGTACGAGGAGGACAAGCGCATCGTCACCTGGAATTTCGCCGCGCTCGCGAGCGCGGACGACAATACGGTCCTGACGGACTTTTCCGGTCGCGGTTTCACAGGGCAGACGCTCACCAAGAAGGAATTGGGCGGGAGCACGCTGGGGATCACCCAGATACTCTCGGACGAGGACTTGGTCATCGTGACCATCTACTTCATGAATCAGGAGCCCGAGAATCGCGCGTTCCAGACCCACGCGGAGTTCGTCGCGCTGCGCGACGACTTCGTTCGCGGCTATGTGGAATGCGTGGCGAAAAAGAAGGCCGCTTCACGAAGGTAGGGGTGTGGACATGCAGGTACCCGGACAAGCAAACGCCCTTCTTCCGTCGAAGGAGGCGTGGCGGCATATCCTGTTGTCCGCCTTCGTCCTGGGTTCATTGGCCTTCATGCTCTCGCTGGACCCGATAATCCAGAGGGCGACCTATCACGGGTTCGCCGACCAGAGAGCCATTCTCGGAGTGCCGAATTTCCTCGATGTGAGCTCCAATCTCGCGTTTTTGGTGGTCGGCCTTGCAGGCGTGGTCTTCTGCCTCGCGCATCGAGCGTTGAGCCTTCGAACCGCGTGGCTGACCTTCTTTCTCGGGGTGGCGATGGTCAGCGCCGGCTCCGCCTACTATCACGCGAACCCGAACGACGGGACACTGGTCTGGGACAGGCTGCCCATGACCGTCGCGTTCACGGGGCTGTGGGCGGCGATCCTGGGCGAGTACCTGAGCGGGCGTCTCGGCAGGGTCCTGCTGCTGCCCGCCGTATTGGCGGGCTTGTTCAGCGTGCTTTATTGGCGCTGGTCCGGCGACCTGCGATTCTATATTTGGATCCAGTCGATCTCGCTGCTGACCATCCCCGCCGTGATGATCCTGTTCCGATCCCGCTATACGCGCCAATGGCTCCTGCTGGCCGCCCTTGCGCTCTACGGACTCGCCAAGATCGTGGAGGTGTACGACCGCGAGGTGTTCGGATTGACTTTGCAACTCTTCAGCGGCCATACGCTGAAGCACCTCGTCTCCGCGTTGAGCTGTCTGGTCGTTCTCCTGATGCTCGCATGGAGGCGATCAATGGGAGATAGCAGGCTCGGGCCCTCCGGGCTCTAGTTTCCCCTCGCCAGTACCCGTCCCTCGCGGCGCTCGAGCGCCCCGGCGCGCTCGAGATCGGTCACCAGCCACTCTGCGAACGCGGCGGGCCTCATCTTCAGGTAGGCGCGGTTGATTTCAGCGAGGATGGCGACGCGCTCGACGTAGCCGGGCAGCTCGGCGAGCGGCATGGAGCGCTTCTCGAGCAGCGAAAAGGTAAACAGCACCTTGACGCAGTGCCGGGCGAGCCGCGTGAGGTCTTGCTCGAATGCTCCCAGGCGTGAGAAGGCTCGCTCGAGCGCGGCGCCGGCCTCGCCGAACGGCCGGCCGTGCCCGGGAATCACGATCTTTGCACCGAGTCCGGCGATGCGCTCGAGGGTCTGGCGCGTCTCTGCGAGAGCCGTATCGCGGCCGAACAGCTGGGCGAACACCGCGCCGAAGCCGTTTTCCCACAGCGCGTCGCCCGAAATGAGCACGCGCGTCTCGGGCGAATGGAACATCACGGCGTGGGTATCGTGGCCTGGCGCGGCCAGGACCTGCCATCCGTATCCCCCCATTTCGAGCGTATCGCCGTCTGCGAAGGTGTCGTCGTAGGCGAAGCGCTCGGCGCGCTGGTCGGCGTCCGAAAGGATCAGCTCGCGCTCGTCCCAGCGGTCGATGAGCGGCGCCTCGCCCGCCGGAATACTCGTCCTGCAGGAAAACTTCTTCTGGATGGCGGCGTTGCCGCCCATGTGGTCGGAGTGGCAGTGGGTATTGACGAGATGTTCGAGAGATTTTCCCTCCAGCGCGTGCTCGAGCAGGGCCACGGTCTGCGCCGCGTGAGCGCCGTACCCCGAATCGACGACCGTTGCCGCGGCTCGCGCGTGCAGCACGACGCTGTTGGCCGAGAGCCAGCCGCGCTCGATGAGCTGGATGCCTTGCGGCAGATTCACGGCCGCGCCCGCCTCGCCGCAAGGCGCGCGAGGACCGCGCGCTTGTCTTCCCCGCTCATGCCCGACCAGGCGGCGATCTCGTCGAGCGTGCGCCAGCAGCCCTCACACAAGGCCGTATCGGGATTCATCTTGCACACGTTGATGCAGGGCGAGGCGATTTCTCCGGGCTGCGAAACCGCGTTCGCGCTCATGAATTCAGTTTCGCGGCGAGCGCCCGCGCCACCCTCGAGGCCGGCTCGCGCCCGAGCGCGCGGCAGATGAATTCACCGGCGCGGAAAAGCTTCTCGAGATCGACGCCGGTCTCGATGCCCAGGCCGTCCAGCATGTAGATCACGTCCTCGGTGGCGACGTTGCCGGTCGCGCCTTTGGCGTAGGGGCATCCGCCCAGGCCAGCGACCGAGCTGTCGAAAGTCTTTACGCCCAGCTCGAGCGAGGCGTAGACGTTCGCGAGTGCCTGGCCGTAGGTGTCGTGGTAGTGCCCCCCGATCTTGGCGATCGGAACCTTCTTCGCGACTGCTTCGATCACGGCGCGGATCTTTTTCGGCGTGCCCACGCCTATGGTGTCACCCAGGGACACTTCGTAGCAGCCCATGCGGTAGAGCTTGCCCGCCAGATCCGCGACGGCGCGAGGGGCGACCTCGCCCTCGTAGGGGCAGCCCGCCACGCAGGAGATGTAGCCGCGTACGCGCATCCCCCCGGCCTTCGCCGCCTCGACCACAGGCGCGAAGCGCTCGAGGCTCTCGCCGATCGAGCAGTTGATGTTCTTTCGGCTGAAGGTTTCGGTCGCGGCGCCGAACACGGCGATCTCCTCCACGCCCGCGGCCCGTGCGGCCTCGAAGCCCTTCATGTTGGGAACGAGCACCGGATAGGCGACGCCGGGCCGCTTGCGGATTCCGGCCATCACCTCGGCGTGGTCGGCCATCTGCGGCACCCACTTGGGCGACACGAAAGCGGTGGCCTCGATCGCCGCGAGCCCGGCGTCCTGGAGCCGTTCGATCAGCTCGATTTTCACCGAAGCGGGAACGCTCTTCGGCTCGTTTTGCAGGCCGTCGCGCGGGGCGACATCGACGATACGGACCTTGCGCGGCAAACTCATGGGGCCTCCGCTTCGAAATCGATCAAGTCGGCGCCTTCGACCACCTGATCGCCGGGCCGACAATGGACCGCGGCGACGACACCGCGCGCGGGAGCCGCAATCGTGTGCTCCATCTTCATGGCCTCGAGGATTAGGAGCGGCGCGCCTTTCTCCACCCGGGCGCCCGGGACGACGAGCACGGCGGCGATCTTGCCCGGAAGCGGCGCCACCAGCTCGCCGCTGCGGCTTTCGGTCTCGAAGTCATGGGCGAGCGGATCGCGCAATTCGAAAACGCGATGTTCGCCGGGCAGGAACACCTCGAGCCGGTCGCCCGCGCGCACCACGCGTCCGGCGAGGCTCGCACCGTCGAGCTTGGCCGTCAACTTTCCGTTCGCCTCGCGCTTGCCCTCGAGCGGGAGGCGCCTGCCCGCTACTTCCAGCTCGTAGGCGGCGCCGAGTGAATGAAGGGTCACGGCGTACGTGCCCATACTGTCGCCGAAAGCGAGCGCGCTCGGCTCGCGCCGGCCCAGGCGCCAGCCGTCTGCGAGACCCCAGGGCGAGGGACGTTCGCCGCCGCGCGCCAGTTGCACCGACAGCGCGGCGAGCGCCAGCGCGGATTCTCCCGGCGGCCCGGGCGCCGCGAGCAGCTCGTCTCGGTGGCGCTCGATCAGGCCGGTATCGAGCTCGGCTTGAGCGAAGGCCCGGCAGCCCGCGAGCCGTCTCAGGAAATCGACGTTTGTCACCGGCCCCGCCACTTCGAATTCCCCGAGCGCCGCGGCGAGGCGGCCGAGCGCCGCGGCGCGGTCGGGACCATGGACGATGAGCTTTGCGATCATGGCGTCGTAGTGGGGCGTCACCAGGTCGCCGGCGCGCACGCCCGTATCGACGCGGACCTGCAGGGATTCGGCCGGCGGCTCGAGATGAAGGATTTTCCCAGTGGCGGGAAGAAAATCCCGGGCCGGGTCCTCGGCGTAGATGCGCGCCTCGATCGCATGGCCGTCGATGCGCAGGTCCTCCTGCTTCTTCGGGAGGGGCTCGCCTGCGGCGACGCGCAGCTGCCATTCGACGAGATCGAGGCCGGTGATCATCTCCGTGACCGGGTGCTCGACCTGAAGGCGCGTGTTCATCTCCATGAAATAGAACGTCCCTGCACGATCGACGATGAACTCCACTGTGCCGGCCCCGACATAGCCGACGGCCTTGGCCGCCGCCACCGCCGCCTCGCCCATCTCGCGGCGGCGGCCCTCCGTCATGCCGGGCGCGGGCGCCTCCTCGATCACCTTCTGGTGGCGGCGCTGCACCGAGCAGTCGCGCTCGAAGAGGTGGATGCATTCGCCGTGCCGGTCGGCGAATACTTGGATCTCGATGTGGCGCGGGCGCTCGAGATACTTTTCGAGGAGCACGCGGTCGTCGCCGAAGGCCGATTTCGCCTCGCGCCGGCAGGCGGCGAGCGCCGCGCCGAAATTCCCGGACGCATCGACCGCCCGCATGCCCTTGCCGCCGCCGCCGGCGGAGGCCTTGATCAGCACCGGATAGCCGATGCGCCCCGCCTCCGACTCCAGGAATTCGGCCGACTGATTCTCCCCGTGGTACCCGGGTACGATCGGCACGCCGGCTCTCTCCATGGCGGTCTTCGCCGAGGACTTGTCCCCCATCGCGCGAATCGCCGCGGGCGGGGGGCCGATGAACGCAAGGCCGGCCCGCCCGCAGGCCTCCGCGAAATCGGCGTTCTCGGACAGGAACCCGTACCCCGGGTGAATCGCCTGCGCGCCCGAGCGACTTGCGGCCTCGATGATGCGGTCCGCGCGGAGATAGCTGTCCGCCGCCGCCGCCGCGCCGATACGGAACGCCTCGTCGGCGAGCGCGACGTGGCGCGAGCGCGCATCGGCGTCCGAATACACCGCGACGGTGGAAATACCCATGCGCCTCGCAGTTCGCGCAACGCGGCAGGCGATCTCGCCGCGGTTGGCGATGAGGATCTTGTCGAACAAGCGCCCGTCCTACCTCTTCTTCCTCTTCGGGCGGGCGGCCTGCTTGGCCGCCTTGAGCCAGGCGGGCGCACGCTTTTCCAGGAAGGAGCGCACGCCCTCCCTGCCCTCGTCGGACGCCCGGGCGCTCGCGATTCGAACGGCCATGTCGGCCATCAGCTCGGGGCTGAGCGGCCGCTTGGCGACCGCGCGGATCAGCTCCTTGGTCACCGCGTGGGCCCCGGGCGCGCCCTGGACGATTTCTCCCAGGATTGCATTCACGGTTGCGTCGAGCTCATCGGGCTGCGCGATCTCCTGGATGAAGCCGATGCGATAGGCCTCGGCCGCGGTGAAGCGCTCGGCGGTGAGGAAATACCGGCGCGCGGCGCGCTCGCCCATGGCCGCGATGACGTAGGGGCTGATGGTGGCCGGCGTGAGGCCCAGCCTCACTTCGGACACCGCGAACTCCGTTTCGGTGGACGCCGCGGCGATGTCGCAGGCGGCGATGAGACCCATACCACCGGCGAAGGCGGCACCGTGCACGCGCGCAATCGTCGGCTTATTCAGCGTATGGAGCCGGTTGAGCATGGCGCCGAAGGCCACGGCGTCCTTGCGGTTCTCCTCGAAGTCCATCTCGCCCATCCGCTTCATCCAGTTCAGATCGGCCCCGGCGCAAAACACCTTGCCGTGCCCCGCGAGCACCACGGCGCGCACCGCAGGATCGGCCTCGAGCTCGGCGAAGGCCGCGGTGAGCTCGGCGATCATGGTCTCGTTGAAAGCGTTGCGGACTTCGGGCCGGTTGAGCCAAAGCACGGCGACGCCGTGTTCCGCGTGGATTTCGATGGTTCCGTAGGGCATGCGCATCGTGCTCCCTGAAGCGGCCGCTAGCGCGGCTCGATGACGATCTCGCTCTTTACCGAATTGGCGATGAAGCATTTCTCGTGCGCCTTGCGGTGCAGCTCGGCCAGGACTTCCGACGAGGGCGGCGCGTCGAATTCGACGGCGGGCCGCAGGGTGACGCGCGTCACCGCCATGCGGCCCTCGGCGTTCTTCTCGAGCACGCCTTCGGCCTCATCTGTGTACCGGTCGACGGTCAGCTTTCTGCCCGACGCCAGGCTGAGGAACCAGAGCATGTGGCAGGCCGAGACCGAAGCGACGAACAGTTCCTCCGGATCGGCCCCCGGCGAGTGCGGCGCGGCCGGAGGAAGGTTCGCCTTCGCCGCATTGCCGTCCAGGCCGACGGGAGGCTCGAACTCGATGCGATGGGCGCGGCTGTATTTGTCCAGGTCGAAGGGCTGACCGTTCCTCTTCCATTCTATGGATGCGCGGTGTATGGACATCGGCTTCCCTTACATCCGGAAGACGCCGAACCGGGTTTCCTCGATCGGCGCATTGAGAGAAGCGG
>JBGQKK010000104.1:0-9693 GCA_041499545.1 Gammaproteobacteria bacterium | reverse complement strand
TTCATTCAGCCTTGATATTGGCGGCCTTGATGAGCTTCGCGTTCGCCTCGAACTCCCCTTGGATCATCGCCTCGAATTCCGGGATCGTGAGCGTCAGAGGATCCGCTCCGGTCTTGACGATGCGCTCGCGCACTTCGGGCGCGTTCACCGCGGCGTTGAATTCGCGGTGCAGACGCTGGACGATCTCGCGCGGCGTCTTCGAAGGAATCAGCGCCCCGACCCAGAAGTTGTAGTCCGAGTTCGGATATCCCGCCTCGACCGTCGTGGGAACGTCCGGGAAGAGCGCGCTTCTCTTGGACGAGCCGACCGCGAGGGCGAGCACCTTGCCGGCCTGGGCGCGCGCCTGGAACGGGAGCGCGAAATAGAAATCCGCGCGGCCGGTCAGCACTTCGGTGAGCGCTTCGGGCGCGCCCTTCAGCGGCACGTGCAGCACTTCGATTCCCGCGGAGATGCGGAAGCGCTCGAGATTCATGTGGGTGGCGCTTCCGATGCCCGCGGAGGTCGCTACGATCGCGCCCGGTTTCGCCTTGGCGGCGGCGACGAGATCGGCCACGGTCTTGAAGCCCCTGTCGGCCTTGACCACCAGGACCGTGGGGATGGTCGCGATCGTCGCCACGGGCGTGAGGTCCTTGGGATCGAGCACTCCCGGAGTGAGCAGCGGTGAGACGGTGAACGCCGACGCATAGACCATGATGGTGTGGCCGTCGGGCTCCGACTTGGCGACCCGGGACGCGCCGACCAGCCCTCCCGCGCCGAGCCAATTCTCGACGATGACCTGCTGGCCGAGGCTCGCCGTCAGCTTTTCGGCGAGAATGCGCGCCATCGTGTCGGAGGCGCTCCCCGGCGTGACGCCCGATACCAGGTGCACGGTCCTGCTCGGAAAAGTCTGGGCCGCGGCAAAGCCCGATGCGGCTGCCGCCGCGGCGAGCAGAGTCCAGCAAACGCGTTTCAGCATGGTCTATCTCCTCTGTTCGGCCGTCAGATCCTGGGCAGCCCGAGCTGCCCGGCGAGCCAGTCGGCCGTCCGGCTCCGGTAGCGGTAGGGACGGTTGTTGGCGTTGTGCCCGCCGTCCTCGACGATGAGCAACTCTACCGGACCGGAGACGCTTTGCGCCAGCCGCTCGGCGTGGGAGGCGGGAACGAGCCGGTCCTGGCGCCCGGTGACGATGAAGATCGGGCAGGCGATTTTCGGGGCGGCGTCCCGCATCGAGAGCGTCGCGGCGTTCTTGAGGGCCTCGGCCTCGCTTGCACAATGGCTGCGCACCCGGAAGGCCTCGCGCGTCAGCACCGGCAGCCCCGCCCAGATTTCCTTCCACTCGAAGGGACCCGAGAGCGCGATGCAGGCCTTGATGCGTTTCTCATAGGCGGTGGCGCGCGGCGCGTAGTAGCCGCCCAGGCTCACGCCCCACATGGCGATCTTCGCCGCATCGAGATCGGCCCGCTTTTCGATCCAGTCGCATACGGCCCGCGCGGCGCGCTCGTAGTCGCCAGCGATCGGGATTGCGTACTCGGCCTCGCCCTGCCCCGGGCCGTCGATCGCGAGGATCGCCATGCCGCGCGCGAGAAACGGCTCCTCGTAAGCGTGCAGCTCCTCCTTGGTCGAGTCCAGGCCCGGCGCCATGATGAGGATCGGCGCCCGTCCCGCAGCCCTGATGGGCCTGCGCAGCACGGCGTACAGCGTCTTGCCCTCGAAGGGAATCGCGACGCGCTCGCCGGCGGGTCGCATGTGCGGCAGCGCATCCGTGTAGCACTCGACCGAGCGCATATGCGCGTCGCGCATCTGTTTCGGGTCATGGACGAACACGAACTTCGCAAAGTGGTAGTACATGGCGGCGCGCACTAGGTGCTCGCCTGCGGTGAGCTTATAGCCCTCCTTCAAGGCCTCGCGCCCCAGCGCCTCGTGCACCTTGGCGCGCTCACACCACGCGGCGCACCAGTCCTCCCAGCGCTCGATCCCGGCCGTGACCTCCTCGAAATCGGCGAGCAGCACGCCGTTCGAGACGAAGCGCGGCGCCCAATGCGCGATCGCCGCGGCGACGCGGGGGTCGGAAGATTTCGTTTTCGTTGCGGTTTCGGACATGACAGGTGCCTCGGCGCAATAGTCGAGGCTTGCTAGCCGGTGCAACAATAATTGACCGGACTAGTTTTGTCACGGGTTCCGGAACACGTACTAAGGCGTAACGGTTCGAGCCCCAGCCGGCTCCCCGTAGGGCAAAACTGGGCACTTCTGGGAATGGGCTGTGCCGCTCGCGTGATGGCGACAACCGGCCGAGAAGCAGCCGTTTCACCGACTACCGAATCGCCAGCAAATCACAACACTTCATGGAAGGGCGCCCGCCTGCAGGGCGAGGAGCGCGCCCCATGCGAGCAGCGTGGCTCCGGCCGCCCGCGCGAACCAGGCCGGCCGGCGCAGAAGTTTCTCTAGCAGCACTAAAAGGGCGAGCGCGGCGATCCATACCAAGTTCATTACGCCGAATACGAATAGCAGCGCCATTAGCAGCCAGCAGCAGCCGGTGCAATACGCGCCGTGGCGCAGCCCCATCGCGAACGCACCTGAAAACCCTTCGCGCCACCCGGTCATGAGGTAGCCCAGTGGCGATTGGCAGCGGGCGAGGCAGGCATTCTTGAGCAGCGTGAATTCATACGCGCCCGCCGCGGCGAGGAGGGCCGCGCTCAACCATGGACTGGCGCTCTCCATCATGGGCGAGACGAGCCGCGCCTCGAGCAGGCCCCATTGCGCGAGCGCCGCGAGCGCGCTGAATCCGGTCCACATGGCCAGATAGCCAAGCGCGAAAATGCCGGTTTCCAGCAGCGCCCGGTTCCGGGCGAAGCGCCCATGATTGATTTTCGTCACCAGCAGCAGGAGCGGCATTGCCGAGGGCAGCATCATCGCGATCATCATGACCGCCCACATGAAAAAGACGAGCAAGAGATCGCTTCCGTCCCACCCGGTCATGGCAGGCATCAGCAGGGAATCGGCGACCGCGGCCATGTTTTCCATTCCCCACGCCATGTAGATGACATAGGCCCAGGAAACGCAAAGGAGGACGGCGGCGGCGCCGCCGACCGCGAACTGGCTTCGGCGCGAGTCCGCCGCCTCGCCGCTAGGACTGATAAGCGAAGGGAGAATAAAAGCCGTTCTTGCCGCTGATATCGAGGGACATGCCGTGATCGCTGTACTTCATGCGCTTCGAGGTCGACACCACCGCAGGGCGGCCGGGCACCGGGGTAAACGGATGGTTGCTTACGGTCACGAGCTCGCCTCCCTGGCCTTGCAGCGCCTCGATTTCAATTTCGGCGATTTTCGGGATGCGCAGACTGCGCTGCTTGCCATTTTCCGAATACTCGATCGCCACGGGCTTCACGCCCAGCACTTCGCCGATAAGCGGCCCCAGCGCGGCGAGATGGCCGCCCGCCTGTCCGGAGAAGATGCCGCCCATCGCCTTCTGCTGCTCGGCGCTCGCGCGACCATCCAGGTACAGCGCGACCTTCCACTTTGTCTGCATCATGTGCCCGGGTGAGTGCGCCATCAACGCCACGTTCAATCCGTCGAGCGGCACCTTGTCAAAATTGCCTTTGTCGATGTGCCATGCGATGACCACCGTGCAGTTGCCCTCGGTCGGCGCGCTCAGAAAAACGCAGGGGCAGGCGGCGGCACAATTGCAAGCTTCGAAATACGTGCCGGTGACTTTCCAAGATTCCGCCATAACGTTCTCCTTTGTAAGAATCTGATTCGTGGATAACCGGTTGCGATAACACCGATCGCCGCTATTGCGCCTCGATTAGAAGGCGTGACTATGTGACAGCTGAAGGTGAGACTTTGCTAAGGGCTGATTTGGATTCAGACTCAGCTTCTCAAAGTGACGATATCACAACTAGCGCTGGCCTCCCCGACCAGGGCTCGAACCCGGACTTGCGGATCATTCTCAACCCACAAAAAGAAACCCCTCCGAAGAGGGGTTTGCACCGGAGTTGTCCGGCCTTCCGTCAGTTCGCGGCGAAGCAATAGAACAGGCCGGCGCCGCCCGACGCCTTCAGCTGGTCCTGGCTGCAGCCGCGCGAGCCGTGCGAAGAGTTCCAGGACTTCATGTGTCGCGTGTCCTTCAATCCCTGCAGGTCATGATGGCCGACGATCGCCGAGCCCTCGGCGCTCTTGGTCCAGTTGCCGCAGGTGGTGTCCCCGCCCGCCGTCGAGAAATTCCCGGCCGGGTCCGAGCCCGTCAGGATGTCGTGCTCGTTCGGCGTATCGCCGCGGCCCTTGATCATCTCGCCCTTCTCGGTCAAAGCCGTCTGCTTGTTGATCTTGTTCTTTCCGGAATGCAGGTCGGCCACGCTCTTGGCCACCACCACGCCCTTGGCGTTCCGCCAGGGACCCTTGCCGATGCGGCTGCGCGCGTCCACGCCCGCGTCGCCTCCGGGCAAGGTCGTGCTCAGGTAGGCGTGCCAGTTCGTCGCCTTCGCACCCGCTGCCTTGGCGAGCGCCGCGCAATGCGTATCCGCGCCCTCCACTCCGCCGAGATCGGCACCGTTGCCTTTGCCGGTACTCGTCACGAAGAACGTCATGTTGGCCTGCTGGGCCTGAACGGCGGATGTCATGCCCGATCCGAGGACGACCAGCGAGACGAAAATACCTGCCGCCGAGATTCTTGAAAGATTCATCTGACCTCCGTTGATTTATCGATTTGAACTTAAGGTGGAAAACGCCGCCGGATTATAGGTCAAGGCATTCTCCGCTGCTGCCGACCGGCGAACACACTGCGCGAGATAGTTATTCCGTGCATCGAAGACACTCGCCTTGATCACGGGAGCGCACTAACCAACCGCCGGCGCCCGCGAGGAAATCAGGCCCAGTTCAAGCGTGCCAGGATAGCGCGCCCCATGACCCAGTCCTTGTCGTCCTCGGACAGGAAGTCGAGTTCCTCGGTGAAGCGCGCGATGCGCTGACGGTAAGTGGCCTTGGCGAGTGAGTTCGTGAGATCGGTGCCCCAATAGCAGCGCCGCGGGCCGTAGGCATCGAACAGGCGGCGGATGTGCAGATTGATGTCGCGGTATGGATAGCTCTCAGACGAATAAGCCGGCGACGACGACAGCTTGACCGAGACATTCGGGTATTTGGCGAGCGAGAGCGTGTGCTCAATCACGGTCGCGGTCTTGCCGGCCTTTACCGCGTCATTCGACAGGCCCATGTGGTCGACGATGAGCGTGAGCCGCGGATGGCGCTCCGCGATACGGGCGAACTCCGGGCCCTGTTCGCTCGCCAAGAACATGACCGGGAGGCCGGACTTCTCGGCCGCGGGCCAGAACCAG
Source organism: Gammaproteobacteria bacterium (assembly GCA_041499545.1). GTDB lineage: Bacteria > Pseudomonadota > Gammaproteobacteria > Burkholderiales > SG8-39 > VBDM01. The sequence continues at coordinate 4,387 of JBGQKK010000104.1, read as the reverse complement.
TCCGCAGTCCCGTCCGAGAGCCACGCGGCAGCGCCGCCGATGAAGGTCACGCGGACGCCGAGCATTCCCGGCTGATCCTTCCACTTCGGAAGCAGGGCAGCCGCTTGCGGGTTGCGCAGGGAAATGCGACCCATGACGGCAAACCGACCCGGGTACCTTCTGGCCGCCTCCAGAGCATAGTCGTTGCGATCGCCCGGCCAGGACGGCGGAACGACGACGACGCGATCCACGCCGGCCTCGTCCATCATCGGCACCAGTTTCTCGATGGTGAAGGGCTCGGGAAGCTGCGGCTTTGCGCCCGGGACCCACCGCCAGTCCGGCGTCTCCGCCGTCCACAGGTGGACCTGGGCATCGACGATTGTTCGCTTGCGAGCGGGTTGCGCTGTCATCTGCTGACACCCCTGCGTTGCGAGAGCGAGGCCTGCGCCAAGCGCGCTCCCGATGAAGCTGCGACGTGAACTCATATGCGGAGCCTCCCTGGTTTCTGTATGTTATATCGGTCATCCGTCACCGACTTGGAAGCTGTGGAAATCGGGCGGACAATAGCCGCGCGTTCTCGAATCTGGCAGAGGAGGGACAGATGGCCACCTTGATTTCCCGCATCGCCACCGCCGCATGCTGCGCCGTCTTCGCCGTCGCCGCGCACGCTCAAGGGACCGCGGCACTCGCCGGCCAGGTGAGCTCGGCCGAGGAGGGGCCGATGGAAGGGGTTGTCGTCAGCGCGAAGAAAGACGGCTCGACCATCAGCGTGAGCGTCATCACCGACGGGCGCGGCCGGTTCGCTTTCCCGGCCGCGCGGCTCGAGCCCGGGCATTACGCGCTGAAGGCGCGCGCCGCGGGCTACGAGCTCGAAGGCGGCGCGGCTGCGGACGTCGCGGCGGGCGGCGAAGCCAAGGCCGACCTGAAGCTCAGGAAAGCGAAGAACCTCTCCGCCCAGCTGACCAACGCCGAATGGATGCTGAGCATGCCGGGGACAGACGAGCAGAAACGCTTCCTGCTCAACTGCAACAGCTGCCACACGCTCGAGCGCATCATGAAGTCGTCGTACGATGCCGACGGCTTCATGCAAATCTTTCAGCGGATGGCCGCTTACTACCCCGGCAGTACTCCGCTGAAGCCGCAGCGCCTCGCCGGCACCGCGACCCGCAACGTCGAGCGCGGCGGCAGCGGCAGGAAGACCGCGGAATGGCTCGCGACCGTGAACTTGAGCCAGCAGCAGACCTGGTCGTACCCGCTCAAGACCCTGCCGCGGCTCACCGGCCGGTCCACCCGGGTGATCATCACCGAGTACGACCTGCCCAATCCCTTGATCCAGCCGCACGACGTGGTGCTCGATCGGGAGGGCAATGCCTGGTACTCGGACTTCGGCCAGATGTTCCTCGGCAAGATGGACCCCAAGACCGGCAAGGTGACCCAGTATCCGAGCCCCGTGGTCAAGCCGGGATGGTCGGAAGGTACGCTCGATCTTGAGATCGACCGCGACGACAACCCCTGGGTCGGCGTGATGTACCAGAGCGCGATAGCAAAATTCGACCGGAAGACCGAGAAATTCCGGATGTGGTCGACGCCCAAGGAATGGGACAGCGACGGCGGCCAGCTCGGCCACATCGCGATCGAGGGCACGCACAGCGACAACAAGGTGTGGATCAAGAACTCCGACGGCGGCCACATCTACCGACTCGATCTCGCCTCCAACCAGATGGAGAACCTGGGCGCGTTCAAGGATCCGCGCACCGGCAAGCGCATAGGCACCTACGGGATCCACTCCGACGCGCAGAACAACGCCTACCTGCTCGACTTCGCGGCCGGCAACATCGTCAGGATCGACGCCAAGACCAAGCAGACGAGCGTCTACCTCACACCGACCCCGGACTCGCGCCCGCGGCGCGGCCGCGTCGATCACGAAGGGCGGTTGTGGTTCGCCGAATACCAGGGCAACGCCATCGGCATGTTCGACCCGAGAACCGAGCGCATCACCGAGTGGAAAGTGCCGACCCCGTGGGCCGCGCCCTACGACGCCGTCGCCGGACGAAACGGCGAGGCTTGGACCGGATCGATGCTGACCGACCGCGTGTCGCGCCTGGACATCAAGAGTGGGCAGTACACCGAATACATGTTGCCACGCCCGACCAACATCCGGCGCGTCTACCTGGACGACTCGAAGAGCCCTGGAACGCTATGGATCGGCAGCAACCACGGCGCGTCGATCGTGAAGGTGGAGCCGCTGGATTAGCTCTGCCGGGGTCGATCGCTCCCTCTACTTCAGAATCGGCAACGGCGGCTTTCCGCCGCCCGGAATCGGCGCGCGGTCTACGTTGAGGATCATCGAGACCAGCACGTAGTAACCGTTGACGGCTATCAAGTCCACGACACCCTGTTCACCGAACTTGTCGACCGCAGCCTTGAAGGTGGCATCGCTGACGGCGTGCTGGGTGTGCAGCTGGTGCGAGAAGTCGTAGATGATGGCCTCGTCCTCCTGCATGCCCACGGGACGACGGCCTTGTGCGAGGTCTTCGGCGACAGCCGGGTTCAGGCCTGCCTTCAGCGCGAGGCGGTGATGCGCGTACCACTCGTACTGCGCGGTCCACTGGCGCGCCGTCACCAGGATCGCGAATTCTTTCAGGCGCTCCGGCAGCGAGCTCCGGAACCGGATCTGCTCGCCCACCTCTCGAAGACGTTCGGCAAGCGCCGGGCTGCGAAGATACACATTGAACGGGCTGCCGATCGTGCTTGCACCCGGCACGACGGCCGCACTGCCCGTGGCCGCGACCGGACCGGACATGACGGCATCGGCATACGCTCGCTGCGCCGGCGTCATCTCGCTGAAGGGCGTGAGTTTGAAGCGGCGCAAGTCCTCCTGCCCATACGCGCTTCCCGCCAGCAAGGCCAGCCCGGAAAACAGCGATCCAACCGTCCCGATCTTCATTAGGCGTCTCCTTGGAATCGTTCGTCAGTCATCGATTCGTCCACCACCGCGAGCTCAGGCAGCGGCGCGGGTGCCTGACAGGGAAAGCGGCACTCCGGTAAGCCGCTGAAGTTCCTCGAATGCGAGCCCCGGAACCAGGCGGCCGGCCACCAGTCCCTGCGGCGTGATGTCGATCACCGCGAGATCGGTATACACGCGCTTCACCACGCCCACGCCGGTGAGCGGATAGGTGCAGCGCTCGACGATCTTGGAGCGCCCCTCCTTGGTGAGGTGCTCCATCATCACCCAGACGCTCTTCGCGCCGACGGCGAGGTCCATCGCGCCGCCGACCGCGGGAATCGCGTCGCCGCCGCTGTGCCAGTTGGCGAGGTCGCCGGAGACGGAGACCTGGAAGGCGCCGAGCACCGCGATGTCGAGGTGCCCGCCGCGCATCATCGCGAACGAATCGGTATGGTGGAAGAACGCGCCGCCGGTGAGGAGCGTCACCGGCTCCTTGCCGGCGTTGATGAGATCCCCGTCCTCCTCGCCCTTCGCGGGGGCCGGACCCATGCCGAGGATGCCGTTCTCGCTGTGAAGAAAGATTTCGCGGTCCTTCGGCAGATGGTTGCCGACCAGCGTCGGCATGCCGATGCCCAGGTTGACGTACGAGCCTTCGGGAATGTCGAGCGCGATACGCTTGGCGATCTCGTCGCGGGTAAGTCTTAGGTAGCTCATCGCCCCGCCGCCGCCCGGCCCGATATCCCTCGCGTCACGCTGCCGCCTGCGGGAGCGCGATAGCCGCCCTGTTTCCGCGGTACCTTCACCAGGCGCGTCACGAAAATTCCCGGCGTGACGATGTGCTCCGGGTCGAGCCCGCCGAGCTCGACGATCTCGTACACCTGCGCGATCGTCACCTTCGCCGCACTCGCCATGGTCGGCCCGTAGTTGCGTGCGCTCTTCCTGTAGACGAGATTGCCCCAGCGATCCCCGCGCTCGGCCTTCACCAGCGCCACGGCGCCGTGCAGAGGATATTCGAGCACTTGGCCCTTGCCGTCGATCACGCGGGTTTCCTTGCCCTTCGCGAGATCGGTGCCGAAGCCGGTCGGCGTGTAGAACGCGCCGATCCCTGCGCCCGCGGCGCGCATGCGCTCCGACAGCGTCCCCTGCGGCACCAGCTCGAGCTCGACTTTCCCCGAGCGGTAGGCTTCCTGGAAATGATGCGAATCGACCTGGCGCGGATACGAGCAGATGATCTTGCGCACGCGCCCGGCCTTGAAGAGCGCGGCGATCCCCACCTCGCCGTTCCCGGCGTTGTTGTTGACGATGGTGAGGTCTGTTGCGCCTTGCGCGATGAGCGCGTCGATCAGCTCCTCGGGAACGCCCGAGCCGCCGAAGCCGCCGACGAGGACGGTCGCGCCGTCGCGCACGTCGGCGAGCGCGGCTTCGAGGGAAGGGACGATCTTGTCGATCATGGGAAATCAC
>JBGQKK010000103.1:0-9714 GCA_041499545.1 Gammaproteobacteria bacterium | reverse complement strand
GCATTGGCGAGATTGGATTCGAATGTCGTATTCCCGCCGGAAAGCTCGATGGCCCTGCGGAATTCCGCGATGGCTTGGTCGTGTTCATGCTTCTGCTCCAGAGCCTGACCCAGTTGATAATGGGCGACGGCGAAGTACGGATCCATTGCGATGGTCTTCTGGCTTTGCTGCACGGATTCGTCATAACGGCGGGCGATGCACAATGCGTCGGCGAGGTCGGCGCTGATGATGAGGGAGAGGGGGTCCAGGCTCTCCGCTTTTTTCAATTCAGCGATGCCCTCTCCATTTCGTCCCATTACCATCAGGTGCCAGGCGTACCAGTGATGGGCCGTCGCATAGCCGGGATTGAGCGCTAGCGCGAGCTTGTATTCCTTCTCGGCGGATGCCCAGCCCCAATCGTAGAGGTCCAGGATGAAGGCCAGCGAGGTGTGGGCCTCGCTTAGGTTGGCGTCCAGGGCAAGCGCCTTGGTCGCGGCCGCCTTGGCTCTGGGAAAAGCATCCCGTGGCGACAAGATGCCGTATTCCCAGTCTCCCATCAGCGCGTAGGAATCGGCCAGGCCGCTGTAGGCATTGGCGTAGCCCGGGTCGGTGGTGATCGCACGGTCGAAATAGTCGACGGCTTTCCTCAGGCCTTCTCCGGTTCGCTTGTTCCAGAAGTACCGTCCCTTGAGGTAGGCGTCATAGGCTTCCGGGTTCACTTTCTTCGAATTTTCCAGCGCAACCTCTTCCCGTCGATTCAGAGTGACCCGGATCTGTTCGGCGATCGCACGGGCTACGTTGTTCTGCAGCGCGAGCGCGTCCTGAAGATCTCCTTCGTAGCTCTGCGCCCAGAGGTGCTTTTCCTCGGGGACCTGGATCAACTGGGCCGTGATCCGTACGCGTTCGCCGGAACGCATGACGGTTCCTTCCACCACGGCTTGCACGTTGAGCTCGCGCGCGATCTCGGGCAACGGCCTGCGCACGCGCTTATATGTCATCACCGAGGTGCGGGAGATCACCCGCAACGCGCTGATCTGCCCAAGATCCGCGATCAGCGCGTCGGTCATCCCATCGGCGAAGTAATCCTGCGACGCGTCGCCCGATAGGCTTTCCAGCGGCAAGACAGCCAGCGAACGGATCTTGGGAGAGGAATGGCTTTGGGAGTAGAAAATCCAGGACAGGGAGGCCGCGAGCAGCAAGGCGAAGCCGACTCCTATCCAGACGCGAGTCCGGTGCGGTCGCGGCGGCGGCGGCAGAACACGCTCTTCGGTTTCGGGGTCTGGCCGCCTGTCGGCGGCCGTGTCGATTGGGGTGACGTCGGCGAGAAAACGGTAGCCGCGTCGCGCAACGGTCTCAACGAAGCGCGGATTCTCCGCCGAGTCCCCCAGCGCTTCGCGAATCTTGTTGACGGCTTTGTTGAGGCCGTGATCGAAGTCGACGACCGTCTGGCCCCAAAGTTTCTTTTGCAACTCCTCCCGGGTCACCAGCTCCCCAGGTCTTTCCAGCAGCATCGCCAAGACTTGAAACGGTTGTTCCTGCAGCCTGACGCGCAGGCCGCGCTTCGTCAGTTCGCAGGCTCCAAGGTCGACCTCGAAGACACCAAACCGTAACCGCCCGGACGGATCATGGGCTCGCTGCATAGCAGACACAGGCTGGCGAGATGCTCAAAGCCTATTGCCCCCCTCATCGGCCACACTTGCATCGTTCAGACAATCGTAGCCCAAGGCCGGCCCTGCGACCAGTGTGGCCGGTGAAACGGGTCTGCGCCGTTGCGCAAGGCGAAGGCATTCCCGAGGGTCGTTGATTCTGTTGGGTTTGCGAGGGCGTCGCTAGGAAACGCCGCCTGGCGTGCGAGGAATAAACCTGCACCGGGCCCAGTCTCGTATTGTGCTTACGGTGCGATTCAGAGGCGCCGAACGCTATTTCCCAACTATCGAAATGGAGATTCACGTGAAAAAGTTTTTGCTCGCACTCCTATTGATCACCGGCGTGGCCGGATGCGCCCCGCTCACCGAGCAGCAGAAGGAAGCGATCGACTATCAGAATCACAGGACGTGGGTCCCCGGTTGAGGAGTGAGCGTCGCGCCAGGCGGAGGATGCGTTCCCAAAGGTCGTTGAATCTGTTGGGTTTGTGAGGGTACCCAGGTTCCACCAAGAAAGGATTGGCCGTCCATTGCCGCCCGTGCGCGCTTGATCACACTGTGGCGTAACGCGATTCGCGTTCCTTACGGAGCCGCCAATGAAGAATCAGGGCCGCCATGGTGATTTTGAACAGCTCATCCTTCCCCATCTCCACGCCGCGTACAACCTTGCGCGTTGGTTGACGCGCAACGACCACGACGCCCAGGACGTAGCGCAGGAGGCGTTGTTGCGGGCGTATCGCTTTTTCGACGGCTTGCGCGGCGAGCCGAAGCCGTGGCTCCTCGCCATCGTGCGCAACTCCTGCTTCACTTGGCTCAAGGCTAACCGGCCCGCGGATACGGTGGGTTTCAACGACGGCATTGCCGAGCTCCTCCCCGCCGACGATGACGGCCCCGAGGCTCAGGCGGCACACAACTGCGATCGCAGGACGCTCAACGCCGCGATCGCCACTCTGCCCACGCAGTTCCGCGAGGTGCTGATCCTGCGCGAGCTGGAAGATCTGTCGTACAAGGCCATAGCGCGCATCGCGGACGTGCCGATCGGAACGGTGATGTCGCGCCTCGCGCGCGCTCGGCGGCTGCTTGCCGAATCGCTGCGGGCCACCTTCAACATTTCCGCAACGCAGGTGTCCACGCGCAGCATCGCGCATTAGCGGCCCTCACGGCGTGCGGCGCGAGCCGCTATACTTCTCCCGCCCTGGATTTTGCGGGAGTTTCCGATGTCATGCCTCCGTAGGGTTCCTGCGCTCGTTCTCGCCGCGTGCTGTTCGACGACGGCCTTCGCACAGGGCGCCGACTACCCGGCGCGCGCGGTGCGCATCGTCGTGCCGCTCGCCGCGGGCGGCAACGTCGATATCGTGGCGCGCACCGTCGCGGAGCACATCGGAAAGACGCTCGGCCAGCCGGTGCTCGTGGAGAACCGCCCCGGCGCGTCCAGCCTCGTCGGCACGCAGTTCGTCGCGAAAGCGGCCGCCGACGGCTACACCCTGCTCGCGATCGCGAACACCTTCGCCACCGTGCCGCTGATCGTGCCCAATCCGGGCTACGACCCGCTGAAGGACTTCGCCGGCGTGACGCTCACCTGCCTCGTCCCGCAGGTGCTGGTCGTCAATCCCACTCTCGCCGCACGCTCCGTGAAGGAGCTGATATCGCTCGCCCGTTCCGAGCCGGGCAAGATCTCCTACGCCTCTTCGGGCAACGGCTCGACCGGCCACATGGCGGCGGAGCTGTTCAACCGGCAGGCGGGCATCAGGATGCTGCACGTGCCCTATAAGGGCAATTCGCAGGCGCTCATCGACGTGATCGGCGGGCAGGTCGCGATGATGTTCGACCAGGTGAGCACCTCCGCTCCCCAGATCAAGGCGGGCAAGGTGCGCGCGCTCGCGGTCACGAGCCTTGCGCGCTCGCCGCTCCTGCCCGAGGTGCCGACGGTGGACGAGTCGGGCGTCGCGGGCTACGAAGACATCACTTTCAACGGGCTGGTCGCGCCGGCCGGAACGCCCCACGAAATCCTGGTGCGCCTGAACCGCGCCGTAGCCGGCGCGGTGGGCGAGCCGGACCTGTACAAGCGCTTCATCGAGCGGGGCATCGAGCTGAAGGCGAGCGGCTCGCCGGAGGAGTTCGGCGCCTACATCAGGGCGGAATCCGAGAAGAAGGGGCGCCTCGCGCGCGAAGCCGGCATCAAGCCGGAATAGCAAGATGATCGAACGCAAGTCGCTTGGAATCGCCGTCGTCGGAGCAGGGCGCATCGGCACCCTGCGCGCGCGCCTCGCGGCGGACTATCCCGCGGTCAATTTCATCGCGATCGCCGATGCAGACCCGGCCCGGGCGCGGAATCTGGCAAAGGAGGTCGGCGCGCAATTCCACTCGGGCGACAACCTCGCCGCCATCTCTCGACCCGAAGTGAGCGCGGTGGTCGTGGCGAGCAGCGAAGGCGAGCACGTTCAAGCCGTGATGCAGGCGCTCGAGCGCGGCAAGGCGGTGCTCGTGGAGAAGCCGATCGCGCTCACGCTCGAGGAGGCCGACCGCATCCTCGCGGAGGCGCGTAAATCCGAAGCAGACCTGCGCGTCGGCTACAGCCGCCGCTACAAAGACCGCTACCTGATCGCCAAGGAACAGGTGCTGCAGGGCCGTGTCGGGCGGATCGTCGGCGCCTCCGCGCGCGTCTTCAACTCGCGCTCGCAGGCCTTCGCCATGCTCCAGCGCAATCCGCGTGCGACGCCGGTGGTGGATGCGCTCACCTACTACGTCGACCTCCTGAACTGGCTGCTCGAGGGCACGCGGGTCACCGAGGTCTTCGCGCGCGGCCAGAAGGGCGTGCTGAAGGAGGCGGGTCACGATGCCGACGACGTGAGCTGGGCGATCCTGACCTACGCGGACGGCACGGTCGCGAACCTGGGCGTGAGCTACGCCCTGCCGGAGAAATATCCGGCCCTCGGGCACGCCGCGCGCGTCGAGGTGCTCGGCACCCAGGGCGTCATGATCCTCGACGACGATCACACCGACCAGCTCATGTATTCGGAGAAAGGCGTGCCGCACGTCTACCTGCCCGATCACTCGGTAAACATGGTGTTCCTGCAAAGCGGTACGCCGGGCGACTGGGCGCTCGGAGATTTCCGCGGCCCGATCGCGAACGAGACGCGCGCATGGCTCGACCATCTCGCGCTCGGCAAGCCCTGCGTGCTCGCGACCGCGGCTGAGGCGCGCCACACGCTCGAGGTCACGCTCGCGATCGAGCGCTCGGCCGCGAGCCGCAAGCCGGTCGTGCTCCCGCTCGCCAAGTAGGCGACCCGGCCTCTCTTGAAGCGATACATCCGTCGGCATACTATCGTGGCGTGAAATACACTCCGGCGCAGCAGGGGCTCCAGCGCATCCGCGAGGTCGTTGCCCGCGACACGGGCAAGCCGCTCAGCGCGGCGGGCGCATCGGAGATCGAAGCCCTCCTGAAGGAACTGGACGGCGAGGGCCAGGCCTATCGCGCCGTGGCAGGCCAGGAATTCCTCAATCGTGAGGTCACCATCCTGCTCGCCGATCTGCGCGGTTTTACCGCCATTGCGGCGGCTCATCCCGCCGGGATCGTCATACAGCTCCTCAATCCCTGCCTCATCAAGATGAGCGAGATCATCTTCAGGCACCAAGGGACGATAGACAAGTTCATGGGCGATTCGATCATGGTGCTGTTCGGCGCCCCGGTGAGCCGCGAGGACGACGTGAGGCGTGCGCTCGCCTGCGCCGTGGAGATGCAGATGACCATGAGCACGCTCAACCTCGCCCACAAGGACCAGGGCATGCCGGAGCTGTTCATGGGCATCGGCATCAATACCGGGAACGTGCTTGCCGGCACGCTGGGCTCGGAGCGCTATTCGGAGTACACGGTGATCGGCGACGAGGTGAATCTGGCTTCGCGCATCGAAGCCTTCAGCCTGCGCGGGCAGGTGCTGATCAGCCAGAGCACCTATGTGCGCTGCAAGGATTTCGTCGAAACCAACGCCCCCATGGAAATCCACGTCAAGGGCAAAGCCCAGCCCGTGAGCCTGCGCGAGGTCGTCGGCATCCCCTCGCTCGCACTGAAGGTGCCGAGGCAGGAAGTCCGACGCAGCCATCGCATCGAGGTCAAGCTGGCTTTTCGCTACCACCGGATCGAGCACAAGATCGTTCTGCCCGAGACCCACTCCGGCATCATCCGCGACATCGGCTACCACGGAATGCTGCTGGAGCTGGACGGCGATCTTCCGCTCTATTCGGAGATCAAGCTCGACTTCGACCTGCCGCTGGTCGACTACCAGGCTGCGAACGTCTACGCCAAGGTCGTCGGCCGCAAGGCGGCGGGTGGGCGCGCCCGCGTCGGCGTCGAATTCACCTCCGTTCCTCCGGAGACGAATACGAAAATCCAGCTATTCGTCCAGCTCCTGATCTTCACCAATCTGACCTGATGCGCTTCCAAGGCTTGAGGGCGTGCGCCCTCGCGGCGCTGGCGCTTTTCCCGGCCGCCGCTCACGCGCAGGCCTATCCGGTGAAGCCGATCCGCATGATCGTCGCCTATCCGCCGGGAGGCGGCACCGACATCGTCGGCCGCGTGATCGCGCAGGAGCTCGGCGAGGCGCTCGGGCAGAGCGTGGTCGTGGAAAACCGCGGCGGAGCGAGCGGAAACATCGGCACGGAGCTCGCCGCGCACGCCGCGCCCGACGGTTACACCGTGCTGATGGGAAACGTCGCGCCGAACGCGATCAATGTCAGCCTCTTCAAGAACCTGCCCTTCGATCCGGTCGCCGATTTCGCGCCGGTGAGCCTGGTCGCCTCGACGCCGAACATTCTCGTCGTGCATCCCTCGATGCAGGCGAGGAGCGTGAAGGAAGTGATCGCGCTTGCGAAAGCGAAGCCCGGAACCCTCAACTTCGCGTCGGCCGGCGTGGGCAGCTCCTCGCACCTCGCGGGCGAATTGTTCCGCATCCTCGGACGCGCCGAGATCGTGCACGTGCCCTACAAGGGCGCAGGTCCCGCGATGATCGACGTGCTCTCCGGACAGGTGCAGCTCTACTTCGCCACCATGCCGGCGGCGATGCCGCACGTGAAATCGGGCAGGCTAGTACCCGTCGCCGTGACGAGCGCCAAGCGCTCGAGGGCGCTGCCCGATCTTCCGACGGTCGCCGAGTCGGGCGTGCCCGGCTACGAGGCCTCGACCTGGTACGGGCTGCTCGCCCCCGTGCATACGCCGGGCGCGGCGATCGCACGCCTGCACGACGAGGTCGTGGCCATTCTCGCCAAGCCTGCGCTTCGGGAAAAACTCGCCGGCCAGGGCTTCGAGCCGGTCGGCGACTCGCCGGAAGAATTCGCGGCTTACATAAAATCCGAGATCGCGAAATGGAGCAAGGTGATCCGGGACGCGGGTATCCGGGCCGAATGAAGACAAGGAGGAGCGTGACGATGAAGGACAAGCTGTTCGAAAAGGGGTTGAAGCTGCGCAAGCGGGTGCTGGGCGCGGCGTACGTCGACAAGCAGCTCGCGAACGCCGACGCCTTCTCCATGCCCATGCAGGAGCTCGCGACCAAGTCGGCCTGGGGCCTGGTGTGGGCGCGCCCGGGGCTGCCGCGCAAGGTGCGCAGCATGCTCAACATCGCGATGCTGGTGGCGCTCGGCAAGGCCGAGGAGCTCGAGCTGCACCTCGACGGAGCGATCAGGAACGGCGTCACCAAGAAGGAGATCGGCGAGATCCTACTGCACTCGGCGATCTACTGCGGCTATCCGGCGGCGCTCGGCGGGTTTCGCGTCGCGCGCGAGTATTTCGCCGCGCACGGAAGGAAGAAACGGAAGTGAGGGTTCGTTTCGTCGCCTCATTCCCGACTACGGCGCTTGCAGCGACGCTTGCGATATTCGGAGCGCACGCGAAGGCGGATGTCTATCCCTCGAAGCCGATCCGCTTCGTCGTCGCCTTTCCGCCCGGCGGCGGCACGGACATCATCGCGCGCTCGATCGCGCAGAAGCTCGCCGAGCGGCTCGCGCAGCAAGTGGTGGTCGACAACCGTCCCGGCGCCGGTGGCAACATCGGCACCGACATCGTCGCCAAGAGCGCGCCCGACGGGTACACCATGCTGATGGGCTCGGCGGGACCGCTCGCGATCAACGCCAGCCTCTTCGCGAACATGCCTTTCGATCCGGTCCGCGATCTCGCGCCGGTGACGCTCGCCGCCTCCACGCCCAACGTGCTGGTCGTGCACCCATCGCTCGGGGTTTCGAGCGTGAAAGAGCTCATCGCGTTCGCAAGAGCGCGCCCGGGTGCGATCAACTTCGCCTCCTCGGGTCACGGTACACCGGCGCATCTCGCCGGAGAGCTCTTCAACTCGATGGCGGGCGTGAAGCTGGTCCACGTGCCGTATAAAGGCGCGGCGCCCGCGCTCGCCGATCTGCTGGGCGGACAGGTGCAGCTCATGTTCTCGACCATGCCGCCTGCCCTGCCGCACGTGAAGGACGGCAAGCTGCGCGCACTCGCGGTGACCAGCCTGAGGCGCTCGCCCGCGACTCCGGGTCTTCCGACGGTGGACGAAGCGGCCCTGCCCGGGTTCGAAGCGAACACCTGGCACGGCGTGGTCCTGCCAGCCGGCGCCCAGCCGGCGATCGTTACCCGGCTCAACCGCGAGATCGTCGCGATCCTGCACCTGCCCGATATTGTCGAGCGGCTCTCCAGCCAGGGCGCCGAGCCCGTCGGGAGCACCCCGGAGGAATTCGCCGCCTACATCAAGTCGGAGACGGTGAAATGGGCCCGGGTCGTGCGCGAGTCGGGCGCAAAGGCGGAGTGAGATCGTGATGAGACGAAGCCTGTGCCTCGCGTTGCTCGCCCTCGTCGGCGCAGCACACGCCCAGCCCTATCCCACGCGCCTGATCCGCTCGATCATGACCGTGGCCGGCGGCGCGGACATCATCGCGCGACTGGTCGCTCAAGGGCTGACCGGAGCGCTCGGCCAGCCGGTGGTGGTCGAGGCGCTGCCCGGCGCGGGCGGCGCCATCGGCGCGGACGCGGTCGCGCGCGCCGCCCCCGACGGCTACACCATCATGCTCGCCTCGGCGAGCACCCTGGTGATGAACCGCTTCCTCTCCAAGAGCGCGCGCCTCGACCCGCTCAAGGATTTCACGCCGATCACCAAGGCCTTCGAGACCGTCGCAGTGGTGATCGCGGGCCCCTCGCTCCCTGCCGCGTCGATGCGCGAGCTGATCGAATATGCGAAGCGCAACCCGGGCAAGCTCTCCTACGGCACCTCGGGCATCGGCACCACGCATCACCTTTCGGGCGAGTCGATCCGCCTCCTGACCGGGATCGACTGGGTCCACGTGCCCTACAAGGGCGGGCCGCCGGTGCTTACCGATCTCGTCGCCGGGGAAATCCAGGTGGGATTCAGCATCCTCGCCACCGCGGCTCCCTTCATCGCCTCCGGCAAGGTCAAGGTCCTCGCCGTCAACGGCGCGAAGCGCTATCACGTCATCCCGGATGTGCCGACCGTGTCCGAGCAGTTGCCCGGCTACGAGCCGCCCCCGACCTGGGGCGGTTACTTCGGGCCCGCCGGGATGCCGCGCGCCGTCCAGGCCCGCCTGCACGACGAGATCGTGCGAGTCCTCAACTCGCCCGAGGTTCGCGCCAAGGCCGAGGACATCGGCTTTCCGATCGCCACCAGCACGCCCGAAGAGCTCAGCGCCACGATCCGCCGCGATATCGAGACCACCGCCGGAATCGTCAAGGCGATCGGGATCAAGCCGGAATAGCGATGAGCAAGCTGCGCCTGTCGATGATGGTCGGGGACTACGAGATCGTGCGCGCGCTGAAGGAGGGCGCAGTGAAGCCCGAAGGCATCGATCTCGTGGTCGCAAAATACCCCGGCACCCGCGTGATCCACGACAAAGTGGCGGGCGGCGAAGCCTGCGACATCAACGAATTCAACGCCGGTGCCTACGTGGTGCAGAAGCAACGCGGGCGCGGCGATTTCACAGCGCTCCCGGTGTTCCTGCATCGCCGGTTCCGCCACGGATTCATTTACATCAACAAGTCGAAGGGCATAGCGAAGCCGGCCGACCTGATCGGCCGGCGCGTCGCCTGCCGCACGCTGGG
>JBGQKK010000102.1:0-9747 GCA_041499545.1 Gammaproteobacteria bacterium | reverse complement strand
CATCGGGGACGACGACGATTCGCACCTGGGGGATTTCATCGAGGATCAAGCGACGCTCGCGCCGAACGATGCCGCAATGTACGCGTCCTTGCGCGAGGTCACCAAGGACGTTCTGGACTCGCTCACGCCGCGCGAGGCCAAGGTGCTGCGCATGCGTTTCGGCATCGAGATGAACACCGACCATACGCTGGAGGAGGTCGGCAAGCAGTTCGACGTCACGCGCGAGCGCATACGCCAGATCGAGGCGAAAGCGCTGAGAAAGCTGCGCCATCCGTCGCGCTCGGAGCGGCTGAAGAGCTTCCTGGATAATTCGTGATTCGGCGGTGCCGCCTGGTGCATTTGCCGGACGCGGAGCGCGGGATGGTTTCCGGGCCTGTAGCTCAGCCGGTTAGAGCAGAGGACTCATAATCCTTTGGTCCCTGGTTCGAATCCAGGCGGGCCCACCAGAAAATCAGCATGGAGTCTTAGAGGGGGAAATGTTGAAGCGATTCTTGATACTCGTCGCCGCGTCGATGTTAGCGACGGCGGCTCACGCGAACATGGAGGAGGAGGTCCGTGCCGTCTTCGACAAGTACATCACGACCCAGAATGCGCACGACCTGAAAGGGATGCGGAGCCTCCTTGCGGATTCTCCAGACTTCCTTTGGATCACCCGCGGCAGGGCCGTTTGGGGAAGAGAGGCTGCGCTCAAAAGCCTCGAAGAGCGCTACAAGGGCACCTGGAAAATCGAAGTCGACAAGAAGGAGCTGCGGGTCATCTCGGTCAGCAGGCGCGTGGCTCAAGTCTTCGCGCCGACGCAGCTCAGCGTCGGCGAGCCGGGGACTGAGCCGGCCAGGAATCGCCTTTACATCAATCTGGTAATGGTCAAGAAGCCCGAAGGCTGGCAGATCGTCAGCATCCTGCCTATCCTCGTTCCCCCGCAGTAGGCGGTGACCGGAACAGTCCGGAGGTGCTTCGCTCCCGGGCCCGGGCGGGGGATAATCCGGGCAGCAGCCCGTCACAGCGAGATGGCATGAGCAGCGCACTCTACGAGCACCACGGCCAGTCGGCCGTGATCACCATGAACAACCCGCCGGTGAACGGCCTGGGTTTCGATCTTCGCCGGGAGATCGTCGAAGGGCTAGCGCGCGCGGAAGCCGACGCGAACGTGAAGGCTGTGGTGCTGATCGGCAGCCCGCGGGCGTTCTCGGGCGGCGCGGACATCCGGGAGTTCGGCTCGCCCAAGTCCACCGCCGAGCCCTCGCTCAACACGGTGATCCGCGTGCTGGAGAGCGCGAGCAAGCCCGTTGTCGCGGCGATCGGAGGTGCTTGCATGGGCGGGGGTCTCGAGCTCGCGATGGCCTGCCACTATCGCGTCGCCGTCAAGGGGGCGCAGATCGCCCTGCCCGAGGTAAAGCTGGGACTGATGCCCGGCGCCGGGGGCACGCAGCGCTTGCCCAGGTTGATCGGCGCCGAGGCTGCGCTCAACATGATCGTGTCGGGCGAGGCGGTGCCCTCGGAAAAGCTCGCGGGCAGCGCGCTCTTCGACGAAATGATCCAGGAGGACCTGCTCAAGGGCGCGCTCGCGCTCGCCGACAAGATCATCGCGGAATCGCGGCCGCTGAAACGCGTGCGCGACATCAAGCCGAGCCTCCCCAACGCGGATGGGTTCTTCCAGTTCGCGCGCAACACCGTCGGCGCGGTGGCGAAGAATTTCCCCGCGCCCCTCAAGTGCGTTGACGCGGTCGCCGCCGCCATCAGCCTTCCCTTCGACGAGGGCATGCGGATCGAGCGCGAGTCGTTCCTGCAATTGATGCAGTCTCCCGAGTCCAGGGCGCTGCGACACGCTTTCTTCGCCGAGCGCGCCGCGGCGAAGATTCCCGATGTGCCCGAGGACACGCCCCTGCGCAAGATCAGCAAGGTCGTGGTCATCGGCGCGGGCACCATGGGAAGCGGGATCACGGTGAATTTCCTCAACGCGGGCATTCCGGTGACGCTGCTCGAAGTGAAGCGCGAAGCGCTCGACAAGGCCGCGGCGACGATTCGGGCGATCTACGAGGCGAGCGCCAAGAAAGGACGCCTGAGCGCGAAGCAGGTCGAAGAACGCATGGCGCTGCTCAAGCTTACGCAGTCCTACGACGACGGCAAGGACGCCGACCTCGCGATCGAGGCGGTGTTCGAGGAAATCTCGGTCAAGGAAGCGGTGTTCAAGCGGCTGGACGAGGTGATGAAACCCGGCGCCATCCTCGCCTCCAATACCTCGACGCTGGATCTGAACAAGATCGCCGGGTTCACGAGACGGCCCCAGGACGTGATCGGCACGCACTTCTTCAGCCCCGCCAACGTGATGAAGCTCCTCGAAGTGGTGCGCGGAGCGAAGACGGCCAAGGAGGTCCTCGCCACGGTGATGGCGGTGGCGAAGACGATCAGGAAGACCGCCGTCGTTTCGGGCGTTTGTGACGGCTTCATCGGCAACCGCATGGTCGAGCAGTATCTCCGCCAGGCCTTGTTCCTTCTCGAAGAGGGAGCGACGCCCCGGCAGGTCGACCGCGCCGTCGAGAAGTGGGGCATGGCGATGGGCCCGTTCCGCATGTCCGATCTCGCGGGCAACGATATCGGCTGGGCGATCCGCAAGCGGCGCTATCGCGAGCAGCCCGGGATGAAGTACTCGAGGATCGCGGACCGACTGTGCGAGCAGGGGCGCTTCGGCCAGAAGACCGGGCTCGGCTGGTACCGTTACGAGGCGGGCCGACGCGATGCGATCCCCGACCCCGCCGTCGACAAGATGATCCTCGACTACGCCAAGGAGATCGGCGCAAATCGCCGCAGGATCGACGAGGAGGAAATCGTCCAGCGCCTGATCTTTGCGCTGGTCAACGAGGGCGCGGCGATTTTGGCGGAGGGCATCGCGTCGCGCGCGTCGGACATCGACATGGTTTACCTGACCGGCTACGGGTTCCCCGTCTACCGCGGCGGCCCGATGTTCTATGCCGACGAATTCGGCTTGTACAACGTGGTCACGGCGCTGAAACGCTTCGCCGCCAACCCACACGGGGATCCCGCTTTCTGGAAAGCGGCGCCGCTGCTCGCGAGCCTGGCGGGCGAGGGCAAGCGTTTCACCTAGGAGCACGATATGACCGAAGCCGTGATCGTTTCCACCGCACGCACGCCGCTCTGCAAGTCCTGGCGCGGCGCTTTCAACATGACTCACGGCGCGACCCTCGGCGCGCACGTCGTGCGGCACGCCGTCTCTCGCGCGGGAGTCGATCCCGCGGAAGTCGAAGACGTTATCATGGGCTGCGCGCACCCCGAGGGCGCCACCGGCTCGAACATTGCGCGCCAAATCGCGCTGCGGGCCGGACTCCCGGTGGGGACCGCCGGCGTCACGGTGAACCGCTTCTGCTCCTCGGGCCTGCAAACGATCGCCATGGCCTCCCAGCGCATTCTCGCCGGCGAGGGCGGCATCTATGCCGCCGGCGGCCTGGAGTCGATCTCCTGCACGCAGAACGAGATGAACAAGCACATGCTGCGCGAGGACTGGCTGGCGCAGAACAAGCCCGAGATCTATTGGCCGATGCTGCAGACCGCAGAGAACGTCGCCAAGCGCTACAACATCTCGCGCGAGCGGCAGGACGAGTATGGAGCGCGCAGCCAGCAGAAGGCGGCCGCGGCGCTGGCTGCCGGAAAGTTCGGCGAGGAGATCGCGCCGATCAAGGTCGTCATGGGAGCAGCCGACAAGGAGACGTCGCGGATCACGACGAAGGAGCTGACCGTATCCGCGGATGAGGGCATCCGCGCCGACACCACCTATGAGGGCGTGTCGAAGATTCGCCCCGCGATGGAAGGCGGATGCATCGCCGCGGGCAACGCGAGCCAGTTCTCCGACGGCGCCTCGGCCTGCATTGTGATGGACGCGAAGACCGCAGCTTCGCGCAAGCTCAAGCCGCTCGGTGTTTTTCGCGGTTTCGCCGTGGCGGGCTGCGAGCCCGACGAGATGGGAATCGGTCCGGTTTTCGCCGTGCCCAAGCTGCTGAAGCGCGCGGGGCTGAAGGTCGAGGACATCGGACTGTGGGAGCTGAACGAAGCGTTCGCGGTGCAGGTGATCTACTGCCGCGATCGCCTCGGCATCCCCGACGAGCGGTTGAACGTCGACGGTGGCGCGATCGCGGTGGGTCACCCCTACGGCGCCTCGGGAGCGCGTTTGACCGGGCACGCGCTCATCGAGGGGCGGAATCGCGGAGTGAAGCACGTGGTCGTGACGATGTGCATCGGCGGAGGCATGGGCGCCGCCGGACTCTTCGAGGTGGTGTGAAATCCGTCCTCGCGGACTCCAGCCTTGCCTGGTGTAGAATTCGCGGCGCGGGGAGGATGATCTGGAGGTCGCTCATGGCGATGATTGTGCGGCTGATGGTGATCGGCGCCGCGATTGCGCTGCCCGCGGCGGTGTCGGCCCAGGATGCTTCCAGGAGAGTGGTCACCAAGACGCTGATCGCCTCGGAAGCTCAGAAGGAATGCCTCTCGCTCAACAACAAACAGCGCCTCTTCTACAAGTTCCACGCCGACGGCCCCGTAAGCTTCAAGCTCTCGCATCTGGACGAAAGAGAAATCATCGATCTCAGGCGCGACGCGACCGACAGCGCTTCGGGCAGTTTCGCTCCCCGCATGACAGGAGATCACTGCCTCGTCTGGACCAATACCGGCAAGCACTCCGTGACCCTCCGTTACGAGTTCCAGCGCGGCGCGCAGTGAGCGAGCAGCGAAGCGCGCGCACGCCGCATTCCCGACCGCGTCTTCGAATTTGAGCGAGAAACAAGGCACTCCGCGGATCATCGCCGCGGTTGCGATGACGCTCGCGGTACAGTCGCTCACCGCGATGGCGCTCGCGGTGCCCTCGGTGCTTGCCCCGGTCGCGGCCGGTGACTTCGACGTGGCCCCGACTGCGGTGGGCCGATGGGTCGGGTTTTCCTACATGGTGGCGATGTTCACCGGACTCGCGGGAAGCACGTCCGTAGGCCGCTACGGTCCGGCGCGCACGCTTCAGGTCGCCGTTCTCGGAGTCGTGCTCGGGCTGGCGGCCGGCGCGGGCGCGCACCTGCTGCTGTTGCTCGCGTGCGGGGTGCTGCTTGGCGCCGCTCACGGTTTGGTGAATCCCGCGAGTTCGGCGATCCTCGCCGTCGCCTCGCCGCCGCGGATACGCTCGATGGTGTTCTCGATCAAGCAGACGGGAGTCCCGGTCGGGGGCGCCATCGCGGGAATGCTCGTACCCGCTCTGCTATTGTGGATGAGCTGGCAGGCCGCCGTGCTCGTCCTCGCGCTCGGCGCCGCGGGGCTGCTCGCGCTGGTTGCGCCCTACCGTCGCGTGTACGACGCGACGCGGAAGCGGGAGCGTCTGCACCTTCGCGGTCTTGCGGCGCCGGTCGCCGAGGTCTGGGCGAGCCGGCCGGTTCTCGAGCTTGCGCTCGTCTCTGCGGCCTACGCGGCGGTCCAGATGAGCTTCATCACGTATCTCGTGTCCTATCTCAAGATCGAGCTCGGATACTCCCTGATTGCGGCGGGCCTGGTGTTCTCCGCCTCGCAGATCGCCGGTGCGCTGGGCAGGGTTGCTTGGGGCGCGATTGCCGACCAGGTATTCGCGCCCCGCACGGTGCTCGCCGCCCTCGGCTTGGTGATGGCCTCGTGCGCGGTCGCGCTCGCCTTGTTCACCCCCGCATGGTCGCCCGCCGCAGTGCTCGCGGTGTGCATGCTCTACGGCGCCACCGCGGTCGGCTGGAACGGCGTGTTCCTTGCCGAAGTGGCGCGGCTTGCGCCGGAGGGCAGGGTCGCCATCCTTACGGGAGGAACGCAATTCTTCACGTTTGGCGGAGTGCTGATCGGACCGCCGTTGTTCGGAGCAATCGTGTCCCTGACGGGGAGCTACGGCATCGGCTTCGCCGCCGCCGCGGCGCTGCCCCTGCTCTCGGTATTCGGAATAGTCGCAGGAGGGCCCGGCGCGACCAAAGCGTCCAAAGAGAGCGCAATACGGTGAGCGCTCAATCCGGGGCTGCAGTACTCCTGCTGCACGGGGCCTGGATGCACCCCGTGGTGATGGCCTATCTCGCTCAGGCGCTGCGCCGTGAAGGCTTCGCCGCGCAGGCTCTGGGCTACCGCACCGTGCGCGATCCGCTCGAAGCGCATCTTTCGCGTCTTGCGCGCCGGATAGCGAAGCTCGACGCTACGCAAGTGCATCTTGTCGGTCACAGTCTGGGCGGGGTCATCGTAATGCGCTATCTGCAGCGCGCCGCGGACCAACGCGTCCGGCGAGCGGTGCTGCTCGGCTCGCCCGTCGTCGGCTGCCGCGCGGCCGCGCGCTTTGCCGAGCGCGCGGGGGGCGAGCTGATGATGGGGCAAAGCCTCGCCGTGTGGCGAGAACCGTTCGACGTCTCCGTCGACCCGAGGTTCGAGATAGGCGCCATCGCGGGCACCCGGGCGCTCGGCCTGGGGGCCGTGGTGACGCGTCTGCCCAAGCCGAACGACGGCGTCGTCTGTCTCGACGAAACGCAGTTTCCCGCGCTGCGCGATCATCTCGCCCTTCCGGTGGGTCATACGCTGATGCTGATGTCTTCGCGGGTGGCGCTCCAGACGGCGAGCTTCCTGAAGATCGGTGCGTTCCGGCGATGATGCGGCTCGCGACGCTCGGCGTGCTCGTGCTCGCGCTTCTCGCCACGGCAAGCTGCACTTCGATCGAGTACTACGCCCAGGCGGTGAGCGGCCACCTGGAAGTGATGCGCCTCGCCGTTCCGATCGAGGAGCGTCTGCGCGAGGCGGGCACGCCGGCACCGCTTCGCGAGAAGCTCGAGCGCGCGCTCGCGATCCGGGAGTTCGCGAGCCGCGAGCTCGCCCTTCCCGACAACGACAGCTATCGCCGGTACGCCGCCCTGGGTCGGCCCTTCGTGGTCTGGAACGTGTTCGCGGCCCCCGAGTTCTCGGTCACGCCGATCCAGTCGTGCTTCCCCTTCGCCGGCTGCGTGAGCTATCGCGGCTTCTACTCGGAGGAGGGCGCGCAACGCCACGCGGACGTCCTTGCGCAACAGGGCGACGATGTCTACGTCGGCGGCGTCGCGGCCTATTCGACTCTCGGCTGGTTTGCCGATCCCGTGCTCTCGACCTTCATTCAGTATCCCGAGCCCGAGGTCGCGCGCATCGTGTTTCACGAGCTGGCCCACCAGGAGGTGTACGTCAAGGGCGATACGGTGTTCAACGAATCCTTCGCGACGACGGTCGAGGAGGAGGGCCTGCGCCGGTGGCTGGAGCGCGAGGGAGCGCCCGCGCAGCGCGCCGCTTACGTGGACTCTCGCCGCCGACGCGCCGAGTTCGCCGCGCTCGTGCTGAAATACCGGGCTCAGCTCGCCGACTTGTACGGGCGGCCTCTGTCAACGGAGGAAAAGCGCGCCGGAAAGCGCCGATTGTTCGCCGAGATGAACGAGGAATACGCGGGGCTCAAGGCGTCCTGGGGCGGCTTTGCGGGCTTCGACCGGCTGCTCGCACGCGGTGCGAACAACGCCTTTCTCGTGTCGGTCGCGAGCTACACCGAGCTGGTGCCCGCGTTCCGCGCGCTGCTGGCGCAGAAAAAGGGCGATCTCCCCGCCTTCTATCAGGCGGTGCGCGATCTGGCGAAGCTGGAGAAGGCCGAGCGCGACGCACGGCTTGCGTCGCTGATCTCTAGCTGAGCGGCAGCATGACGTGCTTCTGGTACGCCGGGCGCTGCTGCAGTCGCTGGTAGTACGCCTCGACTTTCGGCAGCTTGGGACGCCTTACATTCAAAGCGTTCCAGCGATAGACGAAGGTGCCGAGCGGAATGTCTCCCATGGTGAAGGCTTTTCCCGCGACGTAATCGCGCCCCTCGAGGGACTGCTCCAGCACCTGGAACGCCTGTGCGAGCTTCTCGACGCCTTCATCGATCGCCTTGTGATCGCGCTTTTCCGGCGCCGTGCGGATCAGGCCCCAGAAGACCGGCGTGATCGCCGGGGTGAGCGTGCTCGTCGCCCAATCCATCCAGCGGTCCGTATCGGCGCGCTGCTTGGGATCGTTCGGCCAGACCGTTCCGGCACCGTGCTTCGCCGACAGGTAGCGCACGATCGCGTTCGATTCCCACAGCACCAGCCCGTCGTCCTCGATCGTCGGGACCCGGCCGTTGGGGTTCATCTTGCGATAGAAGGGCTCGTTGACCACGCCGTACTGCAGGCCGGCGTCGGTGCGCTCGTAGGGGACTTTCAGCTCCTCCAGCGCCCACAGCACTTTCTGCACGTTGATCGAATTGATCCTGCCCCAGAGCTTCAGCATGCGCGTTCCTCCGCTGTCGTCGCAGCGCATTTTACGGCTAACATAGCCGGATGACGATCCGTTACGGCCCCCTGGTTCGGGCCGCAGCTCTCGCGCTCTCGCTGAGCGGCTGCGCGATATTCACCGAGACCTACGGCATCCAGGAGGTGGACAACTGGGCCGCGAGGAACGAACCCCTGGCCGAGTCCGGAAAGATCAAGTGGTCGGAGTTCTACTCGCAGTATCTCGAGAGAGTCTCGGCCACGCCCGTGATCAGTCAGAGCCCGGTGGTCGAGCGCCTCGGCATCATGGTCACCGCCTCGCTCTTCTACGAGCGCGGCCGCATCGACAAGGCCGGATTCGATTCGGTCCAGAGCATCGTGCGGAAGTATCAGACGCTCGACGATTACGCGGCGAACCAGCTCGCGAGAAATGCGCTGGTGAAGGCGATCGAACGGAGCGACAAGGCGCTGGGCGCGCCGTCGGGCGGCTCGATTCGCTAGAGCGGCGCGACTGCGCCGCGGTTCAGAACCCGACCGGCAGGCTGTCGCGACGCGAATCCGCGGCGGCGAGGTAGCCGTCGTCGAGCCGATGCGCGATCTGCGCGCATCCGAAGGCGTTGTAGTCCTCGGGCAGCTTCATCACGCGGTGTCCCCGTCCGGCGAGGTCCGCGATCGTCGCCTCGGGCCACTCGTCCTCGAAGGTGACGTCCAGACCCTGCACCACGCGAAAGCGCGGCGCGTCGATCGCGCCCTGCGGCCCCAGCCCGTAGTCGGCCATGCGCACCAGCATCTGCGTGTGGCCTTGGGGCTGCATGGTGCCGCCCATGAGGCCGAAGCTCATGAGCGGCTCGCCGCCGCGCGTCACGAATCCCGGGATGATGGTGTGATAGGGGCGCTTGTTGGGCGCCACCTGATTGGGGTGTCCGGGCGTGAGCACCAGGCCTGAGCCGCGGTTCTGCAGGCTGATGCCGGTTCCGGGGACGACGACCCCCGAGCCGAATCCCATGAAGTTGGACTGGATCATCGACACCATCATGCCGCCCGCGTCCGCCGCGGTGAGGTAGACCGTCCCGCCCTTGGGCGGCACGCCGTGGCCGAAATCCTGGGCGCGCTTCATGTCGATCAGCTTCGCGCGCGATTTGAGATAGCCCGTGTCGAGCAGCTGCGAGGGCTTGACGTCCATCGCTTTCGGGTCGGCGACGAAGCGCCGGGCGTCGGCGAAAGCGAGTTTCACCGCTTCGATCTGCAGGTGGACGCTGTCGGCCGAATCGATCGGGGTGTCGGCGACGTCGAAGTTAGAAAGGATCCCGAGCGCCATCAGGCACACGATGCCCTGGCCGTTCGGCGGGATCTCGTGCACGGTGAGGCCGCGATAGTCCTGGCTGATCGTGCCCACCCAGTCGTTCGTGTGCGCGGCGAGGTCGGCGCGCGTCATCGCGCCGCCGGTCTTCTTCGCGTAGGCCTCGAT
>JBGQKK010000101.1:0-9948 GCA_041499545.1 Gammaproteobacteria bacterium | reverse complement strand
GGCGGCGGCGGAATCTCGGGGAGCGGCTCGAGCTTCGGGGGCCGTTGTGCTGCGAGCGGCAGCGCAAGGGCGAGAAGCGCGGAAGCGAGGAGGATTCGTCGCAACATTGAGCGAGTCCGTATCAGGGCGAGTTTATCAGAACCCGCGACGAATTCTGACATAATGCTTAGCACTCGCCGGGTCCTTTCGCGCCTAGTTCCCTTGGAAAAAACGCTGCTGCTGGTTGACGGCTCGTCGTATCTGTACCGCGCCTTCCACGCGCTGCCCGACCTGCGCAACGCGGCGGGCGAGCCTACCGGTGCGATCTACGGCGTGCTGAACATGCTGCGGCGGCTGCTCGCCGATTACAAGGCCGACTACGCCGCGTGCGTGTTCGACGCGCGCGGCAAGACCTTCCGCGACGACCTGTACGCGCAGTACAAGGCGAACCGGCCGCCCATGCCCGACGATCTCGGCTCGCAGGTCGAACCGCTGCTCGAGGCGATCCGCGCCTCGGGCTGGCCGCTCCTGCAGATCGAGGGCGTCGAAGCCGACGACGTCATCGGCACGCTCGCGCGCGAGGCCGACAAGCGCGGCTTTCGCTGCGTGATCTCGACCGGCGACAAGGACCTCGCGCAGCTCGTCACCGACCGCGTAACGCTCGTGAACACCATGTCGAACGAGCGCCTCGACCCGACGGGCGTGAAGATGAAGTTCGGCGTTCCGCCCGAGCGCATACTCGATTACATGACCCTCGTCGGCGACTCGGTCGACAACGTGCCCGGTGTCGAGAAGGTCGGCCCGAAGACCGCGGCGAAGTGGGTATCGCAGTACGGCTCGCTCGAGGAGGTGATGCGCCACGCGAACGAGATCAACGGTGCGGTCGGCGAGAACCTGCGCAAGGCGCTCGACTGGCTTCCCAGGGGAAGGCAGCTCCTCGCGGTGAAATGCGACGTCGAGTTGCCCCTCGATCTCGAGGAGCTGAAGCTCGCGCCGCGCGACGACAAGCGCCTCTCCGAGCTGCTGTCGCGCTTCGGATTCAAGTCGTGGCTGAAGGAAGCCCCGGGCGGCGCAAGCGAGTCGCCCGCTGCTGCTGCTGCGAGCCCGGCACCCGCGCAAGCCGAAGTGGAGCGCCGCTACGAAACGCTCTTCACCGAAACCGACCTCGAGCGCTGGCTCGCCGAGCTCGATGCCGCGGACCTCGTCTCCTTCGGCACCGAGACCACGAGCGAGGAGCCGATGCAGGCGCAGCTGGTGGGCTTGTCTTTTGCGACGCGCCCCGGTCGCGCGGCGTATCTGCCGCTTGCGCACGGCTACGCCGGAGCGCCGGCCCAGGTCGGGACCGCGAAAGCGCTGGCGATGCTCAAGGCCTGGCTCGAGAGCGGAGCGCACGCGAAGCTCGGCCATAACGTCAAGTACGTCCAGCACGTGCTCGCCAACCACGGCGTGCGCATGGGCGGCGTCGCGCACGACGTCCTGCTCGAGTCCTACGTGATCGAGAGCCACGCGCGCCACGACGTGGAGAGCCTCGCGTCGCGCCACCTCGGCCTGACGGTCGTGTCGCGCGACGCGGTGACGGGCACCGGCGCGCAGCGCATCCCCTTCGAACAGGTGGAAGTGGCGCGCGCGTCCGCCTGCTCGGCGGAGGACGCCGACGTCGCGCTGCGGCTCCACGCGGCGCTTCACCCGAGGCTCGCCGCCGAGGAGAAGCTCGCCTACGTCTACGGCGGGATCGAGCTGCCGGTGCGCGAAGTCCTCTTCAGGATGGAGCGCGCGGGGGTGCTGATCGACGCGGCCCAGCTCGAGGCGATGAGCCACGAGCTCGGCCAGAAGATGCTCGAGCTGGAGGGCAAGGCCTACAAGGAGGCGGGGCAGCCCTTCAACCTCGCCTCGCCCAAGCAGATCGCGGAGATCTTCTTCGAGAGGAAGGGCATGCCGGTCGTGAAGAAGACTCCCTCGGGCGCGCCCTCGACCGACGAGGAGGTTCTCGAGAGGCTCGCCCTCGATCATCCGCTCGCCCGGATGCTGCTCGACCACCGCGAGATCTCCAAGCTCAAGTCCACCTACACCGACAAGCTGCCCAAGATGGTGAACGCGCGCACGGGCAGGGTGCACACCACCTACGGCCAGGCCGTCGCGGTGACCGGGCGGCTCGCCTCGAACGACCCCAACCTGCAGAACATTCCGGTGAGGACGCCCGAGGGGCGGCGCATCCGCGAGGCCTTCGTCGCGCCCAAGGGCTGCGCCATCGTCAGCGCCGACTATTCGCAGGTGGAGCTGCGCATCATGGCGCACATCTCGGGTGACGAGAACCTGCTGCGGGCGTTCGAAGCGGGCGAGGATATTCACCGCGCCACCGCCGCCGAGGTGTTCGGCCGCTCGCTCAAGGAAGTCACCGCGGAGGAGCGCCGCTACGCCAAGGTGATCAACTTCGGCCTGATCTACGGCATGTCGGCCTTCGGCCTGGCGCAGCAGCTGGGCCTGGAGCGCGCCACCGCGCAGGCCTACATCGCGAGCTATTTCAC
Source organism: Gammaproteobacteria bacterium (assembly GCA_041499545.1). Lineage (GTDB taxonomy): Bacteria > Pseudomonadota > Gammaproteobacteria > Burkholderiales > SG8-39 > VBDM01. Next base: position 7,444 of record JBGQKK010000101.1, on the reverse strand, counting down.
CCGCTACCCGGCGGTGGCGAGGTACATGGAGGATACGAGGAAGCTCGCGCGCGAGCGCGGCTACGTCGAGACCGTGCTCGGCCGGCGGCTGTGGCTGCCCGAGATCAAGAGCGCCAATCCGGCGCGGCGCGGCGGCGCCGAGCGCGCGGCGATCAATGCCCCCATGCAGGGCACGGCGGCGGACCTGATCAAATTGGCGATGATCGCGGTGCAGGGGTGGCTGGAGCGCGAGAACCTCGCTTCCCGGCTCATCATGCAGGTGCACGACGAGCTGGTGCTCGAGGTGCCGCAGGCCGAGCTCGATCGCGTCAGGGCGGAAGTGCCGAGGCTCATGAGCGGCGTCGCGCAGCTCAAGGTCCCGCTTGTCGTCGACGTCGGATCAGGCGAGAATTGGGAAAAGGCGCACTGAGCCTCCGGCAGGAAGGCGTCCCGGCAGCGCCGCAGCAGTCGCAAAACCCCGGTCGAGACTAGGAGGATCCAGTGCAACCCGATTCCGTTGAGGAAGGTGGGGGCGCGCCCGACGTCATCCGCCATCTGGTGCTGCTCGGGGACGCGCTCCAGAACATCGACATGGGAGTCGAGCCGGCCGAGGCCGTGCTGGTTCCCCGGCCGCGCAATCCCTGGAAGCTCACGGTGCTCGAGGCGCCGCAGGTGCTCGAGAGGGGATGGGCGCGGGCGATTCCGCTCGATGCCACGCACATCGGCATCTGCCTCGACGGCGGCTGGGCGATCGAGGCGAGCGGGCTCCTGCGCGGCGAAGCGAAGTCGATCCGGAGTGCTCTAAAGGCGCTCGCGGCGGCGGCCGACCAGTTCGAGGAAATCTTCGCGAAACTCATTGCGTCCGCGCTTGAGGCCGGCTTGCCGACGGTGGTGTGCACGCTCGTCCCGTCGCGCCACCAGGAAGCCTCCCGGCAGCACGTCGCCGCGACCGCGCTCGCCATATTCAACGACCGCATCCTGCGCCAGGCGTTCTGGGCGAAGCTCTCGATCGTCGAGCTGCGCCTGATATGCGACGAGGACGGCGACTACGCGAGCGAGACGCTCCTGTCGCGCGCCGGCGTGCGCAAGGTGGCCAACGTCGGCCGCGCGGCACTGTACGAGGTGTCGCGCGAGCCGGGAAGGACGCGGGTGTATTTCTAGCGGTTCGATGCCTGGCTGGGATTCACGCGCCTCGCGGTCGGCTCAATCCGCCTTGGCTCCCGAGGCTCTCGCCACCTTCGTCCACTTGCCGATCTCCGCCTTGATGAAGCGCGCGAACTCCTCGCGCGAGCCGCCGATCGGCTCGAAGGCGAGGACGTTCATTTTCTCGAGCACGGCCGGATCGGCGAGCATCTTGCGTATCTCTGCATTCAACTTGTCGAGGATCGCGTCCGGCGTCTTCGCGGGAGCCGCAAGCCCGATCCAGCCGACCGACTCGAAATCGGGATAGCCCTGTTCCGCTATGGTCGGCACGTCGGGGAGGTGGGGAGAGCGTTTCGGGATCGCGACGCCGAGCGCGCGCAGTTTCCCGGACTTCACCTGCGCGAGCACGCCCGGGATCGTGTCCGACATGAGCGGCACGTTGCCGCCGATGAGCTGCACCTGGGCGTCGCCGCTGCCCTTGAACGGAACATGGTTCAGCCGGATACCCGCGGCGCTCTGGAACGCCTCCATGGTGAGGTGGCTGGTGCTGCCCACGCCGAGCGAAGCGTAGGCGAGCTCGCCCGGTTTCGCCTTGGCCGTCGCGACCAGGTCCTTCAGTGTCCTGTAGGGCTGCGCCGCGCCGACCACGATGGTCTGCGGCGTGAAGCCGATGTTGCCGATCGGCTCGAAATCGCGTATCGGATCGTAGGGAAGCTTGGTGTAGATGGCGGGGTTGATCCCGAAAGGACCGCTCGTGCACATCGCCAGGACGTAGCCGTCGGGGGCGGCATTCTTCGCCGCCTCGGTGCCGGGGATCCCGCCCGCGCCGGACCGGTTCTCCACCACGAACGGCCGGCTCATGGACCTGGCAAACTGGTCGGCCATCAGCCGGCCGAGGATGTCGGTCGCGCTCCCCGGCGAGAAAGGGACGATGACCTTCACAGGCTTCGACGGATACGCCTGCGCGAAAACCGGTGCGCCAATGGCGAGGAGGGCGGCGGCGAAGATGGCGCGGCAAGCTTGCATGGGCGTTCCTCCTCTGATCCGCGCTAGGTGACCAGCTCGACGGGCACGCCGGCGCGAACCGTGTTGTGGACTTCGGCCACCGCGTCGGTCTGGCGCAGCAGCTCCGCAATCGCGGAGGCCGGGGCGGGAGAGGACACGCTCGCCCGATAGCGAATGTTCGTTGCGGCGAGGCCGACGCCGGGGAACTGGGCGCTTGCCTCGACTTCGACGCTCTCGAGCGGAATGCCAAGGCGGTCGGCTTCGCGATACAGGTCGTTGCAGTAGCAGGTGGCCAGGGCGAGCATGAGAAACTCGCCGCCGTTGACGGCCGACCCCTTGCCGGCCGGCTTGGCGGCGACCTCGAGGGATTGCGTCGTACCGCCTGTGCGCACGAGTGCCTCGTGAACGGGATGCGAGCTTTTGACGAAGGCTGAGATCTCCACGACATTCTCCCGCCGGTTCAGACGACTTCGACCTCGAGTGCGTAGCCGGGAGAACTGCGCGCCGTGCAAGCAACCGGCGAGTGACCGTCTCCCCACTCGGCGATCTCGCGAAGCCGGTCCGGAGATACGTCCTTGGCGCCGATCCTCACCCGGGTCGCAATCGAGGACAAACCGGCGGAGATCTTGTCGTCGAGACCGAGGATGCCGCGATTGTCGGACGTGCTCTCGACCGTCACTTCCAGTGTCGTAAGGTTGACTCCCACCTTCGCCGCGCGCATGGCGATCGCAGTGGCCGTGCAACTCGCCATTGCTGCGCGAAGAAACCAGCCCGGGTTCGGCGCGGAAGCGGCACCGCCCATCGCCGGGTGCATGTCGGTGTGCACGGTTTCTCCCTTGGGTCCCGTGACTTCGCAGCGGAGCCCGCTGAGAAGCCGGGCCGTCGCGGGTGCGTTTTTCGACCGCGCTTTCTCCGGCTGATCGGCGAAGACCCTGCTGATCTTCTCTATCGCGTCACGGATAGTCGTGGCCGACATCGGTTCCTCCTATTGCTAATTTCGGTCGCCAGTCTACGCTCGGCCAATGTCGCCCGCTCCCGAACGAACGCGTGGTTAGCCGCGACGTTTGCCATACCTGAAGATCCACCGGCGCCCAAAGAAAGTTACCGCAAAGTAAACAAGGACGCCGACAAAGACTGCCACCGCGGTGATCCCAGCTGTGACCAATCCCCAAAGCGAACTGATGGTGCCGGAGTTAACTTCACAGGTCCAGGCGGTGTCGCTTAGTTTGCCACCGGCATCCAGGCAGCGGTCCTCAGCGAGGAGCAAGGCCACCATAATGCCCACAAAGACGCCGCAGATGACGGCAAGCGAATGGTTGCAGCCGCACTTGGCCCCAGTTTCCATCACGGCTCACGTTGTTGGACCACCGCTACCCTATCACCCTTGCCGTCGTCGCTCCAGAAACGCTCCATCGCAATGTAGGTATATGACGCAGACCATCCGATCAACAGGAGACCATTGAGAGCCTCCATGCCGGCGAGCATCCGTAACTCTCCTCCAGGGACGACGTCCCCGTATCCGAGCGACGTGTACGTTTCCGCCGAAAAGTAGATGCAGAGAGTCAGGGAAGAGGGGGCAGCGCCCAGCGGCCCGGCGCCGAAGTATCGGACGAGCACGTAGAACGCAAGGGCATACAGAAGTATTTCTGCGACATGAGCAAAGAACGCCCCAAAGATGACGACAATGAGTTTCGCCCGCGCGGGCATGTGGAGGGCCGGGAGGCCGACAGTCAACATGCGCAAGACTTCGTAGTGAATGAGCGTTGTGAGCACGAGGAGCGCAACGCAAAAATATGCCAACTAACGCCATCGGCTACTTCAGCAGTGCGCCGAACACTTTCTTGACGATCGACGATGCGGCGGCGGCGGGGTTCTGGCGGATCTTCTTCTCCTCGTCGGCGATGCCGACGAACAGGCCGTCGAGGGTTCTGCGTGTGATGTAATCTTCCAGATTCGCGTCTTCTTCTTTCACCAAACCGAGCTTGGCGCCGCTCGCCGCGATCTCGTTGTATGCCTCGGCGAGCTTCACTTTCGCCATCGCCTTCTTCACGATCGGCTTGAATTTCTGCGCGAGCGCCTCGCTGGTGGTGCGCTTGAAGTGCTGGGTGGCGCTGTCCTCGCCGCCGGTGAGGATGCCTTTGGCGTCCTGCACCGTCATCTTCTTCGCCGCGTCGACCAGCAGGGATTTCGCCTGGGGCACCGCGGCTTCGGCGGCCCGGTTCATGCGCAGCACGAGGTCGTCGACCTGTTTGCCCGCGCCGATCGAGCGCATGACCGCTTCGGCGCTTTTCATCGACGACGGCAGCGGGATCTTGATGCGCGCGTCGTCGAGAAATCCGTTTTCCTTGCCGAGCTTCGCGACGGCGGCCTGCGCGCCGTTCGCGAGGGCCTGTTTCAATCCGGCGACGGCGTCGCGGTTGCTGATGTCGTCCAGCCCCGCCGCCGAGGCGGAGGAGACGAGGAAGGCGGCGAGGGCTCCGGTCGCGCGAAGCACGCTTGCTCCTAGCCCACGCCCGCGGCGTGCGCCTGCCGGTCGGCGTGGTAGGAGGAGCGCACCATCGGACCGACCGCGGCGTGGCCGAAGCCGAGCGCTGCCGCTTCGCGCTCGAACATCGCGAAAGTGTCCGGGTGGACGTAGCGCTCCACCGCCAGGTGGTGGGGAGAGGGCTGGAGGTACTGGCCGACGGTGAGCATGTCCACGTCGTGCGCGCGCAGGTCGCGCATCACCTGGAGGATTTCGTCGTCGGTTTCGCCCAGGCCCACCATCAAGCCCGACTTGGTGGGAACTTGCGGGTGGCGCGCCTTGAAGTCCTTCAGCAGCTTGAGGGAGTGCGGGTAGTTGCCGCCCGGGCGCGCCTTGCGGTACAGGCGCGGCACCGTCTCGAGGTTGTGGTTCATTACGTCCGGGAGCCCCGCGTCGAGCACTTCGAGCGCTCGCGGGAGGCGCCCGCGGAAATCCGGGACCAGGACCTCGATGCGCGTCGCGGGCGAACGCCCGCGCACCGCGCGGATGCAGTCGACGAAGTGCCTGGCGCCGCCGTCCTTCAGGTCATCGCGGTCGACGCTGGTGATGACGACGTACGAGAGCTCGAGCGCCGCGATAGTCTGCGCGAGGTGCGCAGGCTCCTCGGGGTCGGGCGGCAGCGGCCGCCCGTGGGCGACGTCGCAGAACGGGCAACGCCGCGTGCACAGGTCGCCGAGGATCATGAAGGTCGCCGTGCCCTTGCCGAAGCACTCGCCGATGTTGGGACAGGAGGCTTCCTCGCAGACCGTGTGCAGCCGTTTCTCGCGCAGGATCTGCTTGATCTCGGTGAAGCGCGAGCCCTCGGTGGGGGCGCGCACGCGGATCCACTCGGGCTTGCCGAGCCGCGCCGAGGGCGCCACCGCGATCGGGATACGCGTCTTCGCGAGGCCTTTCTTCTTTTCGGCGACCGCGCTCATCGACGGGTTTCCGGACGGGTTTCTAGAAGCTCCACGATGCGGGAGGCCAAGGCATCGCCGAGCTCCGGCGCGTCCGCGGCGACGCCGTGCGCCGAAGTCTGGGTGACTTCGAGGCCCGGATAGCCGCAAGGGTCGATATCGGCGAAAGGCGCAAGGTCCATGTCGACGTTGAGCGCGACGCCGTGGTAGCAGCCGCCGCGCCGCACGCGAAGCCCCAGCGCCGCGATCTTGGCGCCCTCCACGTACACGCCGGGCGCACCGGCTTTCCTGTTCGCACTTACTCCGTTTTCCCCGAGGAGTCCGATCACCGCGTCCTCGATCAGGGTCACCATGGCACGCACCGTGAGGCGGCGCCGCTCGAGATTGACCAGCGTGTACACGATCGACTGACCCGGCCCGTGGTAGGTGATCTGCCCGCCCCGGTCGGCGCGCACCAGAGGGATCCCCGGGGTTCTCGGGAAATGCTCGGAGCGCGCGGCGATCCCGGAGGTGTAGACCGGCGGGTGCTCGAGCACCCACAGCTCGTCCGCCGTGCTTGCGCCGCGCTCGGCGGTGAAGCGGCGCATTGCGTCGTAAGTGGCGGCGTAGTCGGCGAGCCCCAGGCGGCGGATGAGCGGCGCAGGACGCGCGGGAGCCGCGGCCCGGCCGCGCGTCGTCCTTTCGTAGGCGAGCTCTCCGGCTTTCATGCTCACAGGACCATGGTCACCATCGGATGATCGCACAACTCGCGGTACAGCTCGTCGAGCTGCTCGCGCGACACCGCGTGGATGGTGCAGGTGAGCGACAGGTACTTGCCCTCGCGGCTGGTGCGCATCTCGAGCGTCGCCGGGTCGAAGTCCGGGGCATGGCGCTTGACCACCTCGGTCACGGCCTGGGCGTAGCCGGCCTGCGTCTTTCCCATGATCTTGATGGGGAATTCGCAGGGAAATGCGAGGACGGGCGCGTCGTTCTCAGACATGGGCGGGCGCGCGCATCACCTGCGCCTTGTACTGCTGGTAGAGAGCATAGACCCTGGCGCCGACCGCACCGGGCTTTCCCGCATTCTCGCCCCGGCCGACCGGCTTGCCGTCGAGCGTCGTGATCGGCAGCACCTCCTTCGAGGACGAGGTCACCCAGATCTCGTCGGCCGAGCGCAATTCGGCCTCCTTCACAGGGCGTACCTCGTGGGGAATGGCGTTGTCGCGCAGGATCTCGAGCACGACGTCGTAGGTGATTCCGGGCAATATCAGGTGAGACTTCGGGGGGCAGAGCACGGTTCCGTTCTTCACGACGAAGACGTTGCTCGCAGAGGCCTCGGTCAGCTCGCCGTCGCGCACCAGGATCGCCTCGGCGCAGCCCACATCCGCCGCGGCCGTGCGCAACAGGCAATTGCCCAGCAGCGAGGTCGATTTGATGTCGCAGCGCAGCCAGCGGAAGTCCGGCAGCACGATCGCCTTGGCGCCGGTCCTGACCTGCTCCGCGGACGGCGTCACCAGCTCGCTCGCCATGAGGAACACCGTGGGCTTCAGGCCCTTGGGGAAAGCGTGGTCGCGTTTGGCGGCGCCGCGGGTGATCTGCAGATATACGCCCTGATCCTCCCAGGGATTTCCGGCGATGATCCTGCCGATCAGCTCGGCCCATCTTGCGTTGTCGTGCGGATTGGCGAGGCGTATCGCGTCCAGGCTCGCCTGCAGCCGGGCGAGATGCTCGGCGAGGCGGAAAGGCCGCCGGGAATAGACCGGAATCACCTCGTAGACGCCGTCGCCGAAAATGAAGCCCCGGTCGAGGACCGAGATCTTTGCTTCCGCGATCGGCATGAATTCGCCGTTCAAATAGATCATCACTGCCTCCAAAAGCAGATCCTTCGGCGCCGTGCGCCTCGGGACGACGGCCTGTC
>JBGQKK010000100.1:0-10071 GCA_041499545.1 Gammaproteobacteria bacterium | reverse complement strand
GGAGGAGAACCTTACCGCGGTCGCGCTCCCCGGCCCCTGGACACCGGACAAGGCGTTTGCAATGTTTCCGCGGCTGGCCGAGCGCCGCGCCAATCTCGGCAATCGGCTCTCCGGCGGCGAGCAGCAGATGCTCGCGATCGCCCGCGCGTTGATGCTCAATCCGCGCCTGATCCTGCTCGACGAACCGCTCGAAGGGCTCGCGCCCATCATCGTCGAGGAATTGCTGGCGGCGCTGCGGCGTATCGTGCGCGAGGAAGGCCTCACCGCCATCATCGTCGAGCAAAACGCGCGCAAGGTGCTCGCCATGACCGACCGAGCGGCGATCCTGCAGCGCGGCAGCGTCGTGTGGGACGGGAGCAGCGCCGCGCTGCGCGATGACCGCGCGGCGCTCGAGACCTATCTCGGCGTCGCCACAGCCGCCTGACGCGCCGGGACAGGCAAGCACGGCTTTCGCGGGCTTTGGGGTACACTTTCCCGCCCGCATCGTTCGAGGAGGAAGGCATGAACAAGCTGTTCGCGGTTGCACTCGGGCTTGTTTCCATCGTTCTGTGCGGCGCCGCGCCGGCCCAGCAGTATCCGACCAAGCCGGTGAAGCTCATCGTGACCTATCCGCCCGGCGGAAGCTCGGACCTGATGGCGCGGGTCTTCGGCCAGAAGCTCGGCGAAGTGTGGGGCCAGACCGTGATCATCGAGAGCAAGCCCGGCGCGGCGGGTTCGATCGGCATGGATTTCGCGGCCAAGCAGCCGGCCGACGGCTACAGCTTCGTGGTCGGCAACATCGGGCCCGCGGCGGTCAACCCCTTGCTCTCCAAGGTTCCCTACAACGTCGAGCGCGATTTCGTCGCGATATCCCTGATTTCCACCGGACCCAATATCCTCATCGTCAATCCCGACGTGCCGGCCAAGTCGCTGCGCGAGCTGACCGACTACGCCAAGTCGACCTCGGGCAAGCTCAACTACGGCACCAGCGGCCCGGGCAGCATCTCGCATCTCGCCGGGGCGATGTATGCGAACATCACCGGAGTGAAGGCGACCGAGGTCCCGTACAAGGGCGGGATTCTGGGCGTGCAGGACCTGGTCGCCGGGCACATCCAGTACATCTTCTCGGATTCGCTGCCGGCGATGCAGTTCATCAAGGCCGGGCGCGCCAGGGCGCTGTGCGTCACGGGCGCGGAGCGCAGCCCGATCATGCCCGAGCTTCCGCCGTGCGCCGAATCGGTGCCCGGGCTGGTCGCGGTGAACTGGTGGGGCGTGTTCATGCCGGCAGGAACGCCCAAGGCGATTACCGACAAGTTCCACGCCGATCTCGTCAAGGTGATGCAGGACGCCGAGGTCAAGAAGAAATTCGCCGATCTCGGGGTGGAGGCGGTCTACAGCACGCCCGAGCAGTTCGTCTCTTTCATGAAATCCGAGACGGCCAAGTACGCGAAGCTCATCAAAGAGGCCGGGATCAAGGTGGAGTAAGGACGCCCAGCTCAAGTGCCCGGCATGCTGCACATCAGGAATTCCCGACAGGATTTGTAGGCAAAACCCGGGACCCCACCGGCGCGGCCCCGGGCGCGTAGGCAAGGCGGGCTGAAGCGGACATAATAATACGCTGTCATACGCTGTCCTGAGTGGGACGCTTGATCTCGAGGGAGGAATCGATGTCCCAGCCTAAGCAACTGCCGATGGTGCGCTGGTACGATCCCGCCCAGCTCATTGTTACCGGATTCGAAGTCGCTGCCTCGACCCTGTTCGGTCGGCACAGCGATTTCCGCCAGGTGGAAGCGCTCGCCGCGTCCCCGATCGGCGTCGATCGCGACTACGAGAACGTCGGCGCAGCTGAATCGCTGTGGATCGACTACGTTGCGGACCTGGGCGACGGGTGGAACTCCACCTATGCCGTCGCCTGCGCGCTCGCGCAGCCCGCGCTGACTCTCAAGGACGACAAGGGCAACAGCCACGAGACGAAACGCGGCTCGCTCCTGGTGCTCGGTGGCGACGAGGTCTATCCGGTGGCAAACCGCACCGAGTACAAGCAGCGACTGGTCGCGCCGTACGAGACCGCGCTTCGCACGACGCTTGCACCGCATCCCTCGGTCTACGCCATTCCCGGCAACCACGATTGGTACGACAGTCTGGTGTCCTTCACCCGGCTGTTTTGCTCCAGAAGCTGGTTTGCCGGGTGGCAAGCCAAGCAGACGCGCAGCTACTTCGCCGCCAAGCTTCCCCGCGGCTGGTGGCTCATCGGCACCGACGTGCAGCTCGACTCGGATCTCGACGACCCGCAGATCGAGTACTTCAAGTCGGTCGCGGCGCAAATGAATCCCGGGGATCGCGTGATTCTCTGCAACGCGGAGCCGCACTGGATCTACGCCCAGATCTACGGCCAGAGCGATTCGGACTACAACGAAAACAACCTCGCGTTTCTCGAAAACCGGGTTCTCAATCGGAAGATCGCCGTGTTTCTGGCCGGGGACCTGCACCACTATCGCAGGCACGAGGCGGCGGACGGCACGCAGAAGATCACTGCCGGAGGCGGAGGCGCGTTTCTCCATCCCACCCACGGACCGGACGTCTCGACGCTCGCGAACGGCGACTTCAAGCTCAAGAAATGCTTTCCCGATCCGAAGACCTCGCGCGGGCTCGCGTGGCGGAACCTTCTCTTTCCTTTCCTGAATCCCTGGTTCGCAACGGTTCCCGGCGTGCTCTACGTGCTGGCGGCGTGGTCCTTGGGGACCGATCTCACCCGCTACGGACTCGGGCAGTTCCGGGAAGCCCTGGGCGTCGCGTTCAACGCCGCGCTCAACTCCCCGGTCGCCGCGTTCTGGGTCGTCGTCTTGTTCCTGACGTTCTGGTTGTTTACCGATACGCACTCCAGCCGCTATCGGCTCGTGGCAGGCACGGTCCACGGCCTGGCGCATCTGCTCGCGGTGTTCCTGATCGGCTGGGGCGCGACGCGCCTTGCCGTTTCGCTGGGGTTCCCTTTCGGCGAGACGCTCCAGCGCCTGCTGTCCGGCGCTTTCATTCTCATCGCGGGCGGCGTGGTCGGCTCGCTCATATTGGGGGTCTACCTGCTCGTATCGATCAACATCTTCGGTCGCCACTCCAACGAGGCGTTCTCCTCCCTGGCGATCGAAGACTGGAAGAACTTCCTCAGAATGAAGATCGACGCCCAGGGCAACCTCACCATCTATCCGGTGGGGATCCGGCGCGTGCCGCGCAAGTGGAAGGCGCGCGATGGCGGCGCCGGGCCGGAAATGGTGTCCGCGGACCCCGCGGCCAGCGACCCGGAGCTGATCGAATCGCCCGTGCTGGTTCGCAAATGAGGGTTCGCAGATGAGCGGCGGCATGAGGAGGGTGGATCCCAGATGACGACGCAATCGTTCGACTACGAGGTCGCGGTGGTCGGCAGCGGTTTCGGCGGGGGGGTCGTGGCCTGTCGCGCATCGAAATCATGGCCGAACAAGGTCCTGGTGCTCGAGCGCGGGAAACGCTACCCGATGGGCTCGTTCCCGCGAACCCCGCACGACATGGCGCGCAATTTCTGGAACCTCCCCGACGAGGACCGGGGCCGTCGCGGATCGGCCTCGACGGAAGAGCTGCACGGCATGTTCGATATTCGAAATTTTCGCAAGATGAGCGCGGTCATCTGCGCCGGTTACGGCGGCGGGTCCTTGATCTACGCGAACGTCTTCTTGGAGCCGCCCAACGAAGTGTTCGCCGAGGGATGGCCGAAGTCGATCAATCGGGCGAGCCTCGAACCCTACTACCGAGTCGCGAAAGCCGTGCTCGGGGCGCGCCCGATCCCGCAGAACGGCGATCCGCGCCGGCGCGTCGTGCGCACGGAGCTGTTCAAAGAGGTCGCTCGAAAGGAAGGGCGGGATTCGCGGCTTGTCGATATCAACGTCTTCTTCGGCAACGACTTCGACAATCCCACTCCCATCGGGGTCCAGGAGAAGAACCGCCACGGCGCGCTGCAGACGTCCTGCGTGTATTGCGGAGAATGCGATGTCGGATGCAACACCCATTCGAAAAACACCGTGGATCTCAATTATCTGTTCGCTGCCGAGCACCGCTACGGGGCGCGAATCCTGACCGAGCACCTGGCCGAAACGATCGCGCCCCTGGGCGCGGCCGGACAGGACGATCCCACGGCCGACGGTAGCAACGGCTATCGAGTCTATTACCGTGATCTCAACCGCAAGGAGAAGAAATCGGTCACCGCCCGCCGGGTGGTGGTTTCGGCGGGCGCCCTGGGTTCCAGCGAGCTGCTCCTGCGCTGCAGGGACGTTTTCCGGACCCTGCCCAGGATCAATGGGAATCTCGGCCGGCGCTTTTCGGGCAACGGGGACTTCCTGTCGTTCGTGATCGGAGGGGAGCGGCCCGCGGATCCGAGCTACGGGCCGGTCATTACGCAACGCACCGATTTCAATCTGTTCGGCAACTTCGACCGCCCGCGCGCGTTCTTGCTGGAGGACGCGAGCTACCCGGCGTTCGCCTCCTGGTACGTCGAGGGGGCGCGACCCAATCTTTCTCACTTCTCCGCGATCTGGGAGACGCTGAAGGATCTGGTACGCCGCATCTTTTCGGGTTCCTCCTTCGGGCGCATCGGATTTGCCTTGAGCGACATCATGGGCGGAGACCTCTCCTACAAGAGCAGCGTGCTGTTGTGCATGGGGCTCGACAACGCGAACGGGGTCGCCAAGCTCAATGCCAACGGCTACCTCGACATCGACTGGCCGCAACAGGAGAACATGCCCTTGTACGACGCCATACTCGAGGCGGGCCGGCGTTTCCGGGATCACGCGGGCGCCAAGGCGTTCGTGCCGATGCCCAACTGGTTATGGCCGTTCCGGCAGAACATCACGGTACACTCCCTCGGCGGCTGCAGGCTGGCGGACAGCCCGGCGGAGGGCGTGACCAGCGCAAGATCCGAAGAAATGGGGCAGGTCTTCGGCTACAAGGGCCTGTACGTCGCCGACGGGTCGATCCTGCCGACCGCCGTGGGGGCCAACCCGATCGCCACCATCTCGGCGCTGGCCGAGCGCGTGGCCGAGGGCATCACCGGCCGCGCACCGGCTGCCGATCTGTAAGGCCAAAGAGGACAACCATGGACGCGAAGACCAAACCGACGTCGTTTCAATTCACGGAAGATATGAAAGGATTCGTGACCCTCGGTCAAACCAGCTTCGAGGACGGCTACGCCCAGGGCAAGTCCAGCGGCACCCACCTGATGTTTCACCTCACCATCCGCTCCGACGACCTCGACGGGTTCCTGAGCTCGCCCGAGCACCTGGCCGAAACCATAGGCTACGTCGACGCCCCCTGCTACGGCGGCAAGAGGGTCGTGGAGAAGGGGACTTTCAACCTTTTCGTGCGCGCCGCAGACCGCGACCGCCGCGAGATGCGCTACCGCCTGTTCTTCCGCGACGGCGCGGGCCAGCCCTTGACGCTGAGCGGCTTCAAGAGCGTGCAGGACAACGCCGGCCCGGACGTATGGAAAGACACGACGACGCTCTTCGTCAATGTGTTTAACGGGCATATCGAGGCTGCCGCCGAGGCTTCGGCGCGGGTCCAGGCCGCGGGGATTCTGCGCATCGAGCCCCTGGATTTCCTGAAGGAGCTGACCACGATGCGGGCGAGCGGCAGCACTTTCGCCGAGCGCATGCAGGGCGTGGAGCGCTTCGGCAAGTACTTCATGGGCAGCCTGTGGGAGACCTACGGCCCCGCCTGGATGCCGAAGATGGCGCCGTTCGAGCGCGAGATCCCGCTCTACACGACCGAGGGGGTGAGCAACGCGGAGATCAGCACGCATCCGTTCAGCACGGGGGACAAGCTCGGCCTGAGCCTGCTGCGCTTCCTGCGCAAGCCCTGCGAGGACGTGGTCGTCATCATCCATGGGCTGACGACCTCGAGCGACATGTACATCATGCCCGAGCACACCAGCCTGGTGCAGTACCTGCTCGACCGCGGCTTCACCGACGTGTGGACGCTGGATTTCCGCATGAGCAACCGGCACGGCTACAACCTGCACCGCAACCGCTTCAACATGGACGACATCGCGCTGTACGATTTTCCGCCGGCATTCGACACGGTGCGCCGCCACAGCGGACCGAATCGCCGCATCCACGTGATCTGCCACTGCCTGGGCTCGGTGTCCTTCATGATGAGCCTGTTCGGCAAGGTCACCACCGGCATCTCGAGCGTGATCTCGAACAGCGTCTCGCTCACCCCGCGCATACCGACCTGGTCCAAGTTCAAGGGCGTCATGGGACCCTTCCTGTTCGAGTACGTCCTGGGACTGGAATACGTGAACCCCTATTGGCGCCGCGAGCCCGGCCTGTCGGCCGGCAAGCTGCTGTCCTGGGGGGTCTCTGCGGTGCACCGGGAGTGCAAGGTGCCGGAGTGCCACATGCTCAGCTTCATGTGGGGCACGGGTTTTCCCGCCCTGTACAGGCACGAGAACCTGGACGACATCACCCACCGGCGCGGCGGGGACCTGTACGGCGGGGTCTCCGTGCATTACTACAGGCACGTGGTGAAGATGGTGTTCTCGGGCGCCGCCGTGAAGTACGCCCCGGGGGATCCCAAATACCAGTCGCTCCCCGACAACTATCTGGACTACGCCAAGGACATCAACACGCCGGTCCTATTCATGACCGGCGAGCAAAACCACGTGTTCACCGACTCGAACATCGTGTGCTACGAGCGCCTGCAAAAGATCGTACCCGGCCGCCACGAGCTGCACGTGTTCCCGAACTACGGCCACCAGGACGTGTTCATGGGCAAGAACTGTCACGTGGACATCTTCCCCCGGCTGGTGCAGTTCCTGGAGAAGCACCGCGGCCGCAATCCCTCGTGAGGCCGGTCGCGGCCCAAGGAGAACGAACGTGAACCCGATTCCCGCGGATCTACCCATCGTTTCCGGCCGGAACATGACCGACTGGGGGCGCATGGTTCATGCGAACGTGGCGCAGATCGCGCGCCCGAAGACCGAAGCCGAGCTGCAGGCCGTCGTGAGGTACGCCGCGAAGAACAAGCTCAAGGTCTCGCTTCGCGGCGCCGGCCACAGCGCCCTGGGACATTCGATCGTGGACGGCGGCATCATGATCGACATCCTCGGGCTCAATCAGGTGCTCGAGCTCGACGAGGCCAAGAAGACGCTCCGGGTGCAGACCGGGGCGACCTGGGGACAGCTCACCCGGCTGCTGGAGCCCAAGCGCCTGGCGATCTCCACCAAGCAGGAGTTCGACAATTTCACCGTAGGCGGCTCGATCGCCGCGAACATCCACGGGAAATCGATCGACTACGGCCCGATCATCACGCACATCCTGTCGCTGCGCTTGTTGAAGGCCGACGGCGAGATTGCGACCGCGAGCCGCACGCAGAGCCCCGACCTTTTCACCGGCGCCATAGGAGGCTACGGGCTCCTCGGCATCGTCGTCGACGTCACCTTCCAGCTGGTGGAGGACCGCGTCGTCGAAAAAAGCGAATCGGTGTACATGAGCGCGGACGCCCTGATCAAGGCCTACGTCGAGCGCGTGCGGCGCGACCCGCGCAACACGCCCCTGTGCTACGGGTTCTTCAACGCGGACTGCAAGCTCGGGTTCTACGTGACCTACCGCTACGCCGACCCGCCGGCGGGCTCCGATCCCGGTGCGCTCAAGCGCGACGAGACCAATCCGATCCTGTTCAACGTGTTCGCCTGGCTGCAGCGGACGTTCGCCTTCGTCCGGCGACAGGCTTTTCACACCATGTGGATCGACAGCGCCAACGCCGAAACGACGCTGCGCAGCCGCAGGCTGCTCCTGTGGGACGATCCGCCGGGGGCCTTCAAGGACATGCTGCTGCAAAAATACTATATCCCCCTGGACAACTTTCCCGCATTCGTGAAGAAGGCGGGCGAGATTCTCGGCTCGCGCGGGAACAACATCACGCTGCTCACCAATCACTTCCGCTTCATGCCCGCAAACAGCGAGGCGCTGCTCGCCTGCGCGCGGCAGGACGTGATGTGCTTCCTGCCCTGCTATTTCGCGAGGAAGGACGATCCGGCCTGGGTGAAGATCTACGAAAGCGTGTCGAGCGAGCTGGTCAACGCCTGCCTCGAGCACGGGGGAAGCTTCTATCTGACCTTCATCCCCGCCACGCTCGCGCAGGTGCGCCGGGGCTATCCGAACTGGGACCGTTTCGTCGCCCTGAAGAAGCAGCACGACCCGACCGAGCTCTTCAGCAGCAGCTTCTATCAAGGGCTCAGGCCGTAGGCCCGCGCCGCCGGCTCTCAGCGCCGCGCGCGCTTCGCTTTCCGCCGGGGCCGCCCGGCCATTTGTTCGAGCACGGCGCACACCGCGCCCGTGTCCTGCCTGCCCAGGCCCATCGCCATGGCTGCGTTGTAGATCGGCGCGCTCGCTGCGAAGAGCGGCGTCGGGCAGTCGAGGCTGCGGGCGAAGTCGGCGATGATGGTCATGTCCTTCTGCCACACTTCGTTCTTCATCGTGGCTTCGGAGTAGTCGCCTTTCACCATCATCGGGCCGCGCACCTGGAACATGCGCGAGCCGCCGGCGCCGCCCGCGACGACCTCGAGCACCATCGCCGGGTCGAGCCCCGCCTTCATGCCGAGCACCATCGCCTCGGCCGCGGCGACGTTGTGGATGGCGACGAGCAGGTTGGCGACGAATTTCATCTTCGAGCCGGCACCGAACGCCCCGACGTAGTAGTTGGCGCTGGTGAAGCCCGGCAGCACCCGGGCGATCCTCTTGTAGGCGGCGCGCTCGCCGCTCACGTAGATGAGCAGGTCCTTGGCGCGCGCCTGGGCGCCGGTGCCGCTCAAGGGGCAGTCGAGCAGGATCACGCCGCGCTTCGCGAGCGCGTCGCGCGCGGCCGTCTTGACCTCGATCGGCAGCGTGCTCGTCTCCACGACGACGGTGCCGCGTTTGGCGTGTTTGGCCAGCTCGGCGGCCACGTCGGCCAGCGCGCGAGCCGAAGGCAGCGATGTGACGATGATGTCGGCGCGCCGGGCCACGTCGCGCGCGCTCCTCGCGGCGCGGCCCCCCGAGCGCTTGTGCTCGGCGCGTGCGCGCGGCGCCACGTCGTAGCCGACCACGCGGAATCCCGCGCGCGCCAGGTTGAACGACATCGCCGAGCCCATGATGCCCAGGCCGATCATTCCCACGGTGTGCGTCATTCCGGTTCCTCCTCGCCTGAGATTCTAACTACGCCCGGCATCGTAGCGGCAGCCAGCCGGGAGGGATGTTGGTCTTGTTTTCGCCCTTGATGGTCATCTTCTCCGGCGCGGTGGCGTAACCGCACACCCAGGTCACGGGCACGATGGGGGCGTCCTCGACCACGGCGGGGCGAAGCGTGAGGATCTTGCCCAGGATGACGCGATTCGCGTGATTGCCGAAGGTGATGTGGATGGCCCCGCCCTGGATGGCGACCGAGCTGATGTTGTTGTTGACGATCTTGTCCGCGACCGGCAATCCGGCGGCCGCGTTGTCGGCCGGAAAGCTCTGGAGCAGGGCCCATTGCAGGGCGACCGGCGGCTTGGCGATGTCGGCGAGCGGCAGGGCCTCGGCGATCTGGTCGCGGACGAACTTGTCCTGGTAGGTGGGAATCGCGAGTAGGGCCAGGATGGCGATGATCCCGACGACGACCATCAGCTCGAGCAGGGTGAACCCGCGGTGCCGCATGGCTTGCGCGTCAGCGCGCGCCGGCCTGCCTCAGCATGTCCACCATGGTTCCGTAGCGGCGAGCCGCCGCGAGCTGGAGCGGCGTTTTCCCCTGCCGGTCCGCGAGATTCACGTTCGCGCGGGCCTGGAGGAGCGCCTTCAGGGTCTCGACGTGGCGCGGCCCGCCGTCGCCGAGCACGATGGACTCGATGACCGCGGTCCAGCCGAGGTTGTTGACCTGGTCGAGCGGCGCGCCCGCGCGGATGAGGATGCGCACGATTTCCGCGTGCCCGAGATGCGCGGCGGCGATCAGGGCCGTCCCGTCGTAGCGGCTGGTGATGTTCTTCGCGCTGCAGCCGAGATCGAGCGCGAGCCTGAGCGTCTGGACGTCGTTGGCGACGGCGGCGATGGTGACGATGTC
>JBGQKK010000099.1:0-10078 GCA_041499545.1 Gammaproteobacteria bacterium | reverse complement strand
GGTGTTGATCAGCGCGATGATAGGAGCGGGCGTGCCGGCCGGCACGAGCAGGCCGTACCAGGTGTTCGCTTCGAATCCCGGGTAACCGGACTCGGCGATCGTGGGCACCGCGGGCAACTCCGGCGAGCGCTTGGCCGAGCTCACCGCGAGAGCCCGCAGCCTCCCGCCCTTGACGTGCGCCAGGGCCGACGGAACCGAGGACATGAAGGACTGCACTTGTCCACCGAGCGTGTCGCTCAGGGCCTGCGCCGCACCCTTGTAAGGCACGTGCGAGAGCTTGACGTTCGCCGCGCGCTGCAGCAGCTCGCCGGCCAGGTGCGACACCGTGCCATTTCCGGGTGAGGCGTACGTGATGGCTCCCGGATCGTTCTTCGCCGCCGCGATCAGGTCGGCAAGCGATTTGTATTTGGAATTCGCAGTGACCACAAGCACGACGGGCGCGGACACCAGCAGCGCGACCGGGCTCAAATCCCTGAGCGGATCGTAGGGCAGCTTGGCGTAGAGCGCCGGGTTGATCGCCAGATTGCTGGTCTGGCCGATCACCATGGTGTAGCCGTCGGCCGGGGACCTGACGGCCTGCTCGACGCCCAGATTGCCGCCCGCGCCGGGTTTGTTCTCCACCACAAAGGTCCACTTGCCCCCCTCGGAGAGCTTGTTGGCGACGGTCCGGGCGGAGATGTCGGTGCCGCCGCCCGGCGGAAACGGGACGATCAGCCTGATCGGTTTCGCCGGGTAGTCCTGCGCCGCCGCGGCCGCGGCGAAAAGCGCGAGCGCGATCGTCAGAGCAGCGTGTTGCAGTTGCCTCATGGAGGATCGACCCGACCGCTTGCCCGGCGCCGGCTACTCCACCTTGATGTTGGCGCGTTTCACGACCTCGGCCCAGCGCGCCACTTCCGCCTTCATGATGCGCGCGAGGTCTTCGGGCGAGCCGCCCGCCGGCTCGAGCCCGTCGCTGCTCAGAACTTTCTCGACTTCCTTCGATTTCACCGCCTCGTTCACCTCGCGGTTGAGGCGCTGGACGATGTCCTTGGGCAGCCCCTTGGGGCCCACGAGGCCGTGCCAGTTGGTGACCTCCCAGCCCGGATAGCCCGATTCGGCGACCGTGGGTACGTCGGGCGCCGCGACGATGCGCTTGGGCGTGGTGACCGCAAGCGCTCTCAGCCGGCCGGATTTCACGTGCTGCAGCGCGGTCGCGACGCTGCCGAAGATCATCTGCACGTTGCCGCCGATGGTGTCGTTCAGCGCCGGGCCGGTGCCCTTGTAGGGGACGTGGACGATGTTGATGCCCGCCGTGTACAGGAAATACTCGGTCGCCACGTGCACATGCGCTCCTTGGCCGCTCGAGGCGTACGAGAGCTTGCCGGGCTCGCGCTTGGCGAGCGCGACCAGCTCCTGCAGCGTCTTCGCTTGGACCGAGGGATGCACCGCGACCACATACGGCCCGCGCGACAGCTGCACGATCGGCGTGATGTCGCCGAGCGGATCGAAGGAGAGCTTGTATACGCTCGGGTTCACGGTGTAGCTCGCCGGAGTCAAGAGCAGGGTGTAGCCGTCCGGGGCGGACTTGATCGCGTACTCCGCGCCGATCAGGCTGCCCGCCCCGGGCTTGTTCTCCACGATCACCTGGGTCTTCATTCGCTCCGTGAGCTGCTGCGCGATCACCCGCGCGATGAAGTCGGAGCCGCCGCCCGGCGCGAAGCCGACCACGATTTTCACCGGCTTCGTGGGGTAGCTTTGCGCTGCTGCCGTGAAAGCCGCGAGCGAAGCGGCGAGGGCTGCGAGCCATCTTGTCGTATGTTTCATGCAGTTGCTCCTCTGTGTTTGAGTGAGACCTCAAGGTCTTCGCGAGCAAGCATAGCCGCAATCCCCCGACTGTACAGAGCCGCAGACTTGGGGGAGGATATACGCTTTTTCCGCCTCAGCCCGTTTTCCCAGGAGGTCATCATGACGAGGATTCTGAGAAATGTTGTCGCTGTCGCTCTCATTGCCTGGCTCGCGAGTCCCGCCTTCGCCGCGCCGCCGCATCGCTTCGTCGTGTTCGGCGACAGCCTGTCGGACCCCGGAAACGCGTTCATCCTCACCCGGAACCTGGAGATCCCGCCCTTCGACAGCCTGATCCCGGACGCGCCCTACGCGCGCGGTGCTTTCCACTTCAGCAACGGCCCGACCTGGGTCGAGCAGCTCTCGCTGATCGACCACGCGCTGCCGAGCGCGGGCCCGGCGCTGCTGCTTCCGGTGGTGCTGTCGAATTACGCGGTGGGCGGGGCGCGCGCGCGGCAGGTCGGCGCGTTCGATCTGCCCACGCAGGTGGGTCTTTTCGTCAATGACTTTCACGGGAAGGCGCCGGCTAATGCGCTCTACGTCGTCTTCATCGGCGGCAACGACCTGCGCGACGCGCTGGAAGCGCTTTCGACCGACCCGACCGGCGCGACGAGCGCGGGCATCCTTCAGAGCGCGCTCGCCTCGATCCGCTCCAACCTCCTCACCCTGTACGCCGCGGGCGCGCGCAGCTTTCTCGTGGCCAACGGACCCGACATCGGCCTTGCGCCCGCGGTCCGGCTGCTCGGTCCGGCGGCTCAGGGCGCGGGTAGCTTTCTCTCCACGCAGTTCAACGGCGGATTGGAGCTGACCCTCCAGGGTCTCGAGAACGCCCTCGGCGTCCATATCGTGCGCCTCGACGTGTTCACTTTCCTGCACGAAGTCGTCGCCGCGCCCGCTTCGTTCGGCTTGACCGACGTCGAGGATGCGTGCATCAGGGTGAACACGGTGGTCCACGCCTTCTGCACCAACCCGGGCAAGTTTCTCTTCTGGGACGGAATCCACCCCACCGTGGCCGGCCATCATCTGCTCGCAGTGCGCGCGGACGCGGCGCTCGATGCAAGCGCCCTTCCGGTCGCGGCCGCGCCCTAGCCCGGCGGCACGAGCCGCCAGGGCGAGCCCGGAGTGTCGCGGCAGGCACCGTAGCGGAAGGGCAGCGTCCCGCGCCCCGGCGTGAAGAAGCGCAGGTCGATGAACCACGCGCAGGTCGAGCCCGTTCCCAGGCCTTCGAAAGCCGGCAGCTCCGCGAACCAGCGGTAGACCGCCATCGCCGGCGAGTTCCACGCCTCCTGCGCGAGCGCTCTCGTTTCGCCCTCGCCGTAGCGGCTTCGGATCTCCCAGTGCGCCGAAGCGAGCGGTTCGTAGGCCGAATCGAGCATGGCGACGAAGCCGTCACCCTCGCGATAGGCGCGCGGCGCTTGCCTCGCCAGATTGACGTGGGCGAAACGATGCGCCTCGGCGTCGGAGACGAACACCGTCCAGTTCAAGGGCGACACCGGGCGGGGTTGCACGTTGACGGTCGCGCCGCGCAGGCCCTGGTCGCGCGCGTAGCGCTCGCCGAACTCGACCGCCTTCTCCTTTTGCAGATATTGAAAACCGACGTAAGCGGCGAGGACGGCGCTCGCCGCCACCGCGGGCCATCTCGAGCGGCGGAGGGCGACCGAGGCGATCAGGCCGGCGGCGATAATCCCGGTGAACCACAGGTCGATGATGAAGGTCGTGCCGATCGCCGCGCGCCAGTCGGAGAAGGGCGCGAGGATCATGGTGCCGTAGCTCGTGATCACGTCGCCGGCGATGTGCAGCCCGATCCCGAGCGCGGTGACGCCGTAGAGCGCGCGCCAGCCGCGCGGCTCGCGCAGGACCTTGGCGAGAATCCAGGAGAGCAGCAGAGTCCACAGCGGCAGGACGATCAGGGAGTGCGTGACACCGCGGTGGCTCTCGAGGTAGGCGACCGGGCCGAACCAGGTCATCACGATGTCCAGGTCCGGCGCCGCACAGGCGAAAAAACCCGCCGCAATTCGCCGCGGAAGGGATCGCGGGGGCGCATCCTTCGGTGCCGTGGCGCGCGCGAGGAGCGCACCCGAGAGCGCGTGGGTGAGGGTGTCCACGCCGCGGATTGTCACCTATCCGCGACAGCCTTGTTTGCCTTCGGATCAAATCCTTAGTTCCTTCGCCGCGCGGGCGTGTTGGGCAGAGGCGACAGTCCGGGTTCTTTCGATGTAGCGCGATCTCTGCGCGGGCCGCGTAAGCCCCTGTTGCGGCTCGATTCAGGTCTTCTGGCACGGCTGTTGCGGGCCTGCCTTGGAATGTTTCTCTCCCTAAGGCAACACGATGACCAGATCAACGCTGGTGGAGTGTTTGCGCGCCGCGCTGCTCGTCGTTCTGGTCATATCCGCGATGGTCGGCTGCGACGCGGTGAATCCGCCGAGGCCGGAACCCGAGAGCTCTACGGCCATCGTGTCGGATGAAGACCGCTCCGGACCCTATGCCACCGGGAAGAGCCTCAGCTTCGACGCGACCTTGCAGCCGCTCGATCCCAGCCCGGTGAAAGAGATCCGCCTCGACGCGTCGAACAAGCTGATCGAGATCGCGCCGGGGGTGAAGTACACCGCCTGGACGCTCGGCGACCAGGTTCCCGGGCCGAGCGTGCGCGCGCGCGTGGGCGACAAGATCCGCTTCAGCATGACCAACCGCAGCAACGTGACCTCGCCCCGGCTGCGCATCGCCGCGCCGATGCTGCACTCGATGGACTTCCACGCGGCGATGGGATCGCCGCAGGACCTGTTCCATTCGATCGGTCCGGGGCAGACCATCTCCTTCGAGTTCACCCCGAGCTACCCGGGCGTGTTCATGTACCACTGCGTCACGCCGCCGATGATCGAGCACGTTGCCTCCGGGATGTACGGCATGATGGTGGTCGAGCCCAAGGGGGGCTGGCCCACCAAGGCGGATCGCGAGTACGTGGTGGTGCAGGGCGAGTTCTACGCCAAGCCCGACCCCGAGCGGCGCAAGGTCGGCAATTTTTCCGTCTACGTGCTCGACAAGGAAAAAGCGCTCGGGCGGACGCCGACCCAGGTGGTCTTCAACGGCCGCTTCAACGGCATGGTCGACAAGCCGCTCGTCGCGCGGCCGGGCGAGCGTGTGCGGCTGTACGTGCTCAACGTCGGTCCTGGAGGCGCGTCGAGCTTCCACGTCGTCGGCAGCGTCTTCGACAAGGTGTGGTTGGGCGGCAACCCGCACAACGAGCTCCGCGGCCTGCAGACCGTCGATCTCGGCGCGAGCAGCAGCGCCATCGCCGAGCTCATGGTCCCGGAGAAGGGCGACTACAACATGGTGGATCACTATTTCGCTAACGCGGCGCTTGGCGCCGTGGGCGTGATCAGCGTTTCCGACAAGACGCCGTCTCTCGGCAAGACCACGGCGTCCGAATCGGGCGCCGCGCCTCAAGGATCCGCAGCGCTCGCCGTCGCCGAGCACCGGCACGAGCCGGCGGCCGCCCGCGACGGGAAGACCGGCGATCCGGAGGCCGCGAAAGGCAAGCTCGTCTTCGAGTCCAAGTGCGTGCTGTGCCACTCGGTGGGCGGGGGCGCCAAGGTCGGCCCGGACCTGCAGGGGGTGACCCAACGACGCGCCGACCCCTGGCTGACGCGATGGCTGCTCGACACCGAGAAGATGCAGAAGAGCGATCCGGCGGCGAAGCAGCTCGTTGCGAAATACAGGATGCCCATGCCCAATCCGGGCTTGAAGCAGGACGAGGTGCGTCAAATCCTCAAATTCCTACACTGGAGCGATCAACGTGAAAGCCTCTCGAAAAACTAGCACCGATATTCTCATGCAGCTCGCTCGAGCAGGCTGCATCGCGGTCGCCGCTCTCTGCGCAGGGCCCGCGCTCGCCTACGACAGCTGGGTCGAGGACCATGTGGCCGCGAGCTACGACTACGTTCTCGGCAAGGGCCCGGCCGCGGGGCGCAGGATCCTCGTCGCCGCATCTTCGACGGGGCCGAGCGACCCCGGTGACCCCGACGCCGCGAAAGGCAAGGCTGCTTTCGATTCCAAGTGCGCGCTCTGCCATTCGCTGGGCGCGGGCGACAAGATCGGCCCGGACCTGAGGGGTGTGACCCGGCGGCGCCGCGACGAGTGGCTCACCTGGTGGTTGCTCGAGACCGACAGGATGCAGAAATCCGATCCGGAAGCGAAGGCGCTGCTCGCCAAGTACAAGACGCCCATGCCCAACCTGAGCTTGAAGCCCGCCGAGGTGCGCGAGCTCCTGAGCTTCCTGCATTGGAGCGATCGGCAAAATGGACTTGCGAAGAATTAGCGCCGGGATCGCGCCCCGCCTGTGCATTCTCGCTGCGGCGCTCGCCCTGGGGGCGCGGGCTGCGCCGGCGTGCGAGATTTGCGTGGAAGACCACGTTGCCGCGACCTACGATTACGCGGTGGTCGCCGGCGCCGAGGCCGCGGGGCGCAAAGTGCTCTTCGTCGCGGTGCGCGGCCGCGACGCTGCGGCTCCGGGGAGCGAGTCGACGCTCCGTAGGGCGCTCTCCGCGGTGGCGGCCGTCGACCGCGCCAGCATCCGCTACTCGGCTTTCCCGCCTGCGGCGTCGTTCGCGTGGAATCCCAGGCTCCATGGCCCGGGCGACATCTTGCGCGCGGTCAACGACAGGCTCGGCGGCGGGGGCCTGACGCTGGTCGCGCTCAGGGTCATCGGCTAGCGTCTCCGGAGCGCGAGCAGGCTCGCGCAGTGGCCCGGCCGCTAGCGCAGATCCTGCGGCAACGCGAATTCCGGATAGCGCTTTCTGAATTCGGCGAGCTCGCGCCCGGCCTCCTCGGACCTTCCTTCCGCCATGAGCTTGCGGATGTCTTCGATCCAGGTCTGCGGCGAGCGCTCGAGGGTGTTCGCGGCGCGGACGCTCCTCGCGGTTTCGCCGGGAAGGGCGGCCGTGCTCGGAGCGGCTGCCCGCGCCGGAACGGGCGGCTGAGCCGGAACGGGCACCTGCGCTTGAGCGGGCGGCTGCGCCTGAAGGGATGACGGTGCCGGGGGGATCCCCGTGCCGAAGACGGCTGCGCCCTGAGTTGCCGCGGGAGCCTTCCCCGCAAACGGCGACGCGGGCGGCGGAGTCTCGGTCGATCGAACGGGCGCTCGCTGGGCCGGGTCCGCGCGCGGAGTCTCGGGCGATTCTCTTTTCAGCGCGGCCACGGGCTTCTCCGCCGGCGCGGCCTTCGGCGCGGACGGCGGGGACTCGCCCGAGGGCGGGCGCTTGAGCCCGAGATCGCGCTGCAGCCGCTCAAGGCGCTCGGACTCGGCCAGATCCATCGTCGATGAAAAGCCCTGCGGGGGCGTTACGGTCTGCGGAGGCGGCGCGGACTTCGCCGCGGCCGACTTCGGCTCGGCGACGGGAGCCGGCTCCTTGGCGCGCGCCGCGGGCGTCTTGTCGGGCGTCGATGGCGAGACCGCCTCGCGCTGCTCCCGGTACGCTTTGAGCCCTAGAGCGGAGATCAGCACCAAGGCTGCAACGACGGCAAGCCAAGGCGCCCAGCGCCTCGCGAACGGGTGCCGCTCGCGCGCGGCGCGGCGCGAGGCCGCGACGATCGCCGCGTCGATCTGGCGGCTCGGCTCGGGCCACGCGCCCTCGCGGTAGATGCGAGAGAGACGATGGTCCGAGAGACGATTGTCCTTGTGGCCGCGCGGATCGCTCACGATTCCCCTGTTGGGCTCGCTGTCCATGCGCGCCTAGTGTAGCGGTTACCGGGGCAGGCCGACTACCACCCCGCAGAGCCCGTCCTGCCCTGTCTCAGGCCTTGGAGGTCCTCTTGCGCGGTGCCCGCCGCGCACGGATCCACGCCCACAGCGCCATGAGATTGAACAGCATGGCCCCGCTCACGAGCAGGATGCGTCCGGGCATTTCCCAAAAATGCGGACGGACGCCGACGGTTCCGCCGGAGAAGGAGGCGGTGACGCTGCGCTCGCCGGGACCGAACGCGAGCCAGTCGAACAGGAGCGCGATGAAGGTGATCATCAGCGCCCCGAACGAGGCCCGGATTCGTACGCGACGCTCGGGCACTACCAGGATCGCGCCCGCGAAGGCGAAAGCGAGTCCGGCGATCAGGCCCGCGGCCGCGTCGGGCAGGTGCCTTTCCGGGGGCTTCCCGAGATGGATCGCGGCGACCGCGGCGACACCCAGGCTCACTGCAATCACCACAAACCCCGCCGCGATCTGCCGGCGTCGGGACAGCGCTTTTGTCGCCATCGAATCTTCCCCATTTGAGACCTGACTAATCTCCCTCGCGGGCGCAGCGACCCGATGCTACGCTCGGTCCCGGCTGCCGCACGATGAACTTTTCCACAGCCGTGCAGGTTTGGCCGCGCGAGGCGGCGCTGGTACAGTGGGACATGCCCGAGCTCTACCAATGGCTCGTACCGAAAGGCCCTTTCTGGGCGCCTTTTTTCTACGGGGCCGCCATTTTCGGATTTCGCTACCTGGCATTCGCGGGCCTCGCGTTCGCCGCCTGGTACGGGAGGCGCGACGCGCAAAGCCGCGGCAAGCTGCAGGCCTCGATGCCGGGCCTCGTGCAACTCGCGCGGGAGATCGCGTATTCCGTCGTCACGGTGCTGGTCTTCGGCCTGGTGATCGGCGTGATCGCCGCCTGGGGAATCGGTCCGCAGACGCGGCTGTACCACGACGTCGCGCAATACGGCTGGCTCTACTTCTGGGCGAGCATCCCGCTCATGGTCCTCGTCCACGACGCGTACTTCTATTGGACGCACCGGCTGATGCACACCCGCGCGCTGTTCCGCGCCTTTCACGCGGTGCACCACCTCTCGACCAACCCCACGCCCTGGACCGCGTACGCCTTCCATCCGCTCGAGTCGGTGGTGCAGGCGCTGGGTGTCGTGCTCGTCATCTTCATCATGCCTTCGCACCCGCTTGCGCTCATTATTTTCCAGACCATCTCGACCGCGATCAACGTCTACGGCCACCTCGGCTACGAGCTCTACCCGCGCGACTGGTCGCGGCACTGGCTGGGGCGGTGGATCAACACCTCGGTGGCGCACAACTTCCACCACAAGACCGCGCGGCACAACTACGGGTTCTATTTCCTGTTCTGGGATCGGATGATGGGGACGCTCGAGCCGGCGTACGAGACGCGCTACGCGCAAGCGCTCGGCACAAAGGCGATTTGAGCTCGTCGGCGAGCTCTTCGGTGCGCGCGATCCGGCCGCCCTCTCAGCAGAGCTGCGCGGAAAGGTCCATAATGAAGAGTCGAATCGCTTTGGGTCTCGGCTCGCAATTTCCCTCACGGGCGCCGTCTAGGCCTTCTCCCACGGAAATTTGATGCCGCGCGCGGCTGCGCGACGGCTTTCGTGCTAGGAGAACGCTATGCCCACCGGTTTCGTCCGATCTTTCTATCCCAAGTACGGCTACGGCTTCATACGTCCGGACGACGGCTCCAAGGACTTGTTCGTGCACAGCGGCGCGGTGAAGCGCGCCGGGCTTGCTTCGCTGCAAGAGAACCAGAGGCTGTCCTACGACGTGAGGAGCGAGCTCGACGGGAGGCGCTCGGCGGTCGATCTGAAAGCGATCGCATGACCAAGGAAGCACTCATCGAAATGGAAGGCGTCGTGACCCACGAGCTTCCCGATACGCGGTTTCGCGTCACCCTCGACAACGGCCACGAGGTGATGGCGCACATGTCCGGGAAGATGAAGAAGCACCGCATCCGCATCCTGCCCGGGGACAAGGTGACGCTCGAGCTCACGCCCTACGATCTCACCAAGGGCCGCATCAATTTCCGCCACAGCACCTTCACGCCCGGAGCCGCACGGGCCCGGATGCCGTTCCGGCGGCGCCGCTAGCCGAATGCCGAAGCCCCTCGTCCTTTCATGGGCCGTGAAGATGTCGCGGGCCGAGTCCATGGTGGTGCTGGAGCGCCTGATGGACGACTGGTACAGGCAGGTGCAGGCCGACCGGGGTCTTCAGGCGGTGGTGGGATTCGAGACCAGCATGGGGTCCCGCGACTGGGACTCCGCCAAAGGCAGCATCGAGCGCACCTACGGGCGCTCCACGCGCGAGCACCAGGGGACCCTGGATACGCTCGCCGCCGCAATCCAGTGCAAGAGAATGCTTAGGATTTCCGTCGTCCGTTAGCCGGGCCGCGCCTGCGGGAGACGCAGGCGCCGTGCGTTTTCAGCGTCCCTTCGGTCTTTCCTCCACGGCCCAGACGTCCTGCCCATGCCGCACGGGAAACACCTTGCTCTGGT
>JBGQKK010000098.1:0-10284 GCA_041499545.1 Gammaproteobacteria bacterium | reverse complement strand
GCGACCATCGAGTCGGTGTACAGGTTGTCGCCGGGACGATCCGTGCCGTAGAGGTCGGGCGAGGGATTGCCGGCGACGAAGAATACGGTCTTCGTCTTGCGGTCCACCGCCGGGGTCATCCACACGCCGCCGCCGAGCGTCTGGTAGAAGGCACCGCCCTTCCCGGCGAGCTGCTTCTTTTCGGCCGCGATGTCGCGCTTCATGTTGCGGCCGGTGGCGTCGTTCTCCGCCCATACGCCCTCGTGCCCCTTCTCGGGAATCGTGTAGAAGGTCCACAGGAGCTTGCCGCTCTTGGCGTCGAACGCCTTGAGAAATCCGCGGATGCCGTACTCGCCGCCGTTGGTGCCGATCAGCACCTTGCCGTCCACCGCGGTCGGCGCCATGGTTTCGGAGTAGCCCTTTTCCGGATCGGCGATCTGGACCTCCCAGGCGACCTTGCCGGTCTTCGCGTCGAGCGCGACGAGCTTGGCATCGAGCGTGCCCATGTAGAGCATGCCCTCGTATGCGGCCACGCCGCGGTTGTTCGGGCCGCAGCAGAAGGTGGTGATCGGCCCCATCTTGTGCTTGTAGTGCCAGAACTCCTTGCCCGTCGTTGCGTCGATCGCGTAGACATGGTTGAACGAGGTGGTGAGGAACATCACGCCGCCCACCACGATCGGCGCGGTTTCCATCGATTCGAGCACCGCGGTCTGGAACGTAAACACGGACTTGAGCTTGTCGACGTTGCCCGTGGTGATCTGCGCCGCGGCGTAATAACGGGTCTGCTCGTAATTGCTGTTCGAATGCAGATGATTCAGGCCGTCGCCGGCGGCCGCATCGAGCATCGCCTGGGTCACGGGCACGAGCGAGGGCGACATCGGCGCTCCGGTGGTGGTGGAGCCGCCCTTGACCTCCTGGGCCTGGGCAGCGCCCATGGCAAACCAGCAGAGACCTGCGGCGACGAGGAAACGGAGCTGGGTGCTGAACGAAATGCGCATGAGTCCCCCTTGCGAATGAATGTCTCTTGACGTTCTTGGGTTTCCGGGTGCGAGCCGGGATGCCGGTGGCATGGACGCGGGTACGTGGTTACTATAGAAACAAAGGTGCGCCCAGGCAAGGGGATTCAGAATGAAAGCGGCTCGCGGAATTGCATTGGCGCTCGGCCTGCTGGCAGGCGTTTCGGTAGGGGCCCAGGAACTTTCACCCAACGCGCGCCTGCTTGCTGCGGCGCGGCAAGGCGACCTGGCCGCCGTCACGCGCTTGCTTGAGGGCGGTGCCGCCGTCGACTCGCGCAACCGCATCGGAGATACGCCGCTCATGATCGCGTTGAAAAACGGCCACCGGGATATCGCACGGCTCGCCGTCGAAAGAGGCGCGGACGTCAATCTGGGCAACCTCTCGAAAGTGACTCCTCTCATGGCGGCGAGCTTTTCGGGCAGCGCGGATCTGGTCGCGCTGCTTCTCAAGAAGGGAGCCAGGCGCGCGCCGGTGGACCGGGTGGGAAAAACCGCCATGGTCTATGCGGCCGGCCTGGGCCACCGCGACGTGGTCGAGCTGCTGCTCGCCGACGGCGAGAGTCCCCGAGTCGCGTATCAAAACGACCTCACCGCCTTGATGTGGGCGGCGGCTTACGGCCACACCGCGACGGTGAAGCTGCTCCTGGAACGCGGCGCCGATGCGGGGGCTCGCGACAACCGCGGCAAGACCGCGCTCGCCATGGCGCGCGAGGGCGGATTCAAGGAGACCGAGCTGCTGCTGCGCAAGGCGGGAGTTGCGGAATAGTTCCTGCGCACCAGGCGGATCATCGCCGGTATGATCCGCCGGGGCCGGGAATTCGGGAGACGCATGAAGCATGTCCTGCGCGCGGGAGCCGCTGCGCTGTTGCTCTGGGGGCTGGCGGCCGAGGCGCAATACGTCGACCCCTCGCTGCGCTGGCGCACGCTCGATACCGAACACTTCACGGTGCATTTCGCCGAGCACGCGCGCGCGCAAGGCGGGCTCGTGGCCGAGGTCGCCGAGTCGGTGTATCCGCGAGTCACCGATTGGCTCGGCTGGAAGCCGGGGTCGCGCACGCGGATCGTCGTGCTCGACTCCCTGGATTTCCCCAACGGCCTCGCGTCGCCGCTGCCGTTCAACTACGTGCAGATCGTGCTCACGCCGCCGGACGACGGCGAGCTGCTGCAGAACCGGGAGTGGCTGGACCTGGTGCTGACGCACGAATTCACCCACATCGCGCACCTGGACAAGGCGAAGGAAGATCCTCTGGCCTTTCGTCGGATCTTCGGCAGGATGCCCCTCTTGTTCCCGAACCTGCTCGAGCCGGGCTGGCTCACCGAGGGCCTTGCGGTCTATTCCGAATCGGACTCGAGCAAGCGCTACGGGCGCCTCGGGCAGAGCCAGTTCGAGGGAATGATGCGCGCCGAAGCGGGCCGCGGCCTGCGATCGCTGCGCGAGGTCAACGCCGACGGGCGCGGCTTTCCGCTCAATCGGGACTACCTCTACGGAGGCTATTTCTTCGCGTTCCTCGCCGAGCGCTACGGATCCGGCGCCGTGACCGCTCACGTGGAGAGCTACAGCGACAACATCATCCCCTTCAGGGTGGACAGCAACCCGGTGTCGGTGACCGGCAAGCACATGGACGAGCTGTGGGTCGAGTACCACGATTGGTTGCAGGCGCGCTTCGCAGCCGGGCCCGCGGCTCGAGGGAACCCGCCCGACGGGGCAGGCGAGATCGTCGCGCGCGGCTGGTCCCTGAGGAGCCCGCTTCTCACGGGAGACGGCACGCGCTGGTACGTGCTCGGGAATGGATACACTCTTCCCAAGCTCGTGCGTCAGTCTCCGGGCGGCGAGGTCGCCGCGGTGGTCGACGTCGAGATCGAGACGCGGCTGGCGGCCTCGCCCGCCGGCGAGCTGCTGCTCTCCAAACCCGAGGTCTGCGGAAACTACAACCTCTACTACGATCTCTACCGGCTCGGCGCGCGCGGAGGCCTGGATCGCGTCACCGAGTGCGGGCGCTTCCGCTTCGTCGCGCCGCGCGAGGACGGTCGCGTCGTCGCGATTCGAGTCGTCGGGGGAACGGGCGAAGTCGTCCTCCTGAGCCGCGAAGGAGCGGAGGAACGCGTGCTGTACCGCGCCGCGCGGGGCGAGGCGCTGACCGGGCTCGCCGCGAAAGGCGACGCGGTCGTGGTGACGAGCCTGCGCGACGGGGTCTGGTCGCTCGCCGAGATCACGGACGGCAATGCGTCGGCGCTGCTCTCCGACGCCGCGGTGAAGCACTCGCCCCGGTTCGGCACGTCCGGAGACGAGATCTACTTCGTCGGCGACTACGGCAACGTTGCGAACGTCTGGTCGTGGCGGCGCGGCGAGCGGCGCCTTGCGCGCTGGAGCGAGGCGCTCGCCGGCGTGCGCGAGATCAGCGCGCCCGTCGCCGGGCAAATGCTAGTGACGACCATCGAGGCCGACGGCGCCGCACTGCGGCTGCATCGCCTGCCCGATGTCGCGCTCGAGGTCCGGGGGCCGGCCTCGGGCGCCGAGGTCGCGCAAGCCCCGGCGCCGCAAGCCGATCGACCCGAAGGCGATCGCCCTTACTCGCCCTGGTCGTCCCTTTCGCCCACCTGGTGGTTACCCGCGGCCTACATCGCAGACGGCGCTTTCGCGCTGGGGGCGCAGACTCTGGGGCAGGACGCGCTGGGGCTGCACGTGTATACGCTCGCGCCCCTGTACGAATTCACGCAGCAGCAGGGCCTGGGCAGCGCGAGCTGGGTGTACGACAACCGGCACGGCGTGCTCCTCAACCGTTTCATGACGGTCAAGACGAGCGTCGCGAGCGACCAGACGTTTACCGGCCGGGACGTCCAGGCCTATACCATCGACGAGGCGGCGCAATGGGTTTCGCTGGGGCGGCAGCTCTCTCTTTCCGCCCGTTACTACTGGGGACTGGGCGCCGCGATCGACCGGGAAGTGCTGCACGACCTGGGCGCCGGCAACACGACCCCGCGCGACGAGCGCGTGCTGGGGCTGGTCGCCGGAGTGGACACGCGCCGCACGCAGTTTCTCTCCGAAGGACCGAGCCAGGGACAGCTGCTCCAGCTTTGGGCCGAGACTTCGAACCACCTGCGCGGCACCTACTCGGGCAATTTCTACCGCGGCGACTGGCGCGGCTACCTTCCCGCGGGTCCCACGGTGGTGGCGCTGCGCTGGAACCAGACCTATTCACAGCCCGACGCCGAGCCGATCCAGCTGGGCGGAAGCTTTTCCGAGGAAGTCGCCGGCTTTAATCTCCCCGTGCTCGACCAGCGCCAGTTCCCGCTGCGCGGCTACCGCAGCGGCGAGCCGGTGCTCACGGGCCACCACGCGTTTCTCGGGACGCTCGAGTGGCGCGTGCCGCTGTCGGACGTGGATCGGCACTTCATGGTGCCGCCGCTGGGCCTGAACCGGCTCTCGATGAGCGTGTTCTTCGATGTCGGTTCCGCCTGGAACGGCGCCGCCGCGCAGCGCTATTTCAAGAGCGGGGGCCTCGAGCTTCTCGCGGAGGTGCGCGCCGGATATCTGCTCGGCCTGCAATACCGACTGGGCTTCGCACGGGGCTTCGAGCTGCCGGGCGGCAATGTCGGCTACCTGCAGCTCGGGCGCTCGTTCTAGAAAGGCGCTGTCACTCCGGCTTGATTCCGGCTTCCTTCACCACCTTCGCCCACTTCGCCGTTTCCGAGGCGATGAAGCGTCCGAAATCATCCGGGCTCATCTGCACGGCTTCGCCGCCCTCGGTCTCGAAGCGCTTCTTGGTCTCGGGGGTGGCGAGGATCACCGAGAGCTCGCGGTGCAATCGTTCGATCACCGGCTTGGGGGTACCCGCCGGCGCGACGATGCCCCACCAGTTGGTCGCTTCGTAGCCGGGCACGCCCGCCTCCGAGATCGTCGGCACATTGGGCAGGGCGGGAACGCGCTTTTCGCTGCCCACGCCCAGTATCTTCAGCCTTCCGGAATTGATCTGCGGCAGCATCTGGATGAGCGAGCCGATCACGATCTGGGTGTTGCCCGCGACCACGTCCGCCATCGCCGGCCCGCCGCCCTTGAACGGGATGTGCACGATGTCCAGGCCCGATTGCAGCTTGAAGAGCGCGCTCGCAAGATGCTGGAAGCTGCCGACCCCGGCCGTGGCGTAGTTCAGCTCGCCGGGCTTCGCTTTCGCGAGCGCGAGCAGATCCTGCAGCGAATTCACCGGCAGCTTGGCGTTGACGCAGAGCGCGACCGGCCCCGTGCCCAGGATCGACACCGGCGCGAAGGCGCCGATCGGATCGTAGGGCAGCTTGTACATGGAAGCGCCGAACGCGTGCGCGACCGAGATCAGGAGCAGGGTGTATCCGTCGGGCGTCGTTCTCGCGACGGCCTCGGTGCCGATGATGCCGCCTGCGCCGCCCTGGTTGTCGACGACGACCGATTTGCCCAGGCGGTCGGAGAGCTGGAAGGCGATCATGCGCCCGACCACGTCGTTGCTGCCGCCCGGCGGGAAGGGAATGACCAGGCGAACCGGCTTCGTGGGATAGGTTTGAGAGAACGCTGCGGCGCTCGCCGCGAAAGCAAGGGCGAGGAAAGCGCGTGCGAGGGTTCTTGAATTTTTCATGGGTCTCTTCACTCCGGTTGAATTCCGGCGGCCTTGATGAGTCTGCCGTATTGGTCGATCCCGCTCTTTAGCATGACCGAAAACTGCTCGGGCGTGTTGGCGATGACCGACATCGCCAGCTCGTCGACCTTCGAGCGGACGTCGGGATCTTTGAGCGATGCGACGAGCTCGTCGTGCAGGCGTGCGAGCACCGGCGCGGGCAGGCCCGCGGGGCCGAACAGGCCGAACCAGGACGCGGGCTTCTCGAAGCCGGGAAGCGCCTCGCCGATCGAGGGCACGTCGGGCAGTCCGGGATAGCGCTTCGCCTCGAGAACCGCGAGCACTTTCAGTTTTCCCGAGCGCATATGCGGCAGCACCGAGGCGAGCGAGTTGAAGCCGATCGAGACTTCGCCCGCGATCACGCCCGCGAGCGCGGGCGACGCGCCCTTGTAGGGCACGTGGACGATGTCCACGCCCGCGCCCAGCTTGAACAGCTCTCCGGACATGTGGAACACCGCGCCCACGCCCGGGCTCGAGTAGTTGAGCTTCCCCGGATTCGCCTTGGCGTAGGCGATCAGCTCCTTCACCGAATTCACCGGCAGCGAGGGATTGATCGTCATCACGGTGACCGGCTCGACCGCCGCGGTGATCGGCGTGAAGTCCTTGATCGGATCGTAAGGGAGGTTCTTCGAGAGGAACAGTGCCGTGACGTGGGTGCTCGGGGACGTAAAGAGGATGGTGGTTCCGTCGGGGGCGGCGTGCGCCACCGCCTCCGCACCGATCATGCCGTTCGCCCCGCCGCGGTTCTCGACGATCACCGGCTGGCGCATCGACGCGGTCATCTTCGGCGACATCAGGCGAGCGAGGATGTCGGTGCCGTTTCCAGGCGGAAAGGGCACGACGATGCGCAGCGGTCTTGTCGGCCCCTGTTGGGAATATACGTAGCCGGGAAGCATCAGCCCGGCAC
This sequence comes from Gammaproteobacteria bacterium, assembly GCA_041499545.1. Lineage (GTDB taxonomy): Bacteria > Pseudomonadota > Gammaproteobacteria > Burkholderiales > SG8-39 > VBDM01. Next base: position 3,739 of record JBGQKK010000098.1, on the reverse strand, counting down.
CTGCGATCAGGAATAGAACCGTGTGCGGAAATCGTGTCATGAATGTCGCACTTGCGCAATTTCCGGTGTCGATAGGTCTTGGCGGCCGCCTGGATCAACTGGCAAGGAGAATACGGAAAGGCTTGCGGCCGCGCAATCCATAGATCGAGAAGTCCCGGCGATAACCCCTGGGTTAACTGGGTGATCGGTTCGCCATCTTACCTCCCGCGTCGCATAGTGCTCCAATGCATCGCAGACGAGAACTCACCAAACCCGGGGGCGCATCGCGTGGAAGCTTGTCGAGCGCCGTAACTAGTTCACACGAAACGCGTGCACCGCTACGCAGAATAAGGTGGAGATGCCCTGCAAACTGCCTCGTTCGAAACTACCCCAAGCCCGATGGGCCCGGGGAATTCAAGACAAGGGCACCGACATGCGCTATGCGAAGATGCTTTTCGTCCGTTACCGGGAGGGATCATGAGCCACGCCAGTAAGTTCGTTGGGTTCGTCGCGGCGCTCGCCGCTGCCGCCTTGTCTTTATCGATGACCGCGTCCGCAGAGGATCGCACTTCCTCGTTGCCGTTCGACCCGGCGCGCGGCATGGTGCTCCGAGGCACCGTCGTGACCATGGATGACGACCACACGGTGATCGAGAGCGGCCGTGTCCTGGTGCGCAACGACAAGATCGTCGCCATCTGGCGGGGCGAGCGGCCTCCCGCGGGAACGGACGTCGACGGCGCGGTGGTCCTCGACTTCGGGCCGTCGGCGCTGATCTTTCCGGGCATGATCAATCTGCACGACCATCCGACTTTCGACACGGCGCGGCTGTGGCCGGCGCCGTCGTCGCACGCGCAGCCGGCCCTGGGCCGCCCACTGGGCACGGAGCCCTACGCCAATCGCTATCAATGGAACGGCATGAAGGGCAACAGTCCGCCCGAAATCCAGCGCCTGGTCCAGACGCCGCAGAATGCGTTGGTTGCGACAAACGGCTTCAACCTCTTCGACGAGGTGATCAAGCATGCCAAGGTAAAGGGACTGGTCGGCGGCCAGACGACCACGCAGAATACATCGAGCCCGGCAACCGATGGATTGCTCGCGCGTAACGCCGAGAGCGTGAATTTCGGACGGCAGCGGATACAGTCCGAAGTGCACGCGATCGACAGCCTGGACCCGGCGTCTGTGACGACACTGCTTTCCCAAATGCAGGACGGTCAGGTGGACGCCTGGCTCGTTCATCTGGCGGAGGGTGTGCGCGACGGCGATCGCCGGCCGGGCGACCCGACGTCCTCGCGCGCCGAGTTTGCTTCGCTCAAGGGCATGGGCCTGCTGACCGACATGACCACGATCGTCCACGGCGCGGGGCTCGAGTTATCGGACTTCATCGAGATGCGCGCCGCTCCGTCGATTCGAAGCGACCTGTCGGGCGACGGGCTCGGGGCCAAGCTGGTGTGGTCGCCGCTGTCCAACCTGCTCCTGTACGGCCGCACCGCCAATGTATACGAGGCGCTCTCGGCGGATGTACTCGTGTCGCTCGGCACGGATTGGACCCCGAGCGGATCGCGCAACCTGCTCGGCGAGCTCAAGGTGGCGGACATCGCGCTTCGCGACCCGGCGCTGCTGGGTGCGAGCCGCCACCTCGTGCCGCATCTTTCGGTCGGCGGCGAACACGACCGGGACGCGGAGAACGCCGAACGCGCGCTCGACCGCCTGCTCGTCGACATGGTGACGCGAAATCCGGCGTGGACGCTGCGCTGGCAGGACGAGGTCGGATCGATCGGTCCGGGCAAGACCGCGGACCTCCTCGTCATCACCAAGCCCGCGCGCCCCCCGCGCGCCGGCTTGCCGAATTCCCCGTACCGCAATCTAATCGACGCGACCGAGCGCGACGTGCGGCTGGTGATGGTGGGCGGCGATCCCCTGGTCGCCGACCCGGAGGTCATGGCGCGGCTCAAGCCCGGCGACTTCGAGGCGATCGCCAGCAGCTGCGAGTGCTATCAGAAAGCGGTGGATGTCACGAAGACGGGAATCCCGAAAGGCGACCAGACCCTAGCGCTCATCGAAAAATCGTTGGACGATGCGCTCGTCGCGCTCGGCGGCGACCATCCGCCCGCCGGCGGCGGCCCCGCCGACCTGACCAACACGTACAGCTTTGCGAAGCAGCACTTCACCTTGCCATTCCCGATGACCGACGCGCAATTCCTGCAGTTCGTGATCATTCCGACCGCACAATTAGTCGGGGGCAAGATCAATCTGGAGCGGCTGACGCTCGCCCCGCTCCTCACGGACGAGGACGACTTCTTCTTCGATGTGCTCGGGGCGAAGATCAACCCCGCTACGGGCCTGCTCGACGACCCGTCACCGCCGTTCCTTATCTATCGGTCTAACGCGAATCAGGTGCAGAACGGAGCGGATCCGTTCGCGCCCGAAGCGTTCGAAGACCGGTGGTACCCGCTGGCGAAACGCGGGCACGAAGCAGGGGAGATGTGCGTCGTCGGCGCAATGCCCTGCGAGCGTCGATGACAGCGGTAGCACACCGATGTCCGGCGGATCGAATAAATTTCAGACACATAGAATACAGAGCCCCCCGGGCGATGCGACCATCGCATTTGTCAATGGAATCAAAGTTCATGGTCTGCGGGGACTCTGCTACTTTTATTTAGTTATGCCGTTTTTTCTTCGTCGAGCCAAGCATTTTGACGGTTGCCTAGTCATGACTTGGGGTCATTGCTTTACTTTCAGAGAGGGTCTAATGCTCAGCTACTGGCGTGACATGGACTCACTCAACCGCTTTGTCCGTTCGCCTGATCATCAGAAGGCGGTGCAATTCGTGACCAAATATCCAGATCAAGTTACAACCTATCAGGAGATTTACCCTTTGCCGCCGAAGTCGGCCGTATACGATGGCGCAAAACCATTTGGAGGCCTAGGGCTGGCGCAACTGAAAAAATAAGGTCATTGAGCGGATACCGACAACGCACGCCTCGCCATCCCTGTTTCGTGCCCGCGTTTCGGCGCCTGGTGACTGTACCGGCGCTCAGTTTCTCCAGCTGGCGCCCGCTTCTTCAGCGCGGCCCCAGCTCGATCAGGGTGCTCATCTCCAGGTTCTCGCCGAACCACATCTTGAGCGCCGCCCGGCGCTTGCCGATGTACGAGATGCGGCCGTCCTTTTGCGTCATCGGCAGGTCGTGGCCCGGGACGAGGACGCTGCCCGGGCGCTTCTTCCACAGCTGCCAGATCCTCTCGATCGAAGACGTGCTGATGTCAGCGTCGTAGGTCGCGTCGGCCTTGCGCGACAGCAGCTCGGCGCGGTTCTTGGCCGCGTCGCCGGTGAAGATCGCGTCGCTCTCTTTCCCCTCGAGAACGTAGACCAGATGGCCCGGGGTGTGGCCGGGCGCGGCGTGGGCCTTGAACCCCGGCATGAATTCCTGCTCGGCGGCGACGGGGTGCAGCGTGGGCCAGTTCTCCAGCTCGCGCATGTAGAGCTCGGGGACCGGCCCCTCGCCCCAAGGCTCCCTCAGCGACCAGGCGAGCTCGCGCGCGCCGATGACGATGCGCGCCTGGCGGAACAGGATCCAGTTGAGCGAATGGTCGTAGTGGGAATGCGTGAGGATGACGTCGGTCACGTCCTCGGGCTCGAGGCCGCGCTTGGCGAGCTGCTCGATGATCCCTTTCCTCATATTAAAGCTGCCGACGTCGACCAGCGCGACGCGCCCCTCGCCGCGGACGAGCGCGACGGTGCTCCAGCCCAGTCCGCCGTGGC
>JBGQKK010000097.1:0-10367 GCA_041499545.1 Gammaproteobacteria bacterium | reverse complement strand
GGCGTAGCTGAAGCCGTTGAAGCCGCGCGTCTGCACCAGGCGCTCGGCGATGTCCAGGATGCGCTGCGGGGTGTCGGCGCTGTCGGCCATGCGTGCCGCATCCTACCCCCTGGCCCGGCGGTTGACAAGTAACTTACCAACTAGTAGATTACCACCCGGTCGTCGCTCAAGGGGAATTGGGCCATGCCGCACCCGCTCACCAACGCAGACCTCCGCGGGGCCCTCGACGCGCTTCGCGCGATCGGCGAGAACGGCCTGGGGCGCGAAGCCTTCGCCCGCCGCGGCCTGGAGTGCCTGCCGTGCCTGGTCAGCTCCGAGCTGACCACCCTCTCGGTCTGCAACCTGGAAACGGGACACCGCAGCGTGGTGAGCGACAGCCCCGGATCGATCTCGCGGCGCGAGATCGAGGTATTCGACCGCTACTTCTACGATCATCCCTTGGTGCGCGAGCACGGCCGCAATCCCGCGGCGGTGACCCGATGCATCAGCGAGCTCGTGCCCGAGAGCCGGTTTCATCGCACGCCGCTCTACAACGACTACTACCGCGTCATCCGCATCGACCACGTCATGGCGGTGCCGATCCACGTCGACCACCGCTACCTGGTCAGTTTCGTGCTGAACCGCAGCAAGCGCGGCTTCAGCGACCGCGACCGCGAGCGCCTGGAAATCATGCGGCCGCACCTGGGGAATCTCTACCGGTTCAGCGTCGCCGCGACCCGCCATTGGATGCCTCCCGCCGCCCTGCCCGATTCCCTGACCCCGCGCGAGCGCGACGTGCTGCGCTGGGTCGCCGCCGGGAAGACCGACCGCGACATCGGCGCGATCCTCGCGATCAGCCCGCGCACGGTGCACAAGCACCTGCAGCACGTCTACGAGAAGCTGGGAGTGGAAACGCGCACCGCCGCGGTCATGCGCGCCGGCCCTGCCTATCCGCGCGCCCTGCTCTCCTGAGTCACTTGGGCACGCGCACGTGCCGGGGCGGGCGCAGGGCCCTGCTCCCGGAAGATGTAAGCGTTCCTAAATAATCCGCGTCCCGGAGCCCGGCGCGGTCCTCGCCTCGTGCTCGATGAGCTGCTGGACGAGCTGCACCCGGGTCTCGACGCCGAGCTTTCCGAATATGCCCGTCAGGTAGTGCTTGACGGTGTTTTCGCTCAGGCCCGACAGGCCCGCGACGTCGCAGTTGGTCCTGCCCAGCTTCACCCACTGCGCGATCTGCTTCTCGCGCGAGCTCAGCGCGGCAACACCATGTCCGAACGCGTCTTCGCTTTCCGTCCCCCGCAGCACGCGGTGGAGGACCCGGTGAAGGACGGGCGCGAGGTGGCGAAGCGCTGCGGCGTGGACCTCGCCCAGGCGGCCCGGGACGCGGTGAAAGCTTTGGTAGCTCGCGACGCAGGCCTCCGTGTCGTACACGCCGTGAGACGCGATGTTGATCAGGCCGTTTCCGCGGACGGTCTCTACCCATGCCGGCGGGGCGTCGGGCCAGGGATGATCGGCCTCGAACAGCTGCGGCTCCCGCGTCGCGATCCACCGGCGCAGTGCCGGAGAGTCGATGGCCCCGACCCGGTTGCGCAGCTGCTCCAGATGACGCATCGGGAAATCTACCGTCACCACGTAGTCGAGCGAGACGCCGCCCGCGCTCAGGTGTCCGAGGCCGGAAGCGAGCATCTCGTGGGGGAAGACCGGCCTCACCTTTTCGCGGATCCAGCTCTTGTACAGGTCCACGGTCGCCACGCTGTCCGCGTCCAGCGCGAGGGCGTCGATGGCGGCGATGTTCCAGGCCAAGTCCGCCCGATTCCGGCCCATCGTGCCTGCGGGTCTGAGCCCGAGTTCAGGGGATTCGCCGTTCTCTTCGCCGGTGTGCATGTCGCCTCAGGCGCTCTTCGCGCCTCCCTCCCTTGTCCATGTTTCCCAGTCCGTCCCCGGCGGCAAGCTTCGCCCCGGGGGCCGTTATATTTCTTGTGAATTCTTGCTGAACCTCTGCTACGCCCAAGACCTCGGATCGCCTGCCGGTTCAGGCGAAACGAGCTTGGCTTCAGTCTAGCCGGACGATAAGGAAAAGTCCTGTCAGGCAAACCCTACAAATGCACCAGAGTCTTCTTATAGATCCTTTCCGATGGCGCCCCCTAGAGCGCCATCGACCACGCGAACGGTCGCGAAGGGCCCGCTCCCTCTCCCGCCAGCAGAACGAGCAGCGGCTCGAGGTCCTTGCGCGCAGGCGATGCTACCGCCTCACCGCGCATCTGCACGCTCCGCGGCTGCGCCGCGCGCCATTCGCCGCTGCCGTTCACGCGCAGATCCCCGCGCAGGGTCGAGAGCCTCACCGCCGCGCTCTCTCCGCTCCCCGTGATCTGCAAGCGGTAGTCGCCGAGGCGCGCCACGCCCATCGCGCCGGCCTCGGCCCATTCCAGGGTGGCCGCGCCGCGCACGCTCGCCGGGCCGATTTCGAGGGAGTCAGCGAGAACGCTCAGGCGTCCTTCGGGCTTCGCGAACGCAGCGACCGGAAAGGCCGGGGCAATGAGGGCTGCCGGCACGCTCGCCTCGACATTCTGCAGTCGCAGGCTGCGCAGGCCGAGACTCAGGCTCGCCCGCAGGCTGGCGCCGGGCGCGGAGCCCGAGAGCGAGAAGTTCAAGCGCCCCGCGAAAAGCCCGAGCGGATTGCAGCGCCACTCGATCTCGGCGAGGCTGCGATAGGCATTGCCGGAACGGACCGCGAGCGCGCCCTGGCCCTTCCACACCGTGCCGCGGGGATCGCCAAGCGCGACTGCACCCGCGCTCGCGCGCTCGAGCGCGTACCCGAGCCACGCGGCGGGCACGTTCGCGACGAGAAAGACGAGATACGCGACGGCCCCGAGAACGGCGAAGCGGACGCCGGTCCGGCGAAGCGCTTCGATCATGCGCCCTGTGCCTGGAGCAGCAAGCGCGCGTTCACCGTGCCCGGTTTGGGGTTCCTCTCGAAGGTCGCGTTCTCGGTGCGCAAGCCGCGTCGCTGCAGCTCGACCAGCAGCGCCATCAGCGCCGGGAAGGGCGCGGCTTCGATCTGCACGCGCACGCTGCGCGTGCCGTCGGCATCGACGCGCTTCACCTGTTCGCGAAGGCCGTTTTGCTCCGCCGCCTGCTGGACCGCGGAACTCGCATCGGCGGGGGCCTCGACGCGCGGGGCGGCGCGCAGGCTCTCGACGAGCGCGGCCTGCTCGCGGACTTGCCCGAGCTGCGCCTGCACCGAGCTCAGGCGCGCCTGCGATCGGGCGAGACCGCCCTGGATGGGGCTCCAGATCAGCAGATAGAAGAGCACCGCGCCGAGGAACACGGCGAGCGCCGACACCGTGCGGCGCTCGCGCGCGCCGAGGGCGTTCCATCGGCTTTTCCACGGCTCGATCCAGGCCGGATTCACGGCGAGCTTCACGATTTTCCGCTCTTCGACGAACCGGCCGCACGCAACTGCAGCCGCGCCTCCCCGCCCGCGCGGTCCACTGCGACGTCGAGCGAGCGGGCGCGCAAGGCCCGCGCCAGGGACTCGGCGTCCGCCTGCGACGCCGCGACACGCACGTTCAAGGTCTTGTCCGCGTACTCGATCGCCTGCACGCGCAGGCGCGCTTCGCGCTCGAACGCGGGCGATGCGCGAGCGAGCAGGAACAGCATGTCTCCCGGCGCGGCGGCGCCGCTGCGTGCGCTCAAATCGTCCAGGCCGCGCCGCATCTGCTCGGCGGGATCGAGGATCACGCGGGTATCCGGAAAGCTCTTCGTGAGGAGCGAGCGCATCTCCTCGTCGGCGGCGCTCGCACGGTATGAGACGCGCGCCCACTCGACCGCGTCGAGGACGAGCGTGAGCACCAGCCAGGCGGCGAGCAGCGCCGCGGCGGGCAGATAGGCGCGCTGCAGAGCGGCCGCGCCCCGCCCTCGCCGGGTGTAGCGCTGTTGGAGCAGATCGAGCGGCGAGGCCGGAACCGCCGTACCCGCTTGGGAAAGCGTTTCCACGGGCAGGCCCAGCGCGGTGCGCCAGGCGCCCGCGTCCAGATCCGCAGGCGCGCCGACGCAGAGGATGCGCTCCGGCGCGTGCGACTCGGCGCGCGCTTCGGCGAGCGCCGTGTGCAGCCAGCCCGGGGCCTGCGCCTCGCGCGGTCCGCCGAATCCCGCGTGAAGGCCGCTGCGCAGGACCATCTCGTCGTCGGAGAACGCGAGCGTCCAGGCGCGATCGGCGAGCGGCAGGGACAGGGTAACCGGGGCGAGTCGCGTCGGCGCGAGCCCCGCGGCGGACAGCGCCGCGAGCCAGCCTTCCATGCGTTCGCGCCGCGTCACCGCGACCGCGAGCGAGCCGTCCGCCTCGTGCGTGAAAGCGAAGTGCAGCTTCTCGGGCGCGTCGATCAACTGATCCTCGAGCGCGAACGGAAGCGCCTGGGCGATCTTGGCCGCCGAGCGCGTAGGCAGGCGCGCGTGCAGCAACACCGTTTCCGAAGCCGGGGTCCATACGACGAGATCGTCGGCGGGCGCGAGGCCCTCGAGGCCGCGCTGCCTGCCTTCCCGCACCGCCCCGCGCGCATCGGTCCTGCGCCAGCGCAGCTCTACATCGTTCGCCGGCCAGTCGCGCGGCAGCCACAGCTCGAGCCGATCGCCGCCCTTTTGCCGCAGGGCGCCGGCGACATCGGGCCAGCGAATCTTAGCGAAGCTCGGCGCTCTCATCGGTCTCGCCCGAGGATTTTGGCCCGCTCGCGTCGATCAGGGGCTCGGGTTTGTGCCAGATCCAGTTCGTGGTCTTGGCGGCCGGCTGGCGCTGCAGGAGCGCGACGGTGCGCCGCTGGTGACGCCCGATGGATGTTTCGAGCGTGACCAGGAAGAGATTGGTCTTGACGTCCGCGACACCGGACTGAAATGGGGGCGCTCCAGGGGGCAGTTGCAGCTGCTTGGTGAACTCGTTGAGGTTCTGCATGGGCGTCTCACGCCGATTCTCCGCCAGGCGCTGCGCCCACGCCAGGTCCTTGTTGGCAAGGGCGGCGAGCAAGATCGGCGACGCCGTGTTCACGTTGATCGCGGTGCGAGCTCCCGGAGGCAGAACGCTCACGAAGGGCAGCAGCATCTGCACGGTCTTGGCGTCGAAGCCGCGCACCAGCCGCAGCTCGTCGACGCTGACGAGCGGCTGGTTGGCGGCGCGATAAGGCGTCTTGAGATTGAGGTAATCGACGTCTTCGGCGCCGCCCGGCGAGAGCGCGTTGCTGTCCGCATCCATCCAATCGACGAGCGCATTGGCGAGATTGGGATCGAGGTTGAGCTCCCCGAGAAGCCGCCGGAAAATCAGGACATCCTGCGCGCTCTGCGCGTTGTTCTGCACCAGGTTGTTCAGATTGAATCGCCCCTGCGCGTCCTCGATCGAAACGCGGATCGCTCCGCCGTCCACGGGCAGCGTCGGCAGCCCCTGCGCCCAGGCCTCTCCCAGGTGGTCGATCGAGTTCCGGGCCGCGTCCTCCAGGAGGGCCACGCTCGCCCAGTGCAGGGCGCCACGGCGCAGCAGGTCGGTCGCGCCGCGATCGGCCACGTTCTCCATCTGCCTGAACCAGATTTGGTGCGCGAACGCGATCTTCGCGGCGACCGCCGCGGCGATCGCCATGATCATGACCGCAGTCACCAAGGCGATGCCCCGCTGCGCTCGCGCGAGTGTTCTCATCGGTTCACCAGAAAAATACGCTTGAACTTGCCCACGCCCTTCACGGCCAGGGTGACCTCGATCGCGGGCGGAAGCTCGTTCGCGTTGGCGCCCGCCTGCGGCCAGGTCGTGGTCGCCTTGCCGCTGGCGTCGAGAATGCCCACTTCGAAGGTCTCGACGTCGGTGATCACCGCCGCCTCGAGCGGCTTGGTGACCGGGGCACGATCGAGCACCGGCCAGGTGATGCGCAGCAGCTGTCCGTCCCTCAAGCGATAGGCGACCCGCCGCAAATCGGATTCCGCCGCGTTGCCGTATTTCAGTTCGCCCCCGCGCGTCAGCTCCAGACTCGGCTCGCCGAGAGCGCGCGAATCGTAGGGCCGTCCCACGAACGGCGAAATGACGGCGGCGCCCGACTCGTCGCGCACGCCGCGCGCGCGCGCATGAGCGACATCGTCGGAAATGCGCAAGAAGGCCTGCGACAGCTGCTGCCAGATACGCTGCTCGTCGGTGAGCCGCGTGCGGCCGTCGAGAAGTCTGCTGAGCCCCGAGTACGCGAGGGCGGAGAAGATGCCGAAGATGAGCAAGGCCACCAGCAGCTCGATCAGGGTGAAGCCCCGCGCGCCGTCCTTCATTTCTGGCCCTCCGTCTGCGAGGAGGGTGGCGTCGGCGTGTTGCCCATCTGCGACAGGTCTCCCGTCTGGGACGCGGTCGACGACGTCACCGAAGTACCCGTCTGCTCGACGAATCCGGTGAGGCGCGCGAGCGGCACCTTGGCGCCGGGCAGCAGCACGCTCACCTCTACGCGGCGCATGCGCGTGACCGGAGTCACGCCGGTCTCCTGGATCCAATGGAACTTTCGCCCGCCCATTTCGGCGTCGCCCTCCTGGGTGTCGAGGGCGGGGAATTCGCGCTTGAGCTCGAGCTCGGCGAGCCTGTCCTCCGCCACCCAGCGCGCGAGCGTCCGCTCGCGCAGCGCGGCGGTCGTATCGATCGCATTGCCGAGACTGTGCGCCGCCGCGGTGAGAGCGATCGCGAGCACGGCGAGCGCCACCAGGATCTCCACCAGCGTAAAGCCCCTCGACGCCGGTCCGCGGCGCATCATGAGCCCGCCTGCGCGCGTATGGTTCCGTCGGGGGCGCCGACCACCGTCCAGCGGGCGCCGCTGCCGGTGAGAAGAATGCGGAATGCCGGCAGATCGCCGCTCGGCTGGAAGACCACGCCCTTCACGGGGGCGTCTTCGGCCACGCCCTCGACCTGGAACGACTCGATCGTAATCCCGGGCGGAAGGAGCCGCGGCCGCAGCAGATCGTCGTCCGCCGCGATCTTGAGCTTGCCGTCGCGTTCCAGGCGCACGAAGCGGTACGACTCGCGTCCGGCACCGAAGGCGAACACGCGTCCCTGCAGGATCGCCTCGTCGCGGGCCGCCTGCAGGAGCAGCGCGAGGCGCTCGCTCTCGTCGCGCACGATCTCGCCGGGGCTGCGCATCAGCTGCGCGCCGGCGAGGCCGACCATGACGCCGATGATCACCACCACCACCAGGAGCTCGAGCAGCGTGAAGCCGCGCGCCCGGCGCAATCGCATCACTGCCACGACCCGATATCGGCGTCGAAGCCCTCGCCGCCGGGCTTGCGGTCCGCGCCCATGGAAAACACATCGACCTCGCCGCGAACTCCCGGATTGAGGTACTGGTAGTCGCTCCCCCAGGGGTCGCCAGGCAGCTTCTCCAGGTACCCGCCGGGCTTCCAGTTGCGCGGGATGTCGCCCCGATCGGGCTTCTTCACCAGCGCGAGGAGCCCTTGCTCGTTGGTCGGGTACACGCCGTTGTCGAGCTTGTAGAGCTTCAGCGCGCCCATGATCGCATTGACGTCCGCGCGCGCCGCCGTGGCCCGCGCCTGGTCGGGCCGGTCCATGATGCGCGGCACGATCAGCGCGGCGAGGATGCCGATGATGGTGATGACGACGAGAATCTCGATCAGGGTGAAGCCGCGAAAGCGGGCAAAGGCAGCAGAAAGTCTAGGCATGACGGCCCCGGGACAGTTCAAGGCCTCTATTGTGCGGGATTCCCGCGGGCGCGGGAACCCGAGCCGGATGTGGCCGCGACGGCTCGACGACTCACAACCCAGTGAGGTCTTCTCCGGCTGCCGGCTGGTAGCAGAATCCAGCCGAAGGCCCGAAGGGGGCCCCGGAGCAGGTCTCGCTTCCGTACACGCCGGCAAAGGACGACTCGATCGCGGCGGTGAAGATATTGGGGCAGTGGAAAGCGCCGGACTGCATGTCCTGCAGGTCGAAGTGAACGTGCGTGGCATCGCCTCCGATTCCGACCTTCTTGAGGAGGAGCGCGATCACGTCGCCCTTCTTCACGGTTTGCCCCAGGGAAACGAAGATGAACTGCTTGTAGAAATCGGCGTTCGACTGGCATTGGAGCCCCGCGAAAGGCTCGAGGCTGAACTCGAACAGGAGCGGCTCGCCGTTGTGCGTGGCGACGGCGATATCCACTTCGAACTTGTCGTTGCCGTTACCGAGGTTGAAGCACGGCGTGATACGCGCGACTACGCCGTCGGCGGGGGCGCGCATCTCGACGCGGTAGTCGGAGACGTCGTCTTTGAAATGCAGGTGCGCCCCAGTGTGGGGGCAGCTCGTCCCCGCTCCCTTGTACGGGTGCGCGCGCGACACCTTCGAAAGGCCCGCCGTATCGACGATGAACTGGTCCGAAGGGGATGCCGCGAACGACGCGACGTCAGGCAGATTGCTGAAGGCCGACATCGGCAGCGGCGGGTTGTCCTTCCCCTTGCAGGCGGCGAGGACGAGGGCGAAAAGCAGGAACGCCCAGGTCGTTTTCGGGCTCATGACACCGACGATACTCCACTCCAATTGCCCTGATCCAGTCTAGAGCCAGCGGCCTCACCGCTCTAGCGCACCAGCGTGTTCATCTCGAAAATCGGCAGCAGGATCGCGACCACGACGAACAGGACGATCCCGCCCATGGTGAGGATCAGCAGCGGCTCGAGCGCCGCCGTGAGGCCGCGCACCCAGTTCTCCAGCTCGCGCGACTGCGCCTCGGCCGCTCGCGCGAGCATGCTATCCAGGCGCCCGGTCGCCTCGCCGCTCGCGATCAGGTGGATGACGAGCGGCGGAAACAGCTTCGCCGCCCCGAGCGAGGGCGCGAGCGCCGCGCCTTCGCGCACGCGCCGCACCGCCTCCTCCACGGCGCCCTTCATAGGCAGATTCGTGAGCACCGCGGCCGCGGATTGCAACGACGCGAGCAAGGGCACACCGGCGGTGGTGAGAATCCCCAGCGTGTCGGAGAAGCGCGCCGCGTTGACGCCGCGTATCAAGCGGCCGGCGACGGGCAGCCGCAGCAGCCACGCGTGCCAGCGCGTCCGCAGCGCCTCGTCGCGCAGCATGAGCCACGCCGCGACGAGGGCCGCGACCGCGGCGGCGAGAGTGAGCAGACCGTACGAGCGGACGAAGTCGCTCGTCGCAATCAAGATGCGCGTGGCGAGCGGCAACGCCTGCCCGACGCTGGAAAACACGCGCGTCATCTGCGGCATGATGTAGACGAGCAGGAAGGTGACGATGACGAACGCGAGGACCATCACGATCGTGGGATAGATGAACGCGATGAGGATCGTGTCGCGCAACCCCTCGCGGCTCTCGGTGTAATCGGCGAGCCGCTCGAGCACGTCGCCCAGCTTTCCGGAGTGCTCGCCCGCCTCGATCATGGCGCGATAGATCTGCGGAAACGCGGAAGGGAACGCGGCGAGGCCGCGCGACAGCGACTGGCCCTCGAGGACGCGCGCCCGGACCGCGGCGAGCAGCCTGCGCGTTCCCGCCGAGTCGGTCTGCTCGATGAGAACGTTGAGGCACTCCTCGATGGTGAGGCCCGCGCGGACCAGGGTGGCGAACTGGCGCGTGAGAAGCGCGAGCCCCTTGCGCGAAATGCCGGGTCGGGAGAGGCGCTCGCGCAGTCCGGATTGGCCCGCCGCCGAGTCGCGGATCGACTCCACGGCGAGCGGCGCAAGGCCCCGCTCGCGCAGCAGCGTCCTCGCGTGGCGTTCGGTGTCCGCTTCGATGACGCCGCGCTTTTCGCGACCTGCCGGGTCCAGCGCGCTGTACTCGAAGCCCGACATGACTCACCCGCGACTCATTCTCGAGATACGCGCAGCACTTCCTCGAGAGAGGTTTCGCCGGCGCGCACCCAGCGCATGCCGTCCTCGCGCAGGCCCTTCATCCCCCTTACCCGCGCGTGGTCGCGCAGGTCGGCCTCCGCGGCGCGGTCGTGGATCAGGCGCCGGGACTCGTCGTCGATGAGGAGCAGCTCGAAGATCCCGCTGCGGCCCTGGTAGCCCGTGAATGTGCAGGCCTCGCAGCCGGGCGCGGTGAACAAGGGGTGCTCCGCGTGCCCGCCGTCGCCGTTCGCGAGCAGCGCGCGCTCGGCGGCATCGGGCGCGTGGGCGCGCCGGCATGCCGGGCAGAGCCTGCGCACCAGGCGCTGGGCGAGCACGCCCAGCAGGCTCGAAGCCACGAGGAAGGGCTCGATGCCCATGTCGACGAGGCGAACCACCGCGCCCGCGGCGTCGTTGGTGTGCAGCGTGGCGAGCACCAGGTGGCCGGTGAGGCTCGCCTGCACCGCGATCTGCGCGGTCTCGAGATCTCGGATCTCGCCGATCATCACCACGTCCGGGTCCTGGCGCAGGATGGCGCGCAGCGCCCGCGCGAACGTGAGTTCGAT
>JBGQKK010000096.1:0-10400 GCA_041499545.1 Gammaproteobacteria bacterium | reverse complement strand
TGAACCGCGGGGAGTTTCGCGCTCGCGGAACCGCCCGCGGCGGGACCGGCTTGCCGCTGGACCACGCAGTGCCCGGGCGGGAAGGTGACGGTCAACATGCGGGGCGGCGCGGACTTGCTTGAATCGACGATCCCCTTTTCGATCTTCGGATTCAAGTACACCGCGATCTGGTGAGCCCCGGCGAGCTTCGAGTACGGATGAGTAGTCGTGAGCGGTGTCGATACGGGCGGTGTCGTCTGCCCGGGGGCGATCGGGGGCAGATGCTTGGAACCGCTCAGGTTCGCCCCGCCGACTTCCTTGATATGCAGCATTCCCTGGCTCGAGGAAGCCGAGCCGCCGTTCTTGATCGTCACGCTTATCCAGGCGGCGGGCTGCGGCGGCTGGCAATTCGGATCGACCTTGGATCCCAGGATGACGATGTCGACCGGCGGCGACGGCTGCGTTCTTGTCCCACCTGCGTCCGCGGGCGCGACATTCATCGCGCGCGCGGCGACTTGCGCCGGCGGATTCGGCGCCGCGCTGCGCTGCTCGGAGTTCGGAACAAATCCGCCACCCTTGCGCGCGGCACCGAGCGGCGCATTCAATTCTCCTGCGGGATTGGCTGTCACGGTGAGCGGCGCGGTCAAGCCGAGCTTGGTCGCTTCCTTCTTCACGGCGGGCGGGGGCGGCGTGGCCGGCGGCGTGCTGCTGGCGACGTGCTTTTTCGAGAAGTCGGTCGCCTCGGCGAGTGTCGTCTTACCCTTCAGCAAAGGACGGTGCTGATTCAGCGCGGGGTTCGAGAACGGGCCGTATCCACTCTGGTTGGCGTGCGAGCTAAGCAAGCATGCGGCCGCATTCGACAGCAGCGGGTCATCGTTGCACTTGAAAACGCTGCTCACCTTTCCTGTGCTGATGTCGGCGCCCGCATTCATGGACTTGCTCGTGAAAAAGGAGCTTCCGTCATCGATCGACTGGTCCGGAATATGGACGTCGCCCAGCACGCGGAAGCTCTCCTTGAAGGTCTTGCTGGGTCCATCCCAAGCGCCTTCGGCTTCCGCCGGGACCGTCTGCAGGACCTGGGTTCCCGAATCCACCACGGCGTTGATATTGCAGGTGCCGAGGAACTTGTAGCTGTGCTTGGCGTCTTGCGGCACGCCGCTCGCGTCCTTGAGCTTCAGCGCGTGGCAATCAGCGTCCATATAGCCGGCGAGGGCGGGCTCGATCGCTCCCAGGCCGATCATCAACAAGAGGACATGCAATCTAGCGGCATTGATATTCATGAGATCTCCTTCCAGCACATGTTTTCGTCAGAACCCTCTCAACGTCCTTTCCTCGCTTGGCAGCCTGGCGCCTGCACCAAGCCCCAGCCGAACACCGGGTCCTTTCCCGGCGCTCCCAGGTCGCGCGCCCCGGACTGCAGTTGCTGGAGCGTCGCCGGCCAGCTGATCTTGCCGTTCGACTGACGCGCCGCGGCGAGCGCGGCGGTCACGAACGGCGCGGCGTACGATGTCCCGGAAACGAAAATGCCGTCTCTGCCCGGCGCCGCGGTCCAGACGTCCACGCCCGGCGCCGCGAACGCGATGTAATCGCCGCGGTTCGCATTGCGATAGGGATTCATCTTCGCATCGACCGCGGTGACCGCGACGACGTCGGGTTGCGCGGCGGGGAAAACCGGCGCCGCACGCTCGCCGCCGTTGCCGGCCGCCGCCGTGATGGCGATCTGGGATTCCACCAGACGCTGCACGGCCGCTTCGACCAGGAGGTTGCGCGGCCCGCCGAAAGACAGATTGACGACCATGACGCGGTTCTGCACCAGCCAGTCGAGCCCGAGCACCACCCATTCGGCGGTCGTATCGGCCTCTTTTTCACGCGAACGAAACACGCTGGCCGCGTAGAGTTGCGCGGCGGGCACGAGTCCCGTCTCGCGCCCGACGAGCAGGGCCGCGGTCGCCGTACCGTGATCGGCGCCTGCGACCTCCACCCCTGCCGGAAGAACGGCGCGCACCTGGATCGCGCGCCCCTGGAACTGAGGATGGTCCGTGGCGACGGCCGTGTCGACGAGCCCGATGCGAAGTCCTACGCCGCAGTTGGCGGCGCCATTCCACCCGATCAGACGTCGCCCGTAAGTCCTGCTTTCGTCGCCCATCAGCCGGAAGCGATGGTTGGCGTCGGCCCATACCTCGGGCAAGGCCTGTCTCAATCTGAGCAGGGCGCTACCGACATCCTGCGGAACCCGGAAAGTCGTGACGACGAAACCGAGACCGGACAGATTGGCGCGTCGCTTGACGGAAAGCCCGAGCGCCTGCGCCTGGGCAGCGAGCTGCAGCGCGTCGTTCATGTTGGCGCTCACGGCGACCAGCTCGCCGGGCTCGACGGACTGATTGTCCTTCGCTGGCGCCGGTGCGTCCTGCGGCGGCGGCGGGAGCGCGCCGAAGCCGCCGGACGAAACGGCCGCGGCGCCCGGCTTCGAGACGGGCGGCGCTGTGCTCGGCGCGGAGGGCGCGACTCGCTGCGGAACTTCCCTGGGGACCGTCGTGGACGGAGGCCGCGGCTCGGCGGCGGCCGCGGCCTGAAGCCAGCCGATTCCGGACAACGCGACGATCAGGGCCTTATTCGCTCGCCGCATGTCTCACCACCTCCGTGCTCGCGCGCAATTTCGCGAGCGCGGGCTCGGTTTTTTCGACCCGGACCCGGTACACCCCCGACGCTCCCGGCCCGTCGATCAACGTGGCCCCGGCCTCCTGCAGCACAGCGCGGATCTGCGCCTCGGTGGCCGTGGGCGCGAACTGGATCTGCACCGTCGCGCCTCCGGCCCTGGGACCCCCGAGCGGCGCGATCGGAGCTTCGCGCCACCACAGGCCGGCGAGCACAGCGCCTTGCACGACGATGACTACGGCCGCTGCCGCCAGGGCCGGACGCCACCATGCGCGCGCAGCCCGGCGTTCGGCCTGAAGGTCGCGCAGCAGCCGCTTCCGTCCTAGCTCTCCCGGCCCCTCTGCGCCGCCGAGCGCCTTGACGCCCTGCCGCAGCGCTCCGAGAAACGCGACTTCATCGCGGCAGCGCGCGCAGCCGCGCAGGTGCAGCTCGACCGTGGCGCGCTCGGACGGCCCGAGCGTGCCGTTGACGAACCACGCGAGGAGCGGTTCCGGGTGGGGGAGATTCGATTCCGGGATCATGTCGATGCAGTCAAGAGCCTGAGTCGCGGCTACTCGTCGCGGGGTTCATCGGCTTTCGCCGCGGGCGGTCCGGACAGGCATTGCTTGAGGAGACGCTTGGCGTGAAAGATCCGCGTCTTCACGGTGCCGACGGGGCAGTCGACGATGCGCGCCACTTCGGCGTACGGCAGGTCGTCGAAGAACGCGAGATGCACGACCAGCCGCTGGTCGGCGGAAAGTCTTTCCAGGCAGCGGCGCAGCAATTCCGCGTTCTGCGCCGCGTCCAACAGCTCGGGCGGATTGGGCGCGTCCTCGTCCGGGAAGGACTCGTCGAGCTCCTCGGCCGGGCGGCGGGCGCGGCGCCGCACGGCATCGAGCGCCTTGTGGTGCGCGATCCCGAGCACCCAGGTCAGCGCCTGGGAACGGCCTTCGAAGCGCGATGCCGACCGCCAGACTTCCAGCATCACCTCGTTCAGGACATCGGACGCTTCGGCGGGGTCGCCCAGGTGGCGCATGACGAACGCGTACACGCGCGAGTGGTAGGCATCGTAGAAACGCGCGAATTCCGGCTCGCTGCCCGCGGCGATGGCCGCCAGCAGCTCGGTTGCGTCGGTCGGTTCCGTGACTCGCACCGACATGCCGCCCTCCGTCCGTTTACGGCGTGCGCACCTCGCGCACTGCGCTGTCGCCGACGATGCTTCCATCGCCGCCGATTGCCAGGATGCGCCACAGAAAATTTTGTCCCGGCGCCAGATGCCCGCGGGTCGCGGCGCCGAGCGACGCGCGTGATTGCGTGCCCGACACCAGCAGGCCCGCCACCGGCGGTCCCTGCGGCAAGGCCGGCGGCGCCGCGTCGGGCTCGCGTCCTAGGTCCGGCAGGTTGTCGCCTGGCAGGCGCGGCTTGGCGTAGAGCTCGAGCTGATAGGCACGGGCGCCGCGGATCGGCACCCAGATGAATTGCGTGTCGGGCGCGAGCAGAGCACGGTTCGGCGGGGCCACTAGCCCGACCGGCTGTTGCGGGACCCGCTCGCCGGGCTTCCCGCTCGACACGAAGTAGCGTATGACCGGCTGCTCGAAATCGGGTACAGGGTCGGTGATGCGCAGGCGCAACAGATACAGACCCGAGGTTTCGGCCGGGAGGTTCGGGCTGCTCAGGGTCTGCCTGTCTCCGCCGGCAAAATATTGACGCACCGAGCTGAGCGGCCGGTAGAACGGCTCCCCCGCGGTGCTCGTGGGCCCCGCGATCTCCCAGGTGGCCTGCAGCAGGCCGGTACCGTTGAACCGGATCTCGGCCCGAGCGTGCAGCGTCTCACCCGTGCCGACAATGCGCACTGGCGCCCCATCGTCGAACGAGACCGCGATGCGCGTGATCGCGAAGCCGGCCGCCGACGAGGATGTGATGGGAAACGTCGCGCAGAAGGTGGTGACGCTCGGGACCTGAGTGCCGGTGTCGGTGAAGGAGCGCGTGTAGCCAAGCTCACTCGATCCGGCATTCCGAGCCGCCGAAATGAGATCCGCCGGGATACGTACCGTCTCGCTGAACACGAACGAGGCCGCCAACCCGCTCGCGTTCTTGGTGCTTGAGAACGCCGTGCTGACGGTACGCAACACGGTGCGGGCGCAACCGGCTCGGAACTCGGCCTGCGTCGAGCTGACGGTGATCGGTCCGTTGGCGACGACGGCATTGGCTGCAGTCATCGTGTACAGCAGCTGCACCGTCGAGTTGGTGTTCAGCGACACGTTCTGAATGGGCGGCGCGACGGATCCGGTGATGAAGGCGCGCGCCGGAAGGGGTTCGAGCACCAGCAGCGCGAGCAGAACCGCGGCGGCCGCGCCTCCGCGGAGGGAACGGGGCGCGCCGAAGCGCCCGGCCGGAAGGAGGAGGTGCTGAGCCGAAGCGGTCATGATTCCCCCTGGTTCAGAATCTCGGAAGCCAAGAGATCCCGGCCTTGATGAACAGCTCGTAGCTGTCACGAGTATTGGCCGTGTTGACCTTGTCGTCAATGTTGTGATGGGCGCCCTCGAGTGTCAGGGTGAGCCCGGGTTTGGCGCCTCCGACCGGTACGACGATCCAGTTGACGCTGCCGACGGTATCGATCGAGCGCGTATCGAGCGATCCGTCGTCGACCAGCTGACGGCTCGCTCCCAGGGAGAGGTTCGCTCCCGCCCGCTGGCTGAAGGCGTAATTGAGGCTGATCACGCCGGTCAGCGTCTTGCTGTCCTTGGCGTTGTTGGTCCGATCCTCGATTCTGTTGACTTGAAAGAGAGGCACGATCGTGAGCTTCTCGCCGAACCGCAGGCTGGCATAGAGCGCGGTCAGGTTCGAGCGCGTGTCGTCGGTGGCATCGGTGAAATCGTTGATCTCGCCGACGGTGTGGCTGAGCGACCACATCCAGCTCGGATAGGTGAAGCTCGCGGCGCCCGTGAGGCTGCGCGTGGTGCGGAAGGGACCGGCGTTGAGCGCGGTGCTCGCCTTGATCACGTCCTGGTCGAAATTGGAGAACGCCAGGGCGAACATCGGCTGTCCGTACCAGGGCAGCGCCGGCGGTTGCGCCGGGTCGCCCGCCGGCGCCAGCACCGGCGCCGGACGGTAGGTAAGGCCGAAACCGCTCTGGGTCCACTGGGTCCGCGGCAGCGACGCGAGGTCGTTGACGTTGTCGGTCAGCCTCTCGAGGGAAGCCGACAGATTCAGCCCGCCCCAATCGAAGACTACAAAGCCGCGCGTGCCCTTGCGGTCGCTGGAGCCGGCCGGGCTGGAGGGGCTCTGAAAAAATGTGCCGATACTCCGGTACTCGAGACCGATTCGAACAGAAAGCGGAGGATCGCCCGCGGTTTTGGCCCCCCATGGCGCAAAGCTCACCAGCAGCGAATAGGCCTTGTCCTTTTGCGCGTCGTTGCCGGTATCGACGCCATCGGCGTCGAAACGGCTCAGCGCATACTCGCCTCGCAGGCGCAGGCGTCGCTCGATCAGCTGGCTGTCGGCGACGAGGTTCGCCGCGTTGCCAGCGGTGACCAAGGGGGCGCCCGTGTTGACCGGAGGCGGAGGTTGGGATCCTGCTACGACGGGGGTCAGGGCGTTGCTCCCGATTCCCGTTCCCGGGGCCCCCGTCTGCGTGGGTCCCTCGCCGTTGACATAGGTCGTGCTCAAGGCGAGGGCGTCGCGTTGTCCGGGGATGGGCCAGCCGACGATGCTCACGCCGTCGACGCGGTTTGCGCTGTCGGCGATCGCCAGTCCATGCTGGAAGCCGATGACGTCCTGCCCGCTCAGGCTGAACGCGGTGGCCGTCGCGGCGTCGGTTTCCCGTCCGAGGCCGACCGAGACCCCGCGACGGTTGAAGCCCTGCATCACCAGGCTTTCGGGGCCCACGACTTGGTGGCCTACCGCCGCCGTGACGGGCCCGCTGTCCGCTGTGACGAGGAACCTTCCGATGTCGAAGTGGCCCTCCTGACGAGGCATCAAAGCGGGCTGGCCGTTGTAGAGCAGATCCCCGTTGCCCCGCAGGCGCCAGTTCCCGTCGGCCGCCGCGCCTTGCAGTTGCGCCGCGCCGTTGCCCTGCAATTTCCCGGGTGCGTTTTCCGCCAGATCGCTTTGAGCGACCCGCACCGACGCATTGAGCGTGGCGTTCGCGCTCATTGCGGCTTCGCGGAAGCCCGTGCTCTTGCGGATCTCTATCGTCCAGGCGGCGCGCTCGATGACCGAGCCGTCGGCGGCATATTCGACCAGCCGCAACTGGTGGGCGCCGAAGGCGAGAGGCTGCGGCGGGGTGAATACGGCGTTCGGTCCGTCGCGCGTGACGAACGCGGTCACGTCGATATTGTCGAGCTCCAGCGTCAGGCGCTCGAGCACCGCGACGGGCAGGTCGGGCAATCCGATGAGGATCGGATCAGCCTGCCCGCGCGCGCCCTTCTGCGGAGGCAGCAACTCCGGTGTCCACTCCCCGGCAGCCGCGCGAACGGTGGGAAGCACGGCGAGCTGCAGGAGGCAGACGCACATCACGGCAGCTGCCGATGATGCCGTTCTCATTATCGCCTCCCGACTTTGCCGAGTAATCATAGCGCGGACCTCCGGCGCCTGCATGACGGACCTCTTGTTCGCGTATGTCGGCGGTCGATCCGCGGCGGTTCACTACTCGTCCATGAAATCCATCACGAGACTTCCTCATCGTCGAGCAAAACCGGTCGAGAAGATTCAGCTCGATGCCCGCGAGCGCATGCGCGCGAGCACCGTGGCGAGGGCGACGCCGACGACGCACACCGCGCCCGTAGCGATGAACCCCCACTTGAACGCACCCGAGGTGTCCTTCACCACGCCTAGCGCGTAGGCGAAGGTAAACGCGCCGATGTTGGCGAACATGTTGCTGAACCCGGCCGACATGCCCGCGACGCGCGGCCCGAGCACCTCGAGCGGCACGGAAAACAGCGGTCCGAAATAGAACTGCAGGAACACCGAGTTCACCGCGATGACCAGGACGAGCAGCGGGATCGAGTCGACCGCGACCAGCAGCCCCGAGGTGCAGGCGAGCACGGCGAGTGATGCGCCGATCACGAGGGGCGGGTTCCTCAGGCGGTCGGAGACGTAGCCGCCGAGCGGGTTGGCGGCGGCGGTCAGCGCGGCCCCCATCGCGGTGATGAGCCCGGCTGCCTCGAGCGACAGGCCCCGGTCGGAGACGAGCAGCGAGGGAAGCCAGAAGTTGAACGAAGTGGTGACGCCGAAGCGGATGAACTGGATTGCCGCACACACCCACATGATCGGGTAGCGGAACAGCTCGAACGCGTCGAGCATGCCCACGGCATGACGTCCCGTCGCGGGTTTTTCCCTGCCGAGCGCGAGAAACACGAAAGCGATGCACACGCCGAGCAGCGCGAAGCCCATGAACGTCGGCCGCCAGCCGTAATAGCCCGCGAGCAGCGGCCCAGCGAGCGAGAGCAGGATGTTCCCGGAGACCCCCCCGATCACATACACGCCCATCGCGGTCGCCTTGCGGTCCGGAGGGAACCAGGACGCGACGAGCGTGAGGCCCGGCGCGAAGATCAGCGCGCGGAACGCGCCGGAGACGACCTGGTTCGCGATCGCGCCCGAATAGGTCTGCAGCGTCCCGAAATTGAACGAGAGCAGCGTCGAGCCGAGGATGCCGAGGAAGAAAAGGCGCTTCGGCCCGAAGCGGTCGGCGAGGACGCCCGCGGGAATCTGGCCCAGCGCGTAGGTGAAGGTCGAGACCGCGGAGAGCAGGCCGGCCTGCGCGAAGCTCATGCCGAGGTCCTCGCGGATGAGAGGCAGGAAGAGCGCGATGCCGCCGACGGTCAGCATGTTGAAGCCCTGGCAGACCACGACCAGGGTGACGGTGAGCGCGGCGCCGCGCGAACGTGTCTCGGTCACGCGGGAATCGCCGAGCGCCTGCATTCGCTCGCGACTGTCTCCCGGATGATCTCCGCCAGGCGCAGGGTCGCGGGGCCGGCGTGCTCGCGGTCTGCGAAGATCAGGTAGAAATCCGCGAAGCGCTCGCCGCCCTCGCGCAGGGGCAGTGCCTTGAGCGTGCCGGCCTTCAGCTCCTCGCGGATTCTCTCCTCCGGCAGCCACGCGAATCCGTAGCCCGCTCGCGCGGCCTCGACCACGGTCGCAAGATGGCTGACCGTCCAGCGCTGCGTCGCATCCAGCGTCGTCGGCGTGGCGCGCTCGGGGCTCGATTCGCGCACCACGAGGTGCCGGTGGCCGCGCAGGTCGCGTATGGAGACCTTGCGCCCCAGCTTGTGCAGCGGGTGGTCCGGGTGGGCGGCGAGGATGAATCGCAGTCGCATCAGCGGCTCCGCGAGGAACCCTTGGGGAACAGCGGGATAGATCGCGAGATCCGCTTCGCCCTTGGCGAGCACGTCGGTCTTTGCGCCCAGCACCGCCTCGGTCAGCTCGACGCGCGTGTGCGGGCTTTCCTTGCCGAGCCGGTCGAGACAGGCGAGCAGCAGCCACGTCGGAAAGATGATCTCCGCAGAGACGCGGATCTCGGCTTCCCATCCCGCCGAGAGTCTTTTCGCCGATTGCTCCATGCCCTCTGCCTCGTCGAGCAGGTAGCGCGCGCGGCGGTGGAGCAGTTCGCCCGTAGGCGTGAGCGCGGCTTTGCGGCCCTCGATCCGGAAGGCCTTCACGCCGAGTTGCGACTCCAGCTGTTTCACGCCATAGCTCACCGAGGACTGGCTCTTGTTGAGCGCCTTGGCGGCCTTGGCGTAGCTGCCCTCGTCGACCACCGCGAGGAGCGCCCGCCATTGGTCGAGGGAGATCCTGGGAGCGGCCATGTATCGATACATCCGATTAATATCGTCATATTTTTGAGCTTTTTTATCTACTTGTCCAATGATTTAATGGCCTCACCCAGGGGCGAATCCCCTGAACAAAGGAGGCCCAATGAAAACGCTACTCAAGATCCAATCGAGCATCTTCTCCGACGGCGGGCAGTCCAGCCGTCTCGCCGATCGCTTCATCGCTGCATGGCGCGCGGCCAACCCCGGCGGCAAGGTCATCGTGCGCGATCTTGCGAAGGACCCGGTGCCGCACCTCGACGCCGCGCGCTTCGGGGCGTTTCTCGCCAAGCCCGAAGAGCGCACGCCTGCGCAGCAGGCGGTCGTGAGCTATTCGGATGCGCTGATCGAAGAGCTCAGGCGCGCCGATGTCGTTGTGCTCGGGCTCCCGATGTACAACTTCGGGCTCCCTTCGACGCTCAAGGCGTACTTCGACCACGTCGGCCGCGCCGGCGTTACGTTCAAGTACACCGAGAAAGGGCCGGTCGGCCTGCTCACGGGCAAGAAGGTCTACGTGTTCGCCGCGCGCGGCGGGCTGTACGCGGGAACACCCAACGACACGCAGACGCCGTTCATCCGAACCTTCCTTTCCTTCATCGGATTGAGCGACATCGAGTTCGTGTACGCCGAAGGCCTGGCGATCAGCGAGGCGAGTAAGCAGCAGGGCATCGCACGCGCAAACGCCGCGGTCGACGCTCTCGCCGAGCCCGAGCTCGCCGCCGCGTAGGCTCACGCCGCGAGCGGGGCTTCGTCCATCAGCGAGATCTGCTCCTTCAATTCGAGGACCCGGTCCTGCCAGTAGCGCTGGGTGTTGAACCAGGGGAAGGCGGCGGGGAAGGCGGGATCGTCCCAGCGCCGAGCGAGCCAGGCCGAATAGTGGATGAGGCGCAGGGTGCGCAGCGCCTCCAGCAGGTGCAGCTCGCGCCGATCGAAGTCGTGGAAGTCTTCGTATCCGGAGAGGACGTCCGAGAGCTGCCG
>JBGQKK010000095.1:0-10446 GCA_041499545.1 Gammaproteobacteria bacterium | reverse complement strand
CTCGTTCCCCGGCAGGATCTGCCCGCGGCGGTGGCCGTCAACAGCGTCGGCATCAACATCAGCCGCGCGCTGGGGCCCGGGCTCGGCGGCGTGCTCACCGCCGCCGCGGGAATCGCCGCGCCGCTGTGGGTCAACGCGGTAAGCAACGTCGCCACGATCGGCGGGCTGGCGTGGTGGCGCTCCCCGCAGCGCTCGGGCAGCCGCTTGCCGGCGGAGCGCTTCGCGAGCGCGATCCGCACCGGCCTGCGGCACGGCAGGAACAACCCGCACCTGCGCGCGACGCTGATCCGGGCGGTCGGGTTCTTCCTCTTCGCGAGCGCCTACTGGGCCTTGCTGCCGCTCGTCGCGAGCGAGCGCATCGCGGGCGGCCCGGAAATCTACGGCCTGCTGCTGGGCGCGATCGGCGCCGCCGCGATCGCGGGCGCGTTCGCGCTGCCGCGGCTGAAGAAGAAGCTCGGCGCGGACCGGCTGGTGGCCGCCGGCACCCTGGGAACCGCGGTCAGCCTGTGCCTGTACGGTGCCGCGCGCGAGCCGTATTCCGCTCTTGCCGCGAGCCTCATCGCCGGCGCGTCGTGGATCGCGGTGCTGTCGAGCTTGAACGTCTCGGCCCAGTTCGCGCTGCCGGAATGGGTGCGCGGGCGCGGGCTCGCCCTCTACGTCACCTTCTTCTTCGGCGCGATGACGCTCGGCAGCGCGCTATGGGGCCAGGTGGCGCGCATGAGCGGCCTGCCGATGGCGCTTTCGATCGCCGCGGCCGGCGCGCTGCTCGCGATCCCCCTGACCTGGCGCTGGAAGCTGCAGACCGGCGCGGGCGTCGATCTCACGCCGTCCATGCACTGGCCGGCGCCCATCGTGAGCAAGGAAGTCGAGAGCGACGCGGGCCCGGTGCTGGTGACCGTCGAATACCGCGTCGAGCCGGAGAACCGGGAGTCCTTCCTCGCGGCGCTGGACAGGCTCGCTCGCGAGCGCGGACGCGACGGCGCTTACGGCTGGGGAGTCTACGAGGATACCGCCGAGCACGGCCGGTTCGTCGAGACGTTTCTGGTGGAGTCCTGGCTGGAGCACCTGCGGCAGCACGAGCGCGTGACCAACGCTGATCGCGTCTTGCAGGAGCACATCCATCGGCTGCTGCGCGAGTCGCCGAAGGTCGCGCACCTTATTGCGGCCGAGCAGCCGCGGCGCTAGCGCGCTCCGGCTTAGCCCCGGCCGTATCGAACTAAAGCGTCACTTCTTCAACCGCGAGCTTCGGATAGTCCGTGTAGCCCTTCGCGCCCGGCGTGTAGAAGGTCGAGAAGTCCGGGGCGTTGAGCGGCGCGCCTTCGCGCAGGCGCTCGACGAGGTCCGGATTCGCGAGGAAGGGCTTGCCGAAGGCGATGAGGTCGGCGCGGTTTGCGGCGAGCGCTTTTTCGGCGCTGGCGCGGTCGAACCCGCCGGCGAGGATGAACACGCCCTTGAACGCGGCGCGCAGCTTCGCCTTGTATTCGGCGGGCACGGCCGGCGCGCCCATCGCGGAATGGTCGAGGACGTGCAGGTACAGCAGGCCGAGCGCCGAGAGCTCCCGCGCGAGCGCGAGGTATTGCTCCTCCTGCTCCGGGAACGCGCCGGTGCTGTTGAACGCGCCGTAGGGCGAGAGCCGGATGCCGACGCGGCTGCCGCCGATCGCGGCCACGACCGCGCGCGCGACTTCCAGCGCGAAGCGGTTGCGGTTGGCGATGCTGCCGCCGTAGCCGTCGCTGCGCTTGTTGACGTTGGCGTTCAGGAACTGCTCGATCAGGTAGCCGTTCGCGGCGTGCAGCTCGATGCCGTCGAATCCCGCCTGGACCGCGAGGCGCGCGGCCTGCGCGTACTCGCCCACGGCGTGCGGGATGTCGCGCTCGGTCATGGCGCGCGGGGTGCTGTGCGGCTGCATCCCCTTCGCGTCCGTATACATCTCGCCGGGGCAGGCCTCAGACGCAGGCCCGACGACTTCGGCGCCCGCCGGCAGGTTCGCGACGTGGGCCACGCGGCCGGTGTGCATGAGCTGCAGGAAGATTTTCCCGCCCTCGGCGTGGACTGCGCCGGTCACCGCCTTCCAGCCGCGCAGTTGCGCGTCGTTGAACAGGCCCGGGATCCGCGCGTAGCCGAGGCCGTTGGGCGAGGGGGAGGTGCCTTCGGTGACGATCAGGCCGGCCGTTGCGCGCTGGCCGTAATACTCGGCCATCAGGGCGTTGGGGGTGTTGGAGTCGACCGCGCGGCTGCGGGTCATCGGCGACATGGCCAGACGGTTCCTGAGCTGCAGCGAGCGCGCGGAGAAAGGTTCGAATAGCATGACGGTTCTTCCTTGGGATTCGTGCGGAGGACGTGAACTTGGGGATGAACCGCGGGATTTGCAAGGCTCCACTCGTCTTGAACTAGAATGCTTCGCGTTCACGCGCCGAACGGGAGAGCCCGATGGATCTCGAGCTGAAGGGCAAGGTGGCGATCGTCACCGGCGGCACGCAGGGCATCGGCAGGGCGACGGCGATGCGCCTCGCGAAGGAGGGCGCGCGCGTGGTGATCGCGGCGCGCGGGCGCGAGCGCCTGGACGCCGTGGCGGCGGAGATCCGCGCCTCGGGCGGAGCCGTCACCGCGGTGCAGGCGGATGTCGGCAAGCCCGCGGATTGCGAGCGCCTGGTGGCCGAGGCGCTGCGCGCCTTCGGCCGGATCGACATTCTGGTCAACAACGCCGGCACCTCGTCCACGGGCGAGTTCGAATCGGTGACGGACGAGACATGGCAGACGGACCTGGATCTCAAGCTCTTCGCCGCGATCCGCCTTTCGCGCCTGGCGATCCCGCACATGAAGAAGCAGGGCGGAGGGCGCATCGTCAACATCACCACCATCGGCGCCAAGCAGCCGCGCGCCCGCTCGATGCCGACCACCGTGACGCGCGCCGCGGGGCTCGCGCTCACCAAGGCCCTGTCCAAGGAATACGCGCCGCACAACATCCTGGTGAACACCGTGTCCATCGGGCTGATACGCGCGGGACAACACGAGAAAAAAGCCGAGAAGGCCGGCGTTCCGCTGGAGAAGCTCTACACGGACATGGGGAAGGACATCCCGCTCGGGCGCGTCGGGCGCGCCGAGGAAGTCGCCGACGTGATCGCCTTCCTCGTCTCCGCGGCGGCGAGCTACGTGACCGGCAGCAGCATCAACCTGGACGGCGGGGCTTCGGGCGTGATGTAGAACAGCCTAGAGCCGCGCGGGCCTGCTTTACTTCTGCTCGAGCTCCATCCTGTACAACTGGCGCCGCGCTTCTTCCTTGAGCGCATCGTCAACGACCCGGATGACGCCGTCCACGTCGACCGGTTTCTCCTTGCGCTCGAAGCGCCCGGTGAGCTCGGTCTCCGGGCGCAGCTCGCCCTTCTTGTAGAGCGACCAGATTTCCTTTCCGTACTGCGTATCGAGGAGCTCGGGCGCAAAACGGCCGAAGTAGGAGCGGAGGTTGGCGACGTCGCGTTCGAGCATGCCTTCGGCGTGCGCGTTGCCCGCGGCGTCCACGGCCTGAGGCAGGTCGATGATGACGGGGCCTTCATTGCCCAGCAGCACGTTGTATTCGGACAAATCGCCGTGGACGACTCCGGCGCAGAGCATGCGAACGACTTCCCCGATCAGAGTGCGATAGAGTTCGCGGGCCTGTTCCGGCGCGAGCAGCACGTCGTTCAACCTCGGGGCGGCGTTGCCCTCGGCGTCGGTCACGAGCTCCATCAGCAGCACGCCGTCGATGAAGTTGTAGGGCTGCGGTACGCGCACGCCGGCGGCGGCGAGACGGACCAAGGCATCCACCTCGGCGCTTTGCCAGGCCTCTTCTTTTGCCTTGCGCCCGTAGCGGCTGCCTTTTTCCATGGCGCGGGCGCGGCGGCTGTTCTTGACCCGGCGGCCCTCGGTGTAGTCGACGCTCTGGCGGAAGGCGCGCTTGTCGGCTTCCTTGTAGACCTTCGCACAACGCACGTCGTCGCCGCAGCGGACCACGTAGATCATCGCTTCCTTGCCGCTCATGAGCTGGCGGCTGACCGAATCGACGAGGCCGGCCTCGACGAGCGGTTCGATTCTTTTCGGGATCTTCAAAGGCGTTTTTCTGCGCCGATTCGGCGCGCGACCACAACGATGGACTGCTTGGACACAGAGGTCTGTGCGGCAGAGCGCAATCTACAGCAAACCCGTGAAAGAGTCTCGTGTCCCCGCGCGCTTCGCCCGGACGGGTTCGCCGTAAAAGAACGGCCAAGGTCGCCCCCGCCTGATGATTTCCCCCTCTTGCTTCGGTAGTCGGGAGCTGAGTTCTCTTGAAAACTATACCGGGGCGGCGAGCTACGTGACCGGCACCGGCATCAACCTGGACGGCGGGACTTCGGGCGTGCTGTGAGGGCCTGCTCCGGCTACTGAGCGGGCGGGGCGTAGTGCGCGGGGACGTCTCCCGTGAGCGATTCGAGGAAGGCGACGATGGAGGCGACGGCGGCGTCGTCCAGCGTGCGTCCCAGTTGCACCGAGGCCATGACGCGCACGGCGGGGTCGAGGCGCTCCACCGATCCGTCGTGGAAATAGGGCGCGGTCTTCGCCACGTTGCGCAGCATCGGCACGCGGAATACGTAGCGGTCCTCTTCCTTCTTGGTCATGGCGAAGCGGCCGAGGTCGGGTTTCTTGGAGCCGGTCTCCAGCCAGTAGTCCTTGACCACGCCGAAGCGCTGGAACGTCCTGCCGCCGAGGAGCGGTCCGTTGTGGCAGCCGGCGCAGCCGGTGGCCATGAACGCGCGCAGACCGGCCTTCTGCGGCTCGCTGAGCGCGCCCTCGTCGCCGCCGAGGAAGCGGTCGAACGGCGCGGGCGTGACGAGCGTGGCCTCGTACGCCTCCAGCGCGCGCCCGTAGTTGCGCGCGGACAGCGGCTCGGGCTCCTGCGGATAGGCCGCGCGGAACGCCGGCAGGTAGTCGAGCTTGGCGATCTTCGCGACGCCGTCCTCCTTCGAGGCGAAGCCCATCGAGCCGGTGAGAGAGCCCTCGGCCTGTTGGGCGGCGGTTTTGCGATCGCCCAGCCAGCGCAGCGTCGGCTGGCTCACCGCGTTGAACACGGTCGGCGAATGACGCGACGTGGCCTCGCCGCGCGCGTCGATGGAGAAGGAGCGCCGGTCGGCGCCCCAGTCGCCCCGGGGGTGACAGCTGGCGCACGCGGTCTTGCCGTCGAGCGAGAGGCGGGTGTCCCAGAAAAGCGCCCGGCCGAGCTTGGCTTCCGGGCTCTCCGGCGAGACCGTCCCGGCGGGGATCCGGCCGAACAGGGCCGCGGCCTGGTCCCGCAGCTCGTCCGCTTTCGCGGCTCCCGCGATGGCGACCCCCGCGGCGAGCATGACCCCCATCGTCGCGAACTTCATACGCACAAGTCTATCGGACAAGTGCGTCAGGGGATTTTTCAATGGGGGCCATTTTCGTTTCGTTTGTTTCATCGGTCGTGTCTCCCATGCAAAGGATAGCCTGGATCGTGCCGGGCTGCCCGGTGCGACTGAATGCCGCATGCCACTCTCAAGGCACTGATGCGTCGGCCTTCCGCGAAGCTTGACCTAGATCAAATGGTAGCCGTCGCCGTCGCGTAGTATCGAGGGCGCTGGCTATGCCTTGAGCATTCAAGGTATTGCGTGCGGGACCTTGGTTCCCGAAAAAGTGGGGAGGGAAAAAAGGTGACGCCATGAAGATTCTTCGATTCGCAATCGCTCCCTTCGGTTTTCTGCTCCCCCTGCTGCTGCTCGTGCCGGGAACGCCCGGCGCGCTCGCGCAGACCTCGACGCCCGCCGCGGAGCTCGTCTGGTCGGCGACCAACGATTTCGCCGGCAAGATGATGGACATCGATCGCTTCGACAACGTCTATTCGGTCGGCGACACGATCGTCGGCGGCATCGTCCTCACCCGGAAATTCAGCGCGGACGGGATCCTCCAGTGGGAGCGCAGCTACCGGCCCGACTCCGCGGTGAAGGCGACCTGGGTGGCCGCCGACCCCAACGGCGGGGCCTACGTCGTCGGCTACAAGTGGACCGGCTCCGACCAGACTCCGATCGGCTACTTCGTGCTGCGCTACGACGCGAGCGGCAACCTCGCCTGGTCGGACGTCAGCGACGGGTCCGGCGCCGCGGCGGTCCGGGCGGTCGCCGACGGCGCCGGCAACGCCTACGTCACCGGCAGCCTCTATGTGGCCGGCAGTGTCACGATCGGCATCGTGAAATACTCGCCTACCGCACGGCAATGGGTCTGCCCGGCGGTCAACCCGAACGGCAACCTTTTCCCCGGCACGCCCTTGCCGACCGGGCTTTACCTGTCCGGCGACGGCAGCTCGGTCGCCGCCTCGGGAACGAGCGGCTACAACTACTACGTGCTGTCCTGCGACCAATCCGGGTTCAAGCGGTTTCAGGACTTCCGCGACCATTCGGTCTACGCCGCCGCGGTCGCCATCAACAACCAGGGCGAGGTGTACTTCGGCAACGGACTGGCCGGCGGCCTGGGCATGCAGATCACGAAGTATTCCGCCACGGGCGCCGTGCAGTGGACGAAGGTCTATCCCCAGGGCGATTACATCTTCCGCCTCGCGCTCGATTCGCTGGGCAACGTGATCGCGACCGGCCCCGACTACAGCAACTACTATGCGAACTGGATCACGATGAAGGTTTCCCCGGCCGGCACCCTGCTGTGGTCGGCGACCTTCGACGCGCTCACCGCCAACAACGAGGTCCCGGCCTTCGTCGCGCTCGACCCCTTCGACAACGTCTACGTCACGGGCACGGGCGGCCCGGCGGTGGTCCTCGCCAACGGCAGCAGCTACATGCGTATGGTCACGCTGAAGTACAGCGCCGCCGGCGCACAGCAGTGGACCATCGGCTCGATCGAGGGCGGCTCGGGCAACGTCGTGCGGGTGGGCAGCGACGGCAGCAGCCTGTACGTGCAGGGCTACAGCCAGATGTACACCGCGCGTTACCGCCAGACCGGCGTGACGGATACGCCGCCGCCCACCACCACTACGCCCCCGCCCACCACGACCACGACCACCACGACCACGACCACCGCGCCACCGCCCGCCGCGGTCCCGGCCGCGCCGAGCAACCTCAGCGCGACTGCGCTGAGCTTGAGGAGGATCCAGCTGCGATGGACCAACAACTCCTCCACCCAGACGGGAATCTCGGTCGAGCGCTGCACCGCGCCGTGCACCAACTTCATCGAGTTCGCGCGCCTTGCCGGCAACGCCACCTCGGTCGTCGACAGGGGCCTCGCGTCGCGCACCAGCTACTCCTACCGCGTGCGCGCATTCAACGACGCCGGCGGGTCGCCGTATTCGGCCACCGTGACGGCGAGGACGGGACGCTGACGCCCGCCGGATGAGCTACACGCTGCTCGAGTTTCTCGCCCATGCGATCGCGCTGGAGGAAGAGGCCGCCGAGCGCTACCACGAGCTCGCCGACATGATGGAGGCGCACCGCAACGACCCGGTCTCCGCGATCTTCCGCGACATGAACCGGTATTCGCTCCTGCACTGCGAAGCGGTGCGCGCGCGCGTCGGCCGCGATCCGCTGCCGACGCTGCGCTCGTGGGAGTACCGCTGGAGCTCGCCCCCGGAGGTCGGCGGCGAGGACGGCTTCGACTACATGCTCGAGCCCTACAACGCGCTGCGCTACGCGCGCGCGAACGAGATCCGCGCCATGGAGTACTACCGCACGGTCGCGGAGGAGACGACGATCCCCGAGGTGCGGCGCCTGGCGACCGAGTTCGCGGCAGAGGAGGCGGAGCACGTCGCCGCGCTGGAGAAATGGATCGCGCACACGCCGCGGCCCTCGAGAACCTGGGACGAGGACCCCGGGCCGATGGAATCCGCCCGCCCGCACGGCAAGGGCGGGTAATTCAGGCCGCTTTTGCTTTCCGGGAACCGTGTTGTGAGGGTGCCGCCTGCTGCTCCGCGGCGCTCCACTCGCTGCGCGAGGCCGTAAACGCCGCGCGCTCGCCGACGGCCCGCAGCACCGCGGCCCCGAATTTCGGGCTCCGCTTCACTAGGTGCAGGAACATGTGGCGGCTCATCGCGAGGAGCACGCAGTCGGTCTCCGCGACGGCGGTGGCGAGGCGCGGGATGCGATCGACGAGCGACATCTCTCCGAATATCCCGCCCGGCCCGACTTTTTCGACGACGGTGTCGCCGATGCGCACCGCCACGCGGCCCTCGAGCACCGCGTACAGGGCGGCGCCGCGCTGGCCTTCGCGCATGATGACCTTGCCCGCGGCGTGGCGGAAGCGCGCCACGGAGCCGATCACCTGCGCGAGGTCGGCCAGCAGCTGCTTGTCGAGGGCGGCCGCTTCCCGCCAGCCGCTGCCGGGCGTCCCGACGCGCGAGAGAGTGTCGCGCAGTCGCTTCGCCATGATGGAGAGGAGCATGAGCGCGAACCCCGGGTCCCTGCCGAGCGCGGCGTTGAACTGAGTCTCGTCGAGGCCGATCACGCGGCAGTCGGTCTTCGCTACCGCGGAAGCGCTGCGCGGCATCCGGCCGAGCGAGGCCATTTCGCCGAAGACCTCGCCCGCGGCGATGGTCGCGATGGGCTCGCCGTTCGCGACGACGCCGACTTCCCCTTGCAAGAGGAGATAGATCCGGTTGGACATGGGAGCGGGCGGCACGGTCTTGCCGCTTTCCGAGAAGATCGTCGTGCCCTTGGCGATCGTCTGCGGCTTGCCCGCGGAGCGGAAAAAACCCAGCGCGGCCTCGGGATCGTAAAAGGGACGGCCCTCGGCGTTGCGGGCACTCGTCGTATTCAACGCTCTCCTCCCGGAGGGTTCGCGGCGCATTTTGCCGCAATCGAGCGCCGGATTATCCCCCGGGGACGGGGGCGGGAGAAACGGAATGAAGCGCCGGACCGGTAAAATTTCCGGGTCCGGCGCCTTGAGCGTGACTTATGTCAGCGCCTTCTGTGCCTTCGGTTTCCTGCCGGGAGCCGCGGGCGGAATGTATCCCGCGATGCGGCACAGCAGGCCTTCGATCTTCTTGCCGTCGCTGAAGCGTGTCGACTGGCAGGTCATGACCTCGCCTCGGGCCGACAGCGCGGACACGTGGCGCCGCACGCTTTCGAGGGGCAGGCCCGTGGCCGTCGCGATCTCCGAGTCGAGCTGTTCGCCGCGGTCTTTGAGGTATTTCAGGATCTCTTGCAAGGCGGATTCTCGATAAAAAAGGGAGGAGCATTTTACGCCAAACCCCGCGGTTTTTCAGGGCTTTCTTGCCGGAGACGGACTAGAATTACCGGACTTCGGTCCAGGACCCAGCGATCAAGCCCAAGGAGGCCCCTGCATGCTCACGCTCTTCTACGCCCCCGGCGCCTGCTCCATGGCGTCCCATATCGTCCTGGAGGAGTCGGGCGAGAAATACGAGCCGAAGCGCATGGACCTCTCCAAGGGCGAGCAGCGCACGCCGGAGTACATGAAGATCAATCCGCTCGGCCGCGTGCCGGCCCTGAAGCTCGACGACGGCTCGCCGCTCGCCGAGAACACGGCGATCCTGCCCTACCTCGGCAAGCGCTTCGGCCTGTGGCCGGGCGATTCGCTCAAGGAGGCGAAGGCGCTTTCCATCGTCGGCTTCTTCGCGACGAGCGTGCACCCCGCGCACGCCCACATCGGCCGGCCCGAACGCTACACCGAGGACAAGTCGGCCTTCCCCGGACTGCAGGCGATGGGCAAGAAATCCTTCCACGAATACCTCAAGCAGATCGACGCGATGTACGCGGGGCGCGAGTGGCTGTCGGAGCGCTACTCGGTGCTCGACCCCTACGCCCTGGTGTTCTACGCCTGGGGAATCCGGCGCGAGCTGCCGGTGGCGGAACTGAAGAACTACACCGCGCTGAAGGAACGCATGGCGAAGCGCCCGGCGGTGCAGCGCGTCCTCGCCGACGAGGGCATCAAGCTGTAGTCGCGCGTTCCGTCTCCAGGAACGGCCCGGAATCCCCGCGCCGGGATTAGAATCCCGCGGAGCATTCCCAGGAGGAGATCACCATGGCACGCAAGGACACGGGCCCGAAGGCCGGCCGCCGAAAATTTCTCACCGGATTCGTCGCCGCGGGCGCCGCGACGGCCGCTTCTACGATGACCCCGCCGCCGGTCGCACGCGCCGCCGAATCGGCGCCTGCGCCCCGCGTTCCTTCCGCGCTGCGGCCTTCGATGCAGGTCGCGGCCGCCGAGACGCAGACGCCCACGGTGACCACCTCGAGGATCGGCGGCGTTGCGGGGTCGGACTTCATGGTCGACGTCATCAAGTCGCTAGATATCAAGTACCTGCCGGCGAACTGCGCCTCCTCCTACCGCGCGATCCACGAATCGCTGATCAATTACGGCGGCAACAAGCAACCGGAGTTCCTCACCTGCATGCACGAGGAGTCCGCGGTGGGTATGGCGCACGGCTACTTCAAGGTCGCCGGGAAGCCCCTGATGACG
>JBGQKK010000094.1:0-10449 GCA_041499545.1 Gammaproteobacteria bacterium | reverse complement strand
CAATCGATCGCGCGCGCGACCAATCGCAAGTTCGTGCGGATGTCGCTCGGCGGCGTGCGAGACGAAGCGGAAATTCGCGGCCATCGGCGCACGTACATCGGGTCGATGCCCGGCAAGATCCTGCAGAACATGACCAAGGTGGGCGTGCGCAATCCGCTGTTCCTGCTCGACGAAGTCGACAAGATGGGCATGGACTTCCGTGGCGATCCGTCGTCGGCACTGCTCGAGGTGCTCGATCCGGAGCAGAACAACACGTTCGTCGATCACTACGTCGAGGTCGAGTACGACCTGTCGGACGTGATGTTCGTCGCCACGGCCAACACGCTGAACATTCCCCCGGCGCTCCTCGACAGGATGGAGGTAATCCGCCTCTCGGGGTACACCGAGGACGAGAAAGTCAACATCGCCTCGCGCTACCTGCTTCCCAAGCAGCTCAAGAACAACGGGCTGAAGAAAGAGGAAGTGTCGGTGTCGGAGTCGGCCCTGCGGGACATCATCCGCTACTACACGCGCGAGGCGGGCGTTCGCGGCCTCGAGCGGGAAATCTCCAAGATCTGCCGCAAGGTCGTCAAGCTGCTGGTGAGCAAGGAAAAGGAAAACAAGGCGCTGATCGCGCCGAAGAACCTGGACAAGTACCTGGGCGTGCGCCGCTTCACCTACGGCATCGCCGAGAAGAAGAACCAGGTCGGGCAAGTGACCGGCCTTGCCTGGACCGAGGTCGGGGGCGAGCTGCTCACGATCGAGGCGGTCACGATGCCGGGCAAGGGCAAGACCATCACCACCGGGAAGCTGGGCGAGGTGATGCAAGAGTCGATCCAGGCCGCGCTGTCGGTCGTGCGCAACCGCTCGTCCAAGCTCGGAGTCGCGGAAGACTTCTATCAAAAGAACGACATCCACGTTCACCTTCCCGAGGGTGCGACGCCCAAGGACGGGCCGAGCGCCGGTATCGGCATATGCACCGCGATGGTGTCGGTGCTCACGGGAATCCCGGTCCGCGCCGACATGGCGATGACCGGGGAGATCACCCTGCGCGGCGAGGTTCTGGTGATCGGTGGGCTGAAGGAGAAGCTTCTCGCGGCGCACCGCGGCGGGATCAAGACGGTTCTCATTCCCGACGAGAACGTGAAGGATCTCGCAGAAATCCCGGACAACATCAAGAATCGACTGGAAATTGTCCCGGTCAAGTGGATGGATCAGGTGCTCGAGCTCGCGCTCGAGCGTCAGCCGGAACCGCGCAATCCCGCCTCGGAGACTCCGCCGATTCCGTCGGCTGCCGGAGACAAGACCGCGTCATCGGTGGTGACTCACTAGCCGCTCGTTCGGCGCGCGGGGCGCCGCGTTCGCCGAAATTAAAGAATCGAGCGCGCCGGCCGAAAAGCCGGCGCGTTCTTTGCCGTAAAACATTTTTTCCCTTTCACGCTCGTGAACGCTTGACACGGCGCTTTTGCAATTGCTATAAATTGCGCACTGAGCGCGGCGGTGTTTTCAGGCGCGTTCGATTCGCGGAATAAGCAAAGCCCGATCTTCTGCATGTTGTGCCGCAGCGCGTCGAAGTCTGGCGCCGAGGAGCGGTTTTTGCTGAGTCCACGGTCGAGGCCCAAAATCGGGAGGGGCACTGTCCGCCAGCACTCATATTCGCCATCAATCGAACTCCAAGGGGACGCCATGAACAAGCTGGAAATCATCGATCACATCGCCAAGTCCGCCGACATCTCCAAGGCCGCCGCGGGTCGCTCGCTGGACGCCGCCGTCGCCGCGATCAAGACGGCGATGAAGAAGGGCAGCATGGTGACCCTGGTCGGGTTCGGAACGTTCTACGTCGGGCGCCGCGCGGCGCGCACGGGACGCAACCCGCAAACCGGCATGGAAATCAACATCAAAGCGGCGAGGGTTCCGAAATTCCGTCCTGGAAAAGCCCTCAAGGATGCAGTAAACTAGCGGCCCTTCCGGAGCCGATTCCGTCCGCGCTTGAGCGGGCCGAGCGGCTTTCCGAAAGGGGTGCTTAGCTCAGCTGGTAGAGCGTCGCCCTTACAAGGCGAATGTCGGCGGTTCGATCCCGTCAGCACCCACCAATTGGTAAAGCCGGATGCTATCGCGCCGGTTTACCTCCGCGCATTGGAGCAGACGCGGCGCGCTGTTCAATGCGCGGGAGTGTATATTGCAACGATGGAGCGGTAGTTCAGTTGGTTAGAATACCGGCCTGTCACGCCGGGGGTCGCGGGTTCGAGTCCCGTCCGCTCCGCCAGATTCGACGAATTGCGGGAGGCCCGGGCGGGCTTTCCGAACTCACGCGGGAAGATTCCGGGTCCATCCGTGTTCGACATAGTCCGCAACAACAAGCGCCTGATGCAGGTCGTCCTCGCGCTGGTCGCATTGCCCTTCGCGTTCTGGGGCATCGACTCGTATCAGCGCGTGATGAGCCGCGCCGGCGAGGTCGCGGAAGTCGGCGGGCAGAAGATCAGCGAGCAGGAATTCAGCGAGGCCTTGCGGCAGCAGCAGGACCGGCTGCGCGGCATGCTGGGGAAGAATTTCGACCCGTCGATATTCGACTCGCCGTCGATGCGCAGGGAGCTGCTCGACGGGATGATCTCGCAGCGACTGCTGATGCAGCACGCGGCGCGCAACTACCTGACGGTGTCGAACGATGTCCTGATCGAGACGACGATGTCGATACCGGCGTTTCAGGTGGACGGAAAATTCTCAAGGGAGCGCTACGATGCCGCGCTCCAGAACGAGAGGATGAGTCCGGAGATGTTCGACTCGGCCCTGCGCCGCGATCTGCTGATCCAGCAGTTCAGCAGCGCGCTGGGGGATTCGGGTTTCGTGTCGAAGTCGGCGGCGGACCAGTTCGCCCGGCTGCGCGCGCAGCAGCGGGAGATCTCCGAGAACCGGATTCAGGCGGATGCAAAGCGGGTGCAGACCAGCCCCGACGCGGTGCGCGCGTTCTACGACGCCAATCCCGCGCGTTTCCAGGTGCCCGAGGAGGTCCAGGTCGAGTACCTGCTGCTGAGCGCCGATGCGCTGCTTGCCGCGGAGCAGGTCGCTGCGGGTGAAGTCGCGAAGTATTACGAGTCGAACCTGTCGAAATACGGCGAGCCGGAGCAGCGCCGAGCGAGCCACATCCTGATTTTGGTGAAGAGCGGCGCGAACGACGAGGAGAAGCGGAAAGCGCGCGAACGCGCTGAAGGCATCCTCGCCCAGCTGCGCAAGTCGCCGGGAAGTTTCGCCGATCTCGCCAGGAAGGAATCGGGCGACCCGGGCTCGGCATCCCAGGGGGGCGACCTGGGCTTCTTCGCGAGGGGCATGATGGTGCGTCCGTTCGAAGAGGCCGCCTTCCGGCTCAAGCCCGGGGAAATCAGCGGTCCGGTCGAGTCGGATTTCGGCTTCCACATCATCAAGGTCACGGGCGTCAGGCCCGGCAAGGTGAAGACCCTCGAGGAAGTGCGGCCCGAGATCGAGCGCGAGCTGAAGAGGCAGCAGGCGGGCCGGCATTTCGCCGAGGCCGCGGAAGCCTTCAGCAACCTGGTCTACGAGCAGTCCGACTCGCTGAAACCCGCGGCCGAAAAATTCAAGCTCGCCGTTCAAGAGGCCAAGGGCGTGACCCGGCAGTCGGCGGGCGTCCCGGCGCTGAACAATCCGCGGCTGCTCGCCGCGCTGTTCTCGGAGGAATCGATCAAGAACCGGCGCAACACCGAGGCCGTGGAAACCAGCCCGGGTATCCTGGTGTCGGCGCGGGTCGTGGGCCACAAGGCGGCGAGCCTGCGCTCGTTCGAGGAAGTGAAAGAGGGCATCGCGAAGCAGCTCGCGCAGCAGGAGGCCTTGGCGCTCGCGAGAAAGCAGGGCGCGGAGCTGCTCGAGGAGCTGAAGAAGGGCGACTCGTCCAGGGCGCGCTTCGGAGCGGCCAAGCTCGTCAGCCGGGACGATCCCAAGGATCTGGCGCCGGCGGCGGTGAGGCAGGTTTTTGCCGTCGACGCGAGCAAGCCCCCGGCTTACGCCGGTGTGGAATCGAACGACGGCTACTCGATCTACCGTGTCTCCCGCGTCGTCGAAGTTCAGCCGGACGAGGCGCGCCAGAAGAGCGTCCAGAGCGAGCTGGGGCGCACGAGCGGCGCCCAGGAGTTCAAAGCCTTCCTGGACGGCCTGCGCGCCGACACCAAGGTGGAGATCAACCGGGAAGCGCTGGAGAAGAAGACTCAGTAAGGCGCCTAGCCCGGCGAAGGTCCGGCGTCTGCCGCGATGCCTCCCACCACGGTGCTGAAACCCGAGTCGGCGTGAACGATCTCCCCGGTTACGGATGAGGCGAGATCGGACAGCAGGAAAGCCGCGACGTTGCCGACTTCCTCGGTGGTGACGTTGCGGCGCAAAGGCGCGTTCTCCTCGACGTACTTGAGGATCTTGCCGAAGCCCGAGATTCCGCTCGCGGCGAGCGTCTTGATCGGGCCGGCCGAGATCGCATTCACGCGGATTCCCTTGGGCCCCAGGTTCGCGGAGAGATAGCGCACGCTCGCCTCGAGGCTCGCCTTCGCGAGCCCCATGGTGTTGTAGTTCGGGACCACGCGCTCGGCGCCCAGATAGCTCAGGGTGAGCAGCGCCGATTTCCGCCCCTGCATCATCGGCAGCGCGGCCTTGGCGAGCGCGGCGAAGCTGTAGGCGCTGACGTCGTGGGCGATGCGGAACGCCTCGCGCGACAGGCCCTCGAGGAAATCGCCGGCGATCGCTTCGCGCGGAGCGAAGGCGATGGCGTGCACCAGCCCATCGAGACCGTCCCAGCTCTTCGCGAGCCCCGCGAACAGGGCGGCGATCTCGGCGTCGTTCGCTACGTCGCAGGGAAAAGCGAGCTCGCTGCCGAATTCGCCCGCCATTTCCGTGACGCGGGCCTTGAAGCGATCGTTCTGGTAGGTGAAGGCGAGCTCGGCGCCCTCGCGCCGCGCAGCCTTGGCGATGCCGTAGGCGATCGACCGGTTCGAGAGCAGGCCGGTGACGAGAACGCGCTTGCCTGAGAGAAAACCCATGCGGTGTCCTTCGAGTTTTGGGAGCGATTATAGCCGAGCGGTCCGGTGACGCACGGCGGACGTTCGGCTACACTTGGCCGCCATGCGCGGCGCTCTCTATCCGGCGATCCTGCTCGCTTGCGGTCTCGCCGGATGCGGGAAGATCTGGAACGACCCCTATCCCGCCGAAGATCGCGGCCGGAACATTCTCTACACGGCGTTCACCGAGCGCCCCAAGCATCTCGATCCGGCGCAGTCGTACACCTCGGACGAGTACGACGTGATCCAGCAGATCTACGAGCCGCCGTTTCAGTACCACTACCTGAAGCGGCCGTATCAGCTGATCCCCGCGACCGCGGTGGAGGTTCCACGGCCGAAATACTACGACGCGCAAGGCCGCCTCCTTCCGTCCGACGTCGGATCGGATCGCGTCGCCTACAGCGAATACGAGATCCGCATCCGCGAAGGCGTGCGGTATCAGCCGCACCCCGCGTTCGCCAAGGACGACAAGGGAGAGCCGCTCTATCTCTCGCTCTCCGAGAGCGAGATCGGCTCGAAGTACCGGCTGTCGGATTTTCCCAAAACCGGAACGCGCGAGCTGACGGCCGAGGACTACGTCTACGAGATCAAGCGTCTCGCCCATCCGCGGCTGGTGTCGCCGATCTACGGGCACATGACCGAGTACATCGCCGGCCTGAGGGAGCTGGGCGAGCGGCTCAAGCGCGACAACGACGCCCTGATGGCCGAGCACCGCAAGCGCTACGGCGCGGCGGACAAGGGCGCGCCGTGGATCGACCTGCGAAGCTACGAGATCTCGGGCGTCAAGGCGGTCGACCGCACCACCTACCGGGTTCGCATCCGGGGCAAGTACCCGCAGTTCGTATACTGGCTCGCCATGCCCTTTTTCGCGCCGATGCCCTGGGAGGCCGACCGCTTCTATTCGCAGCGCGGAATGAACGAGGGACGCAACCTCACGCTCGACTGGTACCCGGTGGGGACCGGCGCCTACATGCTCTCGGAGAACGACCCCAATGCGCGCATGGTGCTCGACGCCAATCCGAATTTTCGCGGCGAAGCCTACCCCTCGGAGGGCGAGCCGGGCGACGCCGAGGCCGGCTTGCTCGCCGATGCGGGCAGGCGCGTTCCCTTCGTCGAGCGCGTCGTGTTCACCCGAGAAAAAGAGGGCATCCCCTACTGGAACAAGTTCCTGCAGGGCTACTACGACAGCGCGGGCATCGCCTCGGACAATTTCGATCAGGCGGTGCGCCTCAACCTGGAAGGCGAGGCGACGCTGACGCCGGACATGGAAGAGCGCGGCATCCGGCTGCGCACCTCGGTCGCGACGAGCACCTTCTACCTCGCCTTCAACTTCAACGACGCGGTGGTCGGCGGCAAGGGCGACGAGCGCGCGCGCGAGCGTGCGCGAAAGCTGCGGCAGGCGGTGTCGATCGCGATCGACTGGGAGGAATTCATTTCGATCTTCGCGAACGGCCGCGGCATCGCGGGCATGGGCCCGCTGCCTCCGGGGATATTCGGCTACCGCGAGGACGCCGCAGGCTACAACCCGATCGTATACGACTGGGTCGACGGCAAGCCCAAGCGCAAGCCGATCGCGGCGGCGCGCAAGCTTCTCGCCG
Organism: Gammaproteobacteria bacterium; assembly: GCA_041499545.1. Classification (GTDB taxonomy): domain Bacteria; phylum Pseudomonadota; class Gammaproteobacteria; order Burkholderiales; family SG8-39; genus VBDM01. The sequence continues at coordinate 3,821 of JBGQKK010000094.1, read as the reverse complement.
AGGCCGGATACCCCGACGGGCGCGACGCGAAGACGGGGCAGCCGCTGGTCCTCTATCTGGATACGGTCGGGCGCGGGCCGGACGATGCGGCGCGCCTTTCCTGGTACGCGAGGCAATTCGCGAAGATCGATGTCCAGCTCGAGGTCCGGGCGACCGACTGGAACCGCTTCCAGGAGAAGATCCGCTCGGGCAACACCCAGATGTTCTTCCTCGGCTGGAACGCGGACTACCCGGACCCGGAGAATTTCATGTTTCTGCTCTACGGGCCCAACAGCACCCAGGACGGCGAGAACCGGGCGCGCTATGCGAGCCCGTCTTTCGACCGGCTGTTCGACGAGATGAAGAACATGGAGAACGGCCCGCAGCGTCAGGCGATCATCGACCGGATGACGAAGATCGCGCGCGAGGACGCGCCCTGGGTCTGGGGCTTCCATCCCAAGGACTACGCGCTCTCGCACGCCTGGGTCAGTCCGGGCAAGCCCAACAAGATGGCACGCAACACCCTCAAGTACGCCCGCCTCGATCCGGCGCTGAGAGAGCGCAGGCGCGAGGAGTGGAACCGGCCGGTCGAGTGGCCGCTCGCCGCCATCCTCGCGGTGCTGGTGCTTGCGAGCGCGCCCGCCTACCTGAGCTACAGGCGGCGGGAGAGGAAGGCCGCCAGGGCACAGCCGGCGGCGGCTGGCGCATGATCGCCTACGTCATCCGGCGCATTGCCTACGCCGTTCCGATCCTGGTCGGGGTGAATCTGCTCACGTTCCTGCTTTTCTTCGTCGTGAACACCCCCGACGACATGGCGAGGATGCAGCTGGGCGTGCGGCGGGTCACCGCCGAGGCGGTCGAGAAATGGAAGGCGGAGCGCGGCTACGACAAGCCCATGCTCTACAACGCCAGGGCGGACGGCCTCGAGCGCCTGACCGACACGATCTTCTACGAGAAATCGGTGCGCCTGTTTGCCTTCGACTTCGGCAACGCCGACGACGGGCGCTCGATCCGTCACGAGATATCGACGCGCATGTGGCCGAGCCTCGCGCTGCAGCTTCCCGTGTTCATCGTGGGGCTCGCCGTGAACATCACCTTCGCGCTGCTGATGGCGTTCTTTAGGGCCACGTACCTGGATTTCTGGGGCGTGGTGCTGTGCGTGGCGATGATGTCGATCTCGGGCCTGTTCTATATCATCGGCGGGCAGTTCCTGTTCTCGAAGGTCTGGAACCTGGTTCCGATCTCCGGCTACGCGGGCGGCTGGGATGCCTTGAAGTTCGTGATGCTCCCCGTGGCGGTCGGGGTGGTGAGCGGCATCGGCTCGGGCTCGCGCTGGTACCGCACCATCTTCCTCGAGGAGATGGGCAAGGACTATGTGCGTACCGCGCGGGCGAAAGGCCTCGCCGAGACGGCGGTGATGTTCAGGCACGTCTTGAAGAACGGCCTGATCCCCATTCTCACCGGCGCGGTGGTCGTGATCCCGACCCTGTTCATGGGGGCGCTGATCGCGGAGTCGTTCTTCGGCATCCCGGGCCTGGGGAGCTACACTATCGACGCCATCCAGGCGCAGGATTTCTCGGTCGTGCGCGCGATGGTGTTCCTCGGATCGGTGCTGTACATCCTCGGCCTTCTCCTGACCGACATCTCCTACACGCTGGTCGATCCGCGGGTGCGGCTCGAATGATCCCGGTCCTGCTCACGACGGACATCCTGGTCTGGCTGCTCGTCGCGGCGGTCGGGGCTTATTTCGTATATGTGCGCCGCCAGCCGCACCTGCTCGCGCCGTGGCGGCGCGTCACGCGCAGCGCCTCGGGCATGTCGGCGCTGGTGGTGCTGGCCGTCTTCGTGGCGATCGGCCTGCTCGATTCCCTGCACTATCGGCCCGCTCTGGAGCGCGGCGGAGAGCAGGGCGGGACGGTCTACGCGGTCGAGGCGGTGTCGGTCTTCGACGCCATCGCAGGCCCGCTGCGCGCGCATCGCGAGCGCACCTATTCGGCGCCCCTCGCGACCCGGGCCTATGCCCGGGAAACGCTGGAAATACCGGAAGCAGACGGGAAAATCCGGCAGCTGAGGGAATATCCCAGGCTGACCTGGGGCGGTGCGCACCTCAAAGACGAGGCCGAAAGCGGACGGGATATTCTGGTGCGGACGCTGGCGGGCCTGGCGCTTGCGCTTCTCGTCTGGTGCGCGCTCGCCGCTTGGGTGAAGGCGGCTTCGAAGAGCCGCTGGCGCGCCATGTGGCGGGCCGAAACGGCCACGCCCTGGTGGGCGATCCTGCTGACCGCGGGTTTGCTGCTCGCGCTCGCCGGCCCGGCGCTCGCGCTCTGCACGCGCTATCACGTTTTCGGCACCGACAAGGTCGGGCAGGACGTGCTCTATCTCGCCCTGAAGAGCATACGAACCGGGCTGGTGATCGGGACGGTGACGACGCTAGTGCTGCTGCCTTTCGCGATCTCCCTCGGCATCATGGCCGGCTATTTCCGAGGTTGGATCGACGACGTGATCCAGTATGTCTACACGACGATCAACTCGATTCCGGGCGTCCTGCTGATCGCGGCCGCGGTGCTGCTGATGCAGGTCTACGTGGATCGCCATCCGGAGCTCTTCCCGACCTCGTTGCAGCGCGCCGACCTGCGCCTCTTGTTCCTGTGCATCATCCTCGGGCTGACGAGCTGGACCGGGCTCGCGCGCCTGTTGCGGGGCGAAGCCCTGAAGCTGCGCGAGCTCGAGTACATCCAGGCGGCGCAGGCCTTCGCCGTGCGCGATACGCGCATCATCAGCCGCCACATTCTTCCCAACGTGATGCACATCGTGTTGATCTCGCTGGTGATGGATTTCTCGGGCCTCGTCCTCGCCGAGGCGGTGCTGTCCTACGTCGGCGTCGGCGTCGACCCCTCCATGATCAGCTTCGGCACCATGATCAACGCGGCGCGCCTGGAGATGTCGCGCGAGCCGGTGGTGTGGTGGGCGCTCGGCGCCGCCTTCGTCTTCATGTTCGTCCTGGTGCTCGCGGCGAACCTGTTCGCGGACGCGGTGCGCGACGCCTTCGACCCGCGCGTCAGGGTGGGACGCCTGGTCCCGGCATGAGCGAGATCCTGCTTCGCGCGCGCAATCTTCGGACGGTGCTCGACGGCGCCGCGGGTCCGGTGCATGCCGTCGACGGCCTCGATTTCGAGATCAGGCGCGGGGAGACTTTCGCGATCGTCGGGGAATCGGGCTGCGGTAAGACCATGACCGCGCTCACGCTCATGCGCCTGCTGCCCGAGACCGGCCGCATCGCCTCGGGGGCGGTAGAGCTTGCAGGCACCGACCTGCTCGCGCTCCCCGAGGCGGCGATGCGCACGGTGCGCGGGCGGCGCATCGCGATGATCTTCCAGGAGCCGGCGACCAGCCTCAACCCGGTGCTCACCGTCGGCACCCAGATCCGCGAGGTGCTGGAGCGCCACACGGACTTGCGCGCGGCACAGATCGAGGAACGCGTGCATTCGCTGCTCGACTCGGTCGGCGTTCCCGACGCGGCGCGGCGCGCGGGGGAGTATCCCTTCCAGCTTTCAGGGGGCCTGAAGCAGCGGGCGATGATCGCGATGGCGCTCGCCGCCGGGCCGGACCTGCTCATCGCCGACGAGCCGACGACGGCGCTCGACGTGACCATCCAGGCGCAGGTGCTCGAGCTGCTGCGCGAGCTGCAGCGGAAGAACGGCATGGCGATCCTGCTCATCACCCACGACCTCGGGATCGTTGCGCAGATGGCGCACCGCGTCGCGGTGATGTACGCCGGGCAGATGGTCGAGGTCGCTGAAAGCGGGCGTTTCTTCAACGCGCCCCAGCACCCCTACTCGCGT
>JBGQKK010000093.1:0-10454 GCA_041499545.1 Gammaproteobacteria bacterium | reverse complement strand
CTCGCTCTACCAGGGCAGCCTCAACGCCGCCTGGCAGATCGATCTCTTCGGCCGCGTCAGGCGGCAAAGCGAGGCCGCTCAGGCCCAGGTGTACGCGAGCGAGCAGGGGCGGCGCGGCGTCATCCTGTCGATCGTCACCACGGCCGCGACGAGCTACATCGCGCTGCGGGCGCTGGATCGGCAGCTCGAGATCGCGCGGACCACGGCCCGGAACTACGCCGACACTAAGGATCTGTTCCAGCTGCGCTTCAAGGGCGGGGTCGTTTCGGAAGTCGAGCTCGCGCAGATCGAGTCGCAGTACCAGCTGGCGCTCGCGACGATTCCCTCCCTGGAGCAGCAGATCGCCGCGCAGGAGAACCTGATTTCAGTGCTGCTCGGCCGCAATCCGGGGGCGATCCCGCGCGGCAAGTCGATCGATGAGCTGGTTCCTCCGGCCATCCCCGCGGGGCTGCCCTCCGAGCTGCTGGAGCGCCGCCCGGACATCCTGCAGGCGGAGCAGAACCTCGTCGCCGTCAACGCCAACATCGGCGTGGCCAAGTCGCTCTATTTCCCTACGATCTCGATCACCGGCCTGTTCGGCTCGTTGAGCACGGCGGCGGGCGACTTCCTCACCGGGCCGGCGCGTACCTGGTCCGTCGGGGCAGGCCTCGCCGGGCCGATCTTCACCTTCGGCGCGATCAGCGGCCAGGTGCAGACTGCCGAGGCTGCCCAGCAGGAGGCGGCGCTTTTCTACCGGCAGACCATCCTCAACGCATTTCGCGAGACCAGCGACGCTCTCATCGGCTCGCAGAAGAAGCGCGAGGAATCCGAGGCGCAGGCAAGGCGGGTGCTTGCCCTGCGCGACTACGCCCGGCTCTCGCGCCTGCGCTTCGACAACGGCGTGGTGAGCTACATCGAGGTGCTCTTTGCCGAGAACGATCTGTTCTCCGCCGAGCTCACCGCCGTGAACACCCAGGCCGAGCGCTACACCCAGCTGATCAACGTCTACAAGGCGATGGGGGGAGGCTGGGTCGACGCGGCCGACGCCGTCGCCCTTCCGCAAAAGGCGGACGGCAAGTAGCGGATCGGTTCACCCGAACCGCCGCTTGTCGCGGCTGGTAAAATCGGCTTCATGTCCTACCAAGTCCTCGCGCGCAAGTGGCGGCCGCGCAATTTCGAGTCGCTGGTCGGGCAGGAGCACGTCGTCAGGGCGCTGCGCCACGCGCTCGACGAGAAGCGCCTCCATCACGCCTACCTGTTCTCCGGAACGCGCGGCGTCGGCAAGACGACCCTCGCGCGCATCCTCGCCAAGTCCCTGAACTGCGAGACGGGAATCAGCTCCCACCCCTGCGGAAAATGCTCCACCTGCCTCGAGATCGACGCGGGCCGCTACGTCGACCTGATCGAAGTCGACGCCGCGACCAACACCAAGGTGGACGAGATGCGCCAGCTGCTGGAGAACGCCGTCTATGCGCCGACCCGCGGCAGGTTCAAGGTCTACGTGATCGACGAAGTTCACATGCTCTCGACCTCGGCGTTCAACGCGATGCTGAAGACCCTGGAGGAGCCGCCCGAGCACATCAAGTTCATCCTCGCCACGACGGATCCGCAGAAAATTCCCGTGACCGTGCTGTCGCGCTGTCTGCAGTTCAACTTGAAGCAGATGCCCCCGCCCGCGATCGCCGCTCACCTGGCGCGAATCCTCGCGGAGGAAAAAATCACCGCCGAGGAAGCGGCGCTAAAGCTCCTGGCGGACTCCGCCCGCGGGAGCATGCGCGATGCCCTGTCGCTGCTCGACCAGGCCATCGCCCACGGCGGCGGCAAGGTCACGGAGGAGGGCGTGCGCGCCATGCTCGGGGCGATCGACGACGCCTATCTGTATACGATCCTCGAGAGCATCGCCCGAGGGGACGCGCGCGCGCTGCTCGCGGTGGCCGAGGAAATGCACTCGCGCAGCGTCGCTTTCGACGGGGCGCTCCAGGATCTCGGCTTGCTGCTGCACCGGGTCGCGCTCGCGCAGGCGGCGCCCGAAGCGGTCGATGCGGGCGGCGCGCTGCGAGAGCGGCTTGCGGCCCTGGCGAAGGCGCTCGATCCCGAGGACGTGCAGCTGTTCTATCAGATTTCGATCCACGGCCGCCAGGATCTGCCGTTTGCGCCGGACGACTTCGCGGGCTTCACCATGGCGCTGCTGCGCATGCTGGCTTTTGCGACGGAGGAGAAGGGCGCGGCCGAGCGCGGCAAGGGCGGCGCAGACCTGCGTCCGGAGACCGTCAAGGGGGGCGGGCAGCGCCACGCGGGATTCGACGGGGACTGGCCGAAGCTCGCGAATTCGCTCAATCTGGGCGGCGTCGCCAAGCAGCTTGCCCAGGCAAGCGAGCTGCAGGGCTTCGACGGGGAGTCGCTCGAGCTGTGCGTGCCGAAGGCGGCGAAGCACCTCGCCGAGAAGAGCTTCCAGGACAAGCTGCGCGGAGCCTTGCAGGAGCACTTCGGCAAGCCGGTGCGGCTCACGGTGCGCGTCGGCGAAACCGCAGGCAACACCGCGCGCGACCGCGCGGCCGCAGCGATCAGCCAGGATGCATTCGTTCGCGACCTGGTCGAGAACTTCGACGCGACCATCGTCGAGTCCTCGATCAAGCCGGCGCAGTAGATGATCGGATAGCGGGAGACCGGGAATGATGAAGGGACAACTCGCGGGGCTGATGCAGCAGGCCCAGCGGATGCAGGAGAACATGCGCAAGCTCCAGGAGGAGCTCGCGTCGGTGGAAGTGGAAGGCCAGTCGGGCGCGGGCATGGTCAAGGTGACCATGACCTGCAAGCACGACGTCAAGCGGGTGCACATCGACCCGTCCTTGCTCGGTGACGACAGGGAGATGCTCGAGGACCTCGTCGCCGCGGCCGTGAACGATGCGGTGCGCAAGGTCGAAGCGGCGGTGCAGGAGAAAATGGGTGCGCTTGCCGGCGGCATGGGCCTTCCTCCGGGATTCAAGCTGCCCTTCTGAACGCTACACGATGAAGTCACCCGGCGCGCTCGAGGACCTGATCGAAGCGCTGCGCTGCATTCCCGGCATCGGGCCCAAGTCGGCGCAGCGCACCGCGTATCATCTCCTGCAGCACGACAAGGAGGGCGCCGCGAGGCTCGCGGAGTCCCTCGCGAGGGCGCTGAAGAGCATTCGCCGCTGCGCCAAGTGCAATACTTTCTCCGAAAACGAGCTGTGCGCCCTGTGCGCCTCGCCCAAGCGCGACGCCTCGCAGCTGTGCGTGGTCGAGACGCCCGGCGACCTGCTGATGATGGAGCAGACCCTCGCGTACAGCGGCCTGTATTTCGTGCTCATGGGGCGCCTGTCGCCGCTCGACGGCATCGGCCCCCGGGAGATCGGGCTGGACGTGATGCAGCGGCGCCTCGCGGGCGGCGAGGTGAAGGAAGTCATCGTCGCGACCAACTTCACCAACGAAGGCGAGGCGACCGCGCACTACATCGGCGAAATGCTCAAAGACCGCGGGCTGCGTCTCACCCGCATCGCGCGCGGCATTCCGGTCGGCGGCGAGCTCGAGTACGTCGATACGGGAACGCTCGCCCAGGCCGTGGTCGAGCGCCGGCCGGTGTGAACAACGAATGAATACACCCGAAGTAGGGGAGCACGAGGGGAGGTATCCCCTCGTAACGTTATGACCGCCAAGCCTCTTGCGGGGGTGAAGGTCGTCGAGCTGGGCCAGCTCATCGCGGGCCCGTTCGCCGGGAAGTTCTTCGCCGACTTCGGCGCCGAGGTCATCAAGATCGAGCCGCCCGAAGGCGACCCCTTGCGCAAGTGGAGGAAGCTCCACGCGGGGACGTCCTTGTGGTGGTACGTACAGAACCGCAACAAGAAATCCGTGACCGCCGACCTGCGCCTGCCCGAAGGGCAGGAGATCGTGCGCCGGATCGCGAAGGACGCCGACGTGGTGATCGAGAACTTCCGGCCCGGAACGCTCGAGAAATGGGGCCTGGGCTACGACAGCCTCGCGGCGGACAACCCCGGGCTCGTCATGCTGCGGCTTTCGGGTTTCGGGCAGTCCGGGCCGTACCGCGACCAGACCGGGTTCGGCGCGATCGCCGAATCGATGGGCGGCCTGCGCTACGTGACGGGATTCCCGGATCGGCCGCCGGTGCGCCCGAACCTGTCGATCGGCGATGCGCTCGCCTCCCTGCACGGCGTGATCGGCGTTCTCATGGCGCTGCACCACCGCGACGCGAGCGGCGGCCGCGGTTCCGGAAAGGGACAGGTCGTGGACGTCGCGCTCTACGAGGCCGTGTTCAACATGATGGAGGGCGCGCTACCCGAATACGATCTGTTCGAGGAGATCCGCGAGCGCACCGGCACCAATCTCACCGGCATCGTGCCCTCGAACACCTACCTGACGCGCGACGGGCAGCACGTCGTGATCGGCGCGAACGCCGACAGCATCTTCAAGCGCCTGATGCAGGTGATCGGGCGCAGCGACCTCGCCGACGATTCCTTGCTCGCGGACAATGCCGGGCGCAGCAAGCGCGCCGAGGAGCTCGATGCCGCCATCGGCGCGTGGACCGAAAAGCACGACGCGGAGGAGGCGTTGAGCGCCCTGAATGCGGCGCAGGTGCCGAGCGGCAAGATCTACAGCATGGCCGACATCGCGGCCGACGCGCAGTACCTGGCGCGCGACATGATCCGGCAGGTGAAGCTCGCCGACGGCACGCCGCTCAAAGTGCCCGGGATCGTGCCCAAGCTCTCGGATACGCCGGGTGACATCGACTGGGTCGGGCCGGCCCTGGGCGAGCACACCGACGCGGTGCTTGCCGCCCACGGCTACGGGCGTGCGGAAATCGCGCGCCTGCGCGAGCGCAAGGCCGTCTAGGCTGCCCATGGACAAGCCGCGGGCGGCGATCAAGGGACGCGGCGCTGCGGACAATCCGCGCGGCCGATTCGAGAAGCTCGAGCGCGACCGGGACGACGACGATCACATCGAGTCGCACCCGCAAACGGTGATCACCCTGCAGCAGGCGCGCTCGATCATCTCGCGCAACGACTCCCCCGACCTTCCGTTCAGCCAGTCGATCAATCCCTATCAGGGCTGCGAGCACGGCTGCATTTATTGCTACGCGCGGCCCAGCCATGCCTACCTCGGCCTTTCGCCCGGCCTGGATTTCGAGACGCGCATCTTCGCGAAGGAAAACGCGGCCGAGCTGCTGCGCAAGGAACTGTCCCGCCCGGATTACCGCTGCGAGCTGATTTCGCTCGGTGCGAACACCGACCCCTACCAGCCGGCGGAGCGCGCGCAGCGCATCACGCGCGGCATCCTCGAAGTCCTCTGGGAATTCCGCCATCCGGTGGGAATCGTCACCAAGGGCTCGCTCATCGAGCGGGATCTGGATCTGCTCGAGCCGATGGCGCGCGAGGACCTGGTCCAGGTGTTCGTCTCCATCGGCACGCTCGACGGCGAAATCGCGCGGACGCTCGAACCGCGCGCCGCCGCGCCGTATCGCCGCGTCGAAACGCTGCGCCGGCTCGCCGCGCGCGGCGTTCCCTGCGGCGTGTTCGTGGCGCCGGTCATTCCCTTCCTCAACGACAAGGACATGGAAGCGGTGCTCGGGCGCGCCGCTGCCGCGGGCGCGCTCACCGCGGGATACACGCTGCTGCGCCTTCCCTGGCAGGTGAAGGATCTCTTCAAGAACTGGCTGGAGCAACACCATCCGCTGAGGGCCGCGCACATCATGGCGCGCATCCGCGACCTGCGCGGGGGCCGCGAGAACGACCCGGAATTCGGCAGCCGGATGAAGGGCGAAGGCCAATTCGCCGACCTGCTGCGCAAGCGCTTCAACGTGGCCTGCAAGCGGCTGGGTCTGAACGCAGACAAGCGCTTCCGGCTGGACTCGGGCAAGTTCCGACGCCCCAATGCACCGCAGGGCTCCTTGTTCTAGCGCATTGACAGAGGCGACCTTCGCGTGTGAGCATCTCGCGGCCGCAGGCGGTCTTTATACATATAATTATTAAATAGTATAATCAATATATTAAAGGAGACTCCTAATGTCATTCCTTAGGTTCTTGGCCGCGCTACTTGTCGCCGGGCTGCCCGTGCTTTCGGGCGCCCAAGGCTTGGAGAAAAAGGAGGTCCGCGTCGCGGTCGGAGGCAAGGCCTCGCTCTACTACCTGCCGCTCACCATCGCCGAGCAGCTCGGCTATTTCAAAGACGAAGGCCTGACGCTCAATATCAGCGACTTCGCCGGAGGCTCGCAGGCGCTCAGAGCCGTCGTGGGCGGGAGCGCCGAGGTCGTGTCCGGGGCCTACGAGCACACGCTGAACATGCAGCCCAAGGGCCAGTACCTGCAGTGCTTCGTGCAGCAGGGGCGCGCGCCGCAGATCGCGATCGGGATCTCCGCCGCCAGGGCCAAGACCTACAAGTCGCCGAAGGATCTGAAGGGCCTCAAGGTGGGCGTCTCGGCGCCGGGCTCGAGCACGCACATGATCGTCAACTACTTCATCTCCAGGGACGGCCTCAAGCCCTCCGACATCTCGGTGGTCGGCGTCGGCCTCGGCGCGACCGCGATCACCGCGCTGAAGAGCGGCCAGATCGACGCCGTGTCCAACACCGATCCGGTGATGACCAAGCTCGAGCAGGACGGCGACGTCAAGATCATCGCCGACACGCGCACCCTGAAAGGGACCGAGCAGGTGCTGGGCGGGCCGATGCCGGCGGGATGTCTGTATGCGCCGATCGATTTCATCAAGAAAAACCCGAACACCGTCCAGGCGCTGACCAACGCCATCGTGCGCGCCGACAAATGGATCCACACGGCTTCCGCGCAGGACTTGCTGCGCACCGTCCCCGAGTCGTATCTGCTGGGAGACAAGGCGCTGTATCTCTTCTCGTTCAACAAAGTAAAGGAAGCGATCTCGACCGACGGAACGATCTCCGATGCCGGCGCGAAGAACGCGCTCAAGGTGATTCCGTCCTTCAATCCCGAGGTGAAGGCGAGCGAAATCAAGCTCGACCTGACCTATACGAACGAGTTCGTCAAGAAAGCGAACGCGAAGTACAAGTGACCGCGCGGATGCGCGGTCATCCCGAGGAGCGCCGAAGGCGCACAAGGGATCTGCTTTTCGACGCCGGAAAGGCAGATTCCTCGCTGCGCTCGGAATGACAAGGCAACCATGACCTCCGCTCTCGCGCTCGAGGACATCGACTGCACCTTTTCTTCCCGGGGGGACGCGTCCGGGCGCTACACCGCGGTGCACGGCGCGACCTTGCGCGTCGCCGAAGGGGAATTCGTCTCGGTGGTCGGCCCGACGGGCTGCGGGAAATCGACGCTGCTCAACGTCGCAGCCGGGCTGCTGCAACCTTCGGCGGGGTCGGTGAAGGTTTTCGGCGAGCCGCTCGCGGGAATCAACTCCCGCGCGGGCTACATGTTTCAGGCCGACGCTCTGATGCCCTGGCGCAATACCCTGGAGAACGTCGCCGCGGGTCTCGAGTTCCACGGCATCGACCGGGAGGAGGCGGCGGGGCGTGGCCGCGAATGGCTGAAGCGGGTCGGCCTCGCCGGGTTCGAGAAACGCTTCCCGCATCAGCTGTCCGGCGGCATGCGCAAGCGCGTGGCGCTCGCTCAAATGCTGATCCTCAATCCGCAGATCCTGCTGATGGACGAGCCTTTCTCGGCGCTCGACATCCAGACGCGCCAGCTGATGGAGAACGAGCTGCTCGAGCTGTGGGGCGCGGACCGCAAGTCGGTGGTGTTCATCACCCACGATGTGGAGGAGGCGATCTCGCTGTCCGACCGCGTCGTGGTGCTTTCGGCCGGACCGGCCTCGCATGCCATCGGGGACTATCCGATCGACCTGCCGCGGCCGCGGGACGTAGCGGAGATTCGGCTTGCGCCGCGTTTCATCGAAATCCATACCCGGATCTGGCACTCGATGAAGGAAGAAGTGCTCAAGGGTTATGCGCGACAGCAGAGACAATAGCGCGCGCAAGGGACGCCTGCGGCTGCGCCTCTACCAGGCCGTTCTGCTGGCGCTCCTCTTCCTCGCCTGGCATGTGCTGACGAGCCCGACGCTGCTGCCGCCGATCTACTTTTCCGAGCCCAACCAGGCGGCGTTCTTCTTCGGCGAGCCGCTCAAGGTGGCCGCGCGCCTGTGGCGCTGGTTCGTCTCGGGGGAAATCTACGAGCATCTCTGGGTGACCCTGATCGAGACGCTGCTCGCGTTCCTCATCGGCACGGTGTTCGGCGTGATCGTCGGCCTGTGGCTCGCCCTGGCGCCGGCGGCGTCGGCGATTCTCGATCCCTACATCAAGGCGATCAACGCCATGCCGCGGGTGATCCTCGCGCCGATTTTTTTCGTCTGGTTCGGCCTCGATATCGCCTCGAAGGTGGCGCTCGGTGTGACGCTGGTGTTCTTCATCGTGTTCTTCAACGTGTATCAGGGCGTGAGGGAGGTGAGCCCGGTGGTGCTCGCCAACGCGCGCATGCTCGGGGCGAACCGCCGGCAGCTGTTGCGGCATGTTTACGTGCCGAGCGCGATGAGCTGGGTGTTCGCGAGCCTGCACAACTCGGTGGGGCTCGCTTTCGTCGGGGCGGTGGTAGGGGAATACCTCGGATCGGCAAGAGGAGTAGGCTATCTCATACATCAAGCCGAGGGGTTCTTCGACATGAACACCGTGGTGGCCGGGATTCTGCTGCTCACCGCTTTCGCGCTGACCCTCGATTGGGCCGTGGGGATCGCGGAGAAGCGGCTGATGGTATGGCAGCCGCGCTCCGGCGAGACGGAGCGGACGTGAGGTCCGGGATGAGAGCGACGATCGTGCTGTCGTGCACGCTCGCCGTACTGGCCTCGCGGGCCGCCGCTGCCGAGGACCCGCCGGCGTTCTCCGAGAGCGAGATCCGCGCGATCCTCGCCCACGGCCCCTGGCCGGCCCCGGTGAGGAACGATCCCAGCAACCGGGTCTCGGGCAAGCGCGAGGCGATCGAATTCGGCGAGCGGCTTTTCTTCGATCAGCGCCTTTCCGCGGCCGGCAAGTTCTCCTGCGGAACCTGCCATGTGCCCGAACGCAACTGGACGGACAACCAGACGCGCGGGGCCGCGGCGGCCGAAGTCGACCGCAACACGCCGACGCTGATGAACGTCAGGCTCGGCCGCTGGTTCGGCTGGGACGGCGCTTCCGACAGCCTGTGGGCGCAGAGCATCCGTCCGATCCTCGATCCGCGCGAGCTGGGAGCGAGCCCGCACCACGTCGCCGAGCTGGTGCGCAACGACGAGCAGCTTGCGTGCCGCTACCGCAAGAGCTTCGGGTCGGCTCCGTCGGCAAGCGACGACCAACGGGTCCTCGTGGATATCGCCAAGGCGCTCGCCGCGTTCCAGGAAACGCTCGACAGCCCGCCCACGCCTTTTGACCGGTTCCGCGACGCCCTCGCGCGCGGCGAGCGAGTCGGGACCTGGCAATATTCCGAGGCGGCACAGCGCGGGCTGAAGATCTTCATCGGCAAGGGAGGCTGCGACGCGTGCCACTCCGGGCCGAACTTCAGCAACGGCGAATTTCACGACAACGGCTTTTCCACCCTGAGCGCGCGCACCGATGTCGGGCGCGTCGAGGGCGCGAAGCGCGTGCGCGGGAGCCCTTTCAACCTGCTGGGGCCGTACAACGACGATCCGGCGCGATCCACCGCGGAAGGGACGCGCCGCGTCATGCAGGGGCAGGGCGATCCCGGCGCGTTCAAGGTGCCGACACTGCGCCACATGCTGCTCACCGCCCCGTACGGCCACCACGGCGAGATCGAGAGGCTCGTCGATGTGGTGCGGCACTATTCCGAGCTGAACCCGGAGCGGCCGCAGCCCGGCGGCCGCAGCGCGCTGAAGCCGTTGCGGCTCACCGCACAGGAGCAGACCGATCTGCTCGTGTTTCTGGAATCCCTGAGCACCTTCAACAATCCCTGGCGTCCGGACGACCGAGGGCGATGCGAATAAGGGGGACTGCAAGCGCTTGTTGCGGCGCAAAATGGTTTGACAGCTCTTCGCTCCAACCGCTATAATTCCGCTTCTGTACCGGGCGCGGGGTGGAGCAGTCTGGCAGCTCGTCGGGCTCATAACCCGAAGGTCATAGGTTCAAATCCTATCCCCGCAACCAACTCCAAAGTCATGGAGTTCAGCCCGTCTCAGGAAACCCCACCCGGGGATGCTCTTTAACAAATCGAACAGCCGATAGGTGTGGGCGCTGGGTGAAGCCAGCGACACTGAACGCGCGCGAGCGCGCCGGTGTTGCACAAAGCTTTATCCAAGCTCACACCAGGTCTAGCAAGGTTTTTTCATTACCTTTGCAATGACCTTTGAGTGAGTAGTGGGCTCTGCAGTCGATCGCAGGGCTCGCGCAATCGCATAGCGATTGATCAGGTCAAATTTGAATTGAAGAGTTTGATCCTGGCTCAGATTGAACGCTGGCGGCATGCCTTACACATGCAAGTCGAACGCGAAAGG
>JBGQKK010000092.1:0-10529 GCA_041499545.1 Gammaproteobacteria bacterium | reverse complement strand
TTCGAGCCGGCGACGGGCGTGCACATCGGCGTCGCCATCTCGATCAGGCAGGGCGGACTCATCCCCCCCGCCATCCACGACGTCGACAAGAAGAGCCTCCCCGAGCTCATGCGGGCCTTGAGCGATCTCGTCGCCCGCGTGCGGGCGGGCTCGCTGCGCAGCTCCGAGATGTCGGATCCGACGATCACGGTCACCAACCTCGGTGAGCAGGGCATCGACGCGGTATTCGGCGTCATCTATCCGCCGCAGGTCGCGCTGGTGGGCTTCGGACGCATGCAGACGCGGCCGTGGTCGGAGAACGGGCAAGTGCTCGCCCTGCCGCTCGTCACCGCAAGCCTGTCCGCCGACCACCGCGCGAGCGACGGTATTCGCGGCGCGCGCTTCCTCGCCGAGCTGCGCGAGCGCCTTCAGCACCCGGAGGAACTGTGAACGACACCGAAATCAGGGCCCGCGTTCTCGGAGCCATCAAGTCGATCGCGCCGGAGCTCGAGGAAAGCGAGCTGCGGGCCGACCGGCCCTTGCGCGACCAGATCGACCTCGACTCGATGGACTGGCTCAACGTCCTCGTCGCGCTGCACGAGAAACTGAAGGTCGACATCCCGGAGGCGGACTACGGCAAGCTCGTGACCCTCGACAACCTGGTGGGCTATCTCCGCGAGAAGCTCGCGCAGCGAGCCGCCTGAGGCGCGACCTGCCGCGAGCCGGCGGCTCCGCCACCAACGGCTTTGACCTACATCAAATGGCTCAAGAGCGGAGGTGGTAATTGTCGTACTCGCTCACTGGCATAGAGGGGGGTAGGCCATGAACAAGCTTTCAGTCTTTCTTTCGATATTTCTGCTTTCCGGCATTCTGCATCAGGGAACGGCTGCGGCAGCCGATCCGACGAAAATCAAGATCGGCATCCTGCTTCCGCTCACCGGCACGTTCGCCGCCGTCGCCGAGACCCAGAAGCAAGGCGCGGAGCTCGCGGTGGAGGTCATCAACAAACGGGGCGGCCTCAGCATGCCCTGGGGCAAGGTCGCGGTGGAAAGCGTGACCGCCGACGACGAAGCGAAGCTCGACATCGGCGTGCGGCGTTATCGCTACATGATCGACGAAGGCGTGAAAGGCGTGGGCGGCCAGACTTGGGCGCCGCTCGCCTACGCCATCAACGCCGTGGTCACCAAGGAGCCCATGCCCTACTTCCCGGTATGCGTCATGGCGAAGGAGGCGTTCCAGAAAGGCAAGCTCGCGGATTCCACCTTCGCAGCCGCCTACAGCCCCTGGAGCGTCGGCTACATGGCCGGGCAGGCGGCCGTCAAAACGCTCGGCAAGAAGCGCATCTTCTTCCTGGCGCGCTCGGACAGCTGGGGCTGGGACATGCGCGACGGCGCCTACGCCGCCGCCAAGGAATCCGGCGCGCAGATCGTGGGTTACGACGAAGTCCCGCTCGGAACCGGCGATTTCACCACCATCCTGCAGAAGGTGCGCGCCGCCAAGCCCGACGTGTTCATCGCGGCGCAATTCGCCGCGGACGCGGTGGCGCTCCTCAAGCAGGTGCAGCAGATGGGCCTCGGCAAGGAGATGACCATCTTCAACGCCTTCATCACCAACGTCGTCGCCAAGGGGCTCCCCCCCGAAGCGCTCGAAGGCGTCTACGCCATGCACTATTTCTACTACGACCTCGCTGCGTTCCCGGACAAGGAAGTGGCGAAGAGCGCCCAGGAGTTCACGAATCTCTTTCGCGCGAAATACAAGACGCCGCCCGACGCGTACGCGACCATCGCCTACGTCGCATACATGGAAATGTTCAGGGGCTTCGAAGCCGCCAAGTCCCTCGACCCGTCGAAAGTGTCCGCCGCCCTGATGGCGAACCAGGGCGCCTTCAACACGGTCAAGGGCCCGGCAACGTGGCGCCAGGACCATGCCGCCGCGTACAAGTACGCCGCGTTCCTGGTGAAGGGGAAGGGAGCAGGCGAGCGGAAGAACGAGTGGGACCTGTTCACCGTCATCGGCGCGCAGGGCGGCGAATCGGTCATGCCGACCTTGAGCTCCCTCGGCTACTAGCGCCTTTCTCCGGGCAGACGGAAGCTGTCCCTGTCCCGACCGGCTCCAGAGCTCGCCGGGACCGGACAGCCGATCGAGGCGAACCGTGAGCGCGGGCGTGGAAATCATCCGGGCCGAAGGCATCACGAAACGCTTCGGTACCCTGGTCGCCGTCGACAACATCGACTTCACACTGCGCGAAAATGAAATAGCCGGAATCATCGGCTCGAACGGCTCGGGGAAAACCACGCTGTTCAATCTCCTCACCGGGTACTTTTCCCCCGACGAAGGCACGATCCGCTACGAGGGCAGGGACATCACCCGCACGACGCCGCAGGAGCGCGTCGCCCGCGGCATGATGCGCACTTTCCAGCTCACTTCCACGTTCGAGAACCTGAGCGTGGCCGACAACCTCGTGCTCGCCTTTTTCCGCGCCCACCGGAAGTCATCGCTGCTGCAGCTGCTCATCAACACCCGCAAGCGGCACCGGAACGACGAAAGGATCACCGCGATCGTCGAAACTTTCGGCCTGAGGCACGTGCTCGACCGGCAGGTAATCCATCTGAGCCTCGGGGAGAAACGGCGCCTGGAGATCGCGATGGCCATCCTCGTCGAGCCCAAGGTGCTCCTGCTCGACGAGCCGCTGGCGGGCCTGTCCGAATCCGAGATCAAGGCCGTGCTCGACGTGCTTCGCCGCCACGCAGGCAGGCAAACCATCCTGATCGTGGAGCACAAACTCTCGCACGTGAAGGACTTCGTGCAGAGGCTCACCGTGATGCACGAAGGCAGGATCATCGCCGACGGGGAGCCCGACGAGTGCCTTCGCCATCCGGAAGTGCGGCGGAGCTACTGGCAGATCGGCAGTGGCGCCGGCGAAGCGGCGAGCGCGAAGGCACGATGAACGGCGAAGCCATACTGGCGGTCCGCGGCCTTTCCGTCGCTTACGGAGAAGCGAAGGTCCTGTTCGATGTCGGCCTCGACGTGGCGCCCAGGCAGATCGTCGCCTGCGTGGGACGCAACGGCGCCGGCAAGACCACGTTGCTCAAGAGCATCGCGGGGTTCCTGAGACCGAGCTCGGGCTCGATCGCCTCCGACGGCGCAAGCCTCATCGGCCGTGCGCCCTACGACATCGCCAAGTTGGGCATCAAGTACGTACCCCAGGACAAGAAGGTGTTCTCCGATCTTACCGTCCGGGAAAACCTCGAGCTGGGCAGCTACGCGACCAAGGATTACGACTGGGACCGGGTGACGGACTATTTCCCGAAGCTGAAGGTGCTGATGGGCCGCAAGGGAGGACACCTCAGCGGCGGCGAGCGTCAGATGCTGATGATCGCGCGCGCCTTGCTGGGCAGTCCAAGACTGCTGCTCGTCGACGAGCCGACCGAGGGACTCGCGCCGAGCGTCGTCGCCCAGCTGCAGGAGGTTTTTCGGGAATTGAGCAAGAAGACGGCCCTGGTGATCGTCGAGCAGAACCTGCCGCTCGTGTGCGCCCTCGCCGACAAGGTCTACGCGCTGAAGGAGGGGAAGGTCGCCGCGAAGCTCGCCGACAGGGAATCGATCCGGATCGAGGTTTTCGAGGAATACCTGTGAGCAAGCTCGGCGCAGCCGTGATGAAACCGCTCGCCTGGTGGTGGGGGCTTCTCACCGCCTTCGCCCTGGTGGGCGTGCTGCGGATATTCCTGCCGCTGCCCTTCGCGATCGAGGTGCTGATCTTTTCCGTCTATACGATCGGCTGCAATTTCCTCCTCGGGCGCGTCGGCTTCATATCGTTCGGGCAGCCGGCGTACCTCGCGACCGGCGCCTACGCCACGGCGTTCTATCTCTACTACTTCGGCACCAATCCGTACCTCGGCATCCTGATCGGGATCGCCGCGGGCCTTGCCGTGTCGCTCGCCGTAGGCCCCCTCTTCGTGAAGCTGCGCAGCGACTATTTCGCACTGGTGAATCTCGCGCTGACAGTGATCATTTTCTATCTGATGCAGAAGGTGCTGGCGCCCATCACACACGGCGACAACGGCCTGTGGTTCCTGACCACCATGTCGCCCACCCCCGTGCTCGACATCACGCGACCGGCGCAGTTCTTCATCTTCGCTCTCGCCGTGGCGTTTGCCCTGTGGGCGTTCTACAAGCATCTGGACGACACGCTCTACGGAGCCTGCTGCCTCGCGACCAAGGTCAACGAGGACAAGCTGGCGTTCCTGGGGTACAGCAACTTCAGAATCCGCCTGCTCGCCTTCGTCATCGCCAACACCACGACCGCACTCGCCGGCGCGATGTACGCGATCTATCTCGGCTTCGTGAGCCCGGAGATGACCAGTGCTCACCGCGCCGCCGATCCCGTCGTGGTCACGATACTGGGCGGCGTCGGCGCGCTCTACGGACCGATCGTCGGCTCGGTCGCCTATACCGGGATGAAAGACCTGATCAGCAAGCTGATCGGCAACTGGGAGCTGTTCATCGGTTTCCTGCTGGTGTTCATCATGCTTGCCGGGGAGAAAGGCATCTGGGGAACTCTGGATCCGCTGCTGAAGAAGGCGGCGCTGCGCCTCGGGAGCCGCCGGCGCAAGGACGATGAGAGCGGAGGCAAGGCCCTGTGATCGACATGCAACTCCTCACCTCCGGAATCATCTTCGGATTGAGCATAGGCGCCATCTTTTTTTTGATGGCGATCGGGCTGTCGCTGTGCTTCGGCCTGATGCGCATCATCAGCCTCGACCAGCTGCTCTACTATTCGGTCGGCGCCTACCTCGCCTACTCGGTGAGTCTCGCCGCAGGCAACGTGTGGCTCGGGGTGCTCGCGGGCGTCGTCGTCGCGGGGCTGTGCGCCTTAGGCGTGGAACGGCTCGTTTTCCGGCGCATCTACGAGCGCGAACTGACCTTCAGCATGATCACGTCGTTCGGGATCCTCATCGGCGGCGTCGGCGTCATCAAGTTCATCTGGGGGGTGGTGCCCCGCCCGGTGCCCTCCCCCGTCGAAGCCCAGATGAGCGTTCTCGGCACCGAGGTGCCCGTATACCGCCTGATCGTGATCGCGATCGCTTTCCTCGTCTATGCGGCCATCTGGGTCTTTCTCAACCGGACCATCATCGGCAAGGCGATCCGGGCCGGCATCGAGAACGTGGAGCACGTCGAGGGCCTCGGCATCAACGTGTCGCGGCTTTTCACGATCACCTTCGTCATTGCGGGGAGCCTGTCGGGACTCGCCGGCGGACTGCACGCGCCGCTCATCATGGTGGACCCGCAGATGGGCCTCGAGGTGCTGGCCTTCGTGTTCATGGTGGTCATCATCGGCGGGCTGGGGAGCATCAAGGGAACGCTCGTGTCCGCGCTCATCGTCGGGCAGGTCGTTTCCCTCGGCTCCCTCGTCTACGCGCCGCTCGCGCAGATGGCGCCGTTCGCCGTCATGCTGCTCATTCTCCTCGCCAAGCCGACCGGCCTGTACGGCAGTCCGCTGCTGAAACGGTAGGAGCTCATGAAGCCGTTCGATTTCATCCTCGCGCGCGATTCGGCCGAAGCGATCGCCGCGCTCGCCCGGGCCGGCGCCGGCGCGCGTCTCGTCGCCGGGGGAACCGACCTGCTGGTGGAGCTGAAATCCGCCGAGCACGCGCCGGCGGTCGTCATCGACATCTCGCGCGCAAGCGACATGAGGCGCATCGCGATGACCGAAGAAGGCCTCGTGATCGGCGCCGCGGTCACCCATGAGGAGATTCTCGATTCGCCGCTGATCCAGAAGGAGGTGCCGGCGGTAGCCGCGGCGAGCCGTTCGATCGGCGCGGTGCAGACCCGCAGCCTGGGCACGCTCGGCGGCAACCTCGCCAATTGCGTGCCCTCGCTCGACGGAGGGCCCGTCCTGGTCGCGCTGGAAGCGCGGATCACGATCGCAGGTCCGGCCGGACGGCGCCAAATGGCGCTCGAGCAATTCTTCGTCGGGCCGCGCCGGACCGCCCTCCGGCCCGACGAGCTGCTGCTCGACATCCTGATCCCGAGGACGAGCCTCGGCAAACCCGCGGACTTCCAGAAATTCGGCCTGCGCAAGGGGCAAGCGCTGGCACTCGTCAATGTCGCCGCGAGCTTCCACTCGGGCGGCACGCCCGCCGTCTTCGTCGAGCCCCGCATCGCGCTCGGCGCGGTGGCGCCGACGGTGATTCGCGCCGCGCAAGCCGAAGCCTATCTCGAGGGCCGCGCGATTTCGCCCGAGGCGATGCGCGAGGCGGGACGGATCGCGGCCGCCGAAGCCCGGCCCATCACGGATTTTCGCGCCTCGGCCGAGTACCGGCGCGACCTGATCGCGGTGCTCACCCGGCGCGCCCTCGAAAACGTGCAGGCGCGCACGAGGAGACGCTGAGGACGCCATGGATGTTTCCATGATCATCAACGGCGAAGCGCGCAGCGTCTCGGTTCCGGCCGAAACGACTCTGCTCGCGCTCCTGCGCGACCACCTGCAGCTCACCGGCGCCAAGCTCGGCTGCGACGCCGGCGATTGCGGTGCCTGCACGGTGCTGGTGGACGGCAAGCCGGTGAACGCATGCCTGATGCTGGCCGGGCAGGCGCAGGGACGCGAAGTGATCACCATCGAGGGACTCGCCAGCGCCGGGGGCTTGCACCCCTTGCAAAAGGCCTTCGAGGAAAGCGCGGCGCTGCAATGCGGCTTCTGCGGGCCGGGCTTGATCCTCGCCGCGAAGGCGCTGCTCGACCGGAACGCCGACCCGACCGACGGCGAGATCCGCGACGCGCTCTCGGGAAACCTGTGCCGCTGCACCGGATTCACGAAGATCGTCCACGCCGTGCGCGAGGCGGCGCGCGCGCAGCGCGATGCCGACGCGGTACGAACGGCCTGAATCGGAGCGGAGGCTCATGGCACGGGAAACGAAGACCTCGGATGCGAAGATCACGGTGCAGCCGCCTTCCAGGGCCGAGCTTCCCGCGTACCGCCCCGCTGCGCTGCCCGCGCTGCCTGCCTTCCCCATCGAGGCGCGGGTGCCGCAGGCGGGCGAGCAGACCCAGGCCGTCGGGCAA
This sequence comes from Gammaproteobacteria bacterium, assembly GCA_041499545.1. GTDB lineage: Bacteria > Pseudomonadota > Gammaproteobacteria > Burkholderiales > SG8-39 > VBDM01. Next base: position 3,488 of record JBGQKK010000092.1, on the reverse strand, counting down.
CGCGTCAGGCGCACGGATGCGCGGGCGCACGTGCTCGGCCAGACGCGCTACATCGACGATCTCGCGTTTCCCGGCATGCTGCACGCGAAGATCAAGCGGGCGGGGATCGCCGCAGCGCGCATCGTGCGCATCGACACGCGCGAGGCGGAATCCATGCCGGGCGTGAGGGCCGTGCTCACCGGGCGGGAGATACCGGTCAATTCCTTCGGGCCGACGCTGCACGACCAGCCGCTGCTCGCCTCCGACCGCGTGGTCCACGCTGGCGACGGCGTCGCCGCCGTGGCCGCGATCACCGAGCAGATCGCGGCGGAGGCGATCACGCGGATCCGGGTCGATTACGAGCCGCTCCCCGCCGTGTTCGATCCCCTGGAGGCAATGCGCGACGATGCGCCCCGCGTCCATCCTCCCGCGAGCAATATCTTCATGCGCAAGATGATCCACAAGGGCGACGCCGAGTCCGCGCTCTCGCGCGCCGACCGCGTCCTGGAGGGACGCTTCAGCACCCAGATGGTCGAGCACGCCGCGCTCGAGCCGCACGCGGCGATCGCCGCCTGGGACGCGAACGGCCGGCTCACGGTCCACTCGACGCTCGGACGGATCTCGCTCGGACGCGCGGACATCGCGCGCACCCTGCGGCTTCCGCTCAACCGCGTGCGCGTGGTCGCGACCATCGTCGGCGGCAACTTCGGCGGCAAGAACGAGATCAGCCTGGAGCCCGTGCTCGCGCTCCTCGCGAGGAAGGCGGGCCGTCCGGTCAAGGGCGTGTTCACGAGGGAGGAGGAGTTCACCGCGAGCACGACGCGCCATCCCTTCATCATGGAATACAGGACCGGAGTCACGGCGCAGGGGCGCATTCTCGCCCGCAAGGTGCGCCTCATCATGGACGGCGGCGCCTACTGCTCCTGGGGCGAGACCACGCTGTGGAAAGCCTGCATCCTCGCCTGCGGCCCCTACGTCATCGACAATCTCGATGTCGAGGCGATCGCCGTCTACACCAACAAGACAATGGCCGGCGCCATGCGCGGATTCGGCGCGCCGCAGGTGTGCTTCGCCTACGAGTCGCACATGGACGACATCGCCGCAGCGCTCGCGATCGATCCGCTCGAGATCCGGCTGATCAACGCCTTCGAGGAAGGTTCGAAGAGCAGCACGGGCCAGGTCTTGCATAGCGTCGCCGTGAAGGACTCGCTCCTCAAGGCGGCGGCGCGCTTCGGCTGGAAGGAGGGCCGGCCATGAAGCGGCGGGGACGCGGCATCGCCTGCATGTGGTATCCGATCGGCTTCACGGTATCGGCCAACCCCAGCGCAGCGACGGTGAAGGTCAACGAGGACGGCACGGCGACGCTCGTCACAGGAACGGTGGAGACCGGCCAGGGTTCGCTGACCGTGCTCAGCCAGATCACCGCAGAAGCGCTCGGCATCGCCACCGACGACGTGCACGTCGTCTCGGCCGACACCGACGCGACGCCGATGGACAGCGGCGCGATCGCGAGCCGCACGACCTATGTGACGGGAAACGCGGTGAAGCTCGCCGCCGAGCAGGCCAGGAAGATCCTTTTCGATGCGGCGGCACCGCTCCTCGGCGTGACGCCCGATCAGCTCGAAGCCCGGGACCGCAGCATTCAGGTGAGGGACTTTCCGCAGCGCAAGCTGCCGATCGGCGAGGTCGCCAACCGCGCCCTCTCGGTCATCGGCCAGCCTCCCCTGGGCAGCGCATCCTACAACCCCCAGACCGCGCCTCTGGATCCGGACACCGGACAGGGCAAGCCCTTCGCCACCTACGTTTACGCGACGCAGATCGCCGAGGTCGACGTCGACGACGAAACCGGCGAGGTGGACATCGTCCGCATCGTCGCCGCGCACGACTGCGGCACGCCCATCAACCCGATGCTGATCGAGGGCCAGGTGCAAGGCGGGATCTCGATGGGGGTCGGCTTCGCGCTGCAGGAGGAAATTCTGTTCGACGGCGCGGGCCGGCAGCTCAACCCGAACCTCACGAACTACATCATGCCGACGAGCCTCGATCTGCCGGAGATCGAGGTCGAGATCGTCGAGAGCTACGACGCTAGCGGCCCGTTCGGCGCCAAGGGCGTCGGCGAGCCCACTTCCGTGCCGACGGCGGCGGCGATCCTGAACGCGATCCACGACGCGGTCGGCGTGCGCATCACCTCGCTTCCTGCCACTTCTGAAAAAATCCTCGCGGCCATCAAAGAGAAGCGCGCTGCAACCCTGCCCGGTCCCCGGCAGCAGCACCCTTGATCTGCGGCCGGCCCGGGCTTTCACCGGCCCGTCGAGGCCACGCAGGCAGGTGGCAGATCGGTTTGACCTGGATCAAGCTTAAGGACATTGAAGCTCCTAGTCTCAATTGATGGAAAAGGGGCATCAATTCTCCATTTGGTACTTCCTGGTCGCGCTGCTCGTCATCGTCGCGCTCCAGGAGTACCTGTTCAATCCTGCACACACGCTCGTCTACAGCGACTTCAAGGCTCTGCTGAGGGCAGGCAAGGTGAAGGACGTCGCGGTCGGCGACCAGGTCATCAGCGGCACGATGAGCGCCGATGGCCTGGAGTCCATCCTCCCCAAGGAAGGCGCCGATCAGCTGAAAAAGCTCGGGCCGGGCGAGCACCGCTTCACCACGCTCAGGGTCAACGATCCGACGCTCGTGCAGGACCTCGAAGCGGCCGGGGTACGCTTCGCCGGCCAAGTCGAAAGCAAATGGCTGCCAACGCTGCTTTCCTGGATCGTTCCCGCGGTGGTGTTCTTCGCGATCTGGAGCTTCGCGATGAAGCGTATGACGGGACAGCAGGGGCTGGGCGGCGGGCTGTTCGCAGTCGGAAAGAGCAAAGCCAAGGTGTACATGGAGACCGACACCAAGGTGACTTTCGAGGACGTCGCCGGCGTCGACGAAGCGAAGGACGAGTTGAAGGAGGTGATCGCCTTCCTGCGCGACCCGAAGTCCTACGGGCGCCTGGGCGCGCGCATGCCCAAGGGGATCCTCCTCGTCGGCCCTCCGGGAACGGGCAAGACCCTGCTCGCTCGCGCCGTCGCGGGCGAAGCGGGCGTGCCCTTCTTCTCGATCAGCGGATCGGAATTCGTCGAAATGTTCGTCGGCGTGGGCGCGGCGCGCGTGCGCGACCTGTTCGACCAGGCGCGCCAGGCCGCTCCGGCGATCGTCTTCATCGACGAGCTCGACGCGCTCGGCCGGGCCAGGGGATCGTTCATCCTCGGCGGCCACGACGAGAAGGAGCAGACGCTCAACCAGCTGCTCGCGGAGATGGACGGCTTCGACCCGAGCGGCGGCGTCGTGCTGCTCGCGGCGACCAACCGGCCGGAGATCCTCGATCCGGCGCTGCTGCGCGCCGGACGCTTCGATCGGCAGGTGCTGGTCGACCGGCCGGACAAGCCCGGGCGCGTGCAGATCCTGCGCGTGCACCTGCGCAAGGTTCAGCTGGCCTCCAGCGTCGACGCCGAGGAGATCGCCGCGCTCAC
>JBGQKK010000091.1:0-10571 GCA_041499545.1 Gammaproteobacteria bacterium | reverse complement strand
GACCCGGACGTTTGCGTCCGACGCGAGCCTTCGCTTCGCGATCTCCGCGAGCCGCGCCCCGGGCTCCAGGCACAGCAGGCGGTAGCCCCGGCCCGCGAACAGAACGCTCGCGGTCCCGGGACCGGCTCCGAGCTCCAGGATTCGCGCCCCCGGACGCAAGCGCGACTCCCGGATCAGGTCCTCGATCAATTCGAGAGGATAGGTCGGTCGCGCCTGTCGATAGAGCTCCGCCGCCTCGTCGAAGACGAATCGCGGCTCGCGATCAGGGTGGGAGGCCATACCTGTCTTCATGATGCCTCAGATTGCCGCCCTGCGCGGCGCACGCCGTCGAGGTCGCTCTTCAGCAGGGCCTCGATCTCCCTCGCCGCCCCCGGCTCTAGCGTGCCCTTGGCGAGCGCGAGCGGGATCGTGCGCAGGCTGAGCAGGCGATAAAGCTCCAGGGACTCCGGCGCGGTCCTCGCGAGCGCTTCCAGGTGCCTGCGCACGGTGCCGACGTCGCCTCGCGCGATCACGCTGCCGAGCGCGCCCGCCGTGCCGAACTTCTCGACGTTGTCGGCCGAACCGCGCAAGAGTGGCAGCAGCGCGCGCATCGCGTCGCCTTCCGCGAAGCCCAGCCTTTTCCACAGCGCGATCGTCTCATCGATCAAGGCGACGGCGAACGCCCCGGAAAAATTCGCCGCCGCGTGATAGAGCGCGCGGCCGCCCTCGGGCAGCCGCAACGGCCGGGCACCGATCGCGCGCGCGAGCCGCCCGAGCTTTCCGGCGAGCGGCTCCGCTCCGGCAATCGCAACGGCGCAGCCGCGCAGGTCGACGGGGCCGATCTCGCCGAACATGTGCAGCGGATGGAAACCGCCGACGAGTGCGCCTTGCCCCGCGGCCTTGCCGAGGAGATCGAGATCGCCGGCGCCGCTGCAATGCACGCAGGCCGCGCCTTCGCGCCAGCGAATGCTCGACGCGACGCCCTCGATCGCGTCGTCCGGCACGGTGAGAAAGATGATGTCGGCGCGGTCCGCCGCTTCCTGAAACGAGGAGACGGCGCGCGCGCGGGGAACGCGGCGCGCGAGTCTCCGCGCCGAGGCGCTGCTGCGGCTCGCCACCGCAACGACACTGCACCCGGAACGCGCGAAGCTCAGCGCGAGCCCCGTGCCCACTCTGCCCGCGCCGATGAACCCGAGTGTGAGTTTTTTCGCCGGCATTTGTTCCCAATTGTACGGCGCCGTCGCCCACAGGCGACAAACGGAATCTTTAGAGCGTCAAGGTCAACTCGGGGTGCACCCCCGCGTTATGAGGTTCATGTCTGCAGCCTGGACATTTCCATTCAACTCTTAGTGAGGTTCAAATGAAGAAGCTGATAGCAGTGCTCGTCGCCGCCGCGTTCGCAGGGTCCGCTCTGGACGCTCTGGCCCAGGCCCAAAAGGCCACGCCGGCCACGCCCGCGCAATCCGCGGCGCCCGCCCAGAAAGCGACGCCGGCGACTCCCGCTCAGCCCGACAAGGCGAAGGCCGACAAGGGCAAGAAGAAGGGGAAAGCCAAGGGCAAGAGCAAGACCGAACCGAAGAGCTAGAGCTGCATCCGGCCCTCGAGGCCGGACCGAACCGAAAGGCGGGGCTTCCCGCCTTTCTTTTTTGGAGGGGATACAATCGCAGCCGCGCTTGAAATTTCCCGTTCCGGACCCCACTCTTGCGCTAGCCTGCTGGCTCGGAGACCGAACCCATGAAACGCATCGTTCTCTTCCTCGCCACCAACCTCGCCGTGGTCGTGTTGCTGTCGATTATCGCGAGCGTGCTCGGCGTGGACCGCTACCTCACGCAGAACGGACTCAATCTCGAATCGCTGCTCTGGTTTTCGCTGCTGATGGGGTTTGGCGGCTCGTTCATCTCGCTCCTTATTTCCAAGCAATTGGCCCTGTGGTCGACGGGCGCACACATCATAAGGTCGCCCGAAGGCGCGCACGAGCGCTGGCTCGTGGACACGGTGCAGCGCCTCGCAAACAAGGCGAACATCGGCATGCCCGAGGTCGCGGTGTACGAAGGCGCGCCGAACGCTTTTGCCACGGGAGCATTCAAGAATTCCGCGCTGGTGGCGGTATCGACCGGCCTGCTCGAATCGATGAGCCGCGATGAAGTCGAGGCGGTCCTCGGCCACGAGATCACCCACGTCTCCAACGGCGATATGGTGACGCTCACGCTCATTCAGGGCGTGCTGAATACCTTCGTCTTTTTCCTTTCGCGCGTGGTGGGCTTCATCGTGGACAAGACGGTGTTCCGCACCGAGCGCGGCGTCGGACCGGGCTTCTATATCACGGTGATCGTGTGCCAGATCGTGTTCGGGATACTCGCCTCGATAATCGTCATGTGGTTTTCGCGCCGGCGTGAGTTCCGCGCCGACGCGGGTTCGGCGCGGCTGCTCGGCACGCCGCAGCCCATGATCGGAGCGCTGACGCGCCTGGGCGGCCTGCAGCCAGGGGCGCTGCCGCAGTCGATCGCCACCTCGGGCGTGAGCGGCGCGCCAGGCTGGATGGCGCTCTTCTCGAGCCACCCGCCGATCGAAGAGCGCATCGCCGCGCTGCAGGGACGCTGAGACCGCGCTATTTCGAGAACTCCACTTCGGACTTGCCCATCGTTCCCTTCAGCTTGCCGCCTTCCGCGACGAGGTGAAGCACCATCACGCAGTCCGTGCCCTGGCCACCGGGCTCGGACTTCATCTCGATCTTGCTGCCCTCGTAAGTCCCCTCGAGCCTGTACTCGCCGACGCAGCCCATGCCCGCCTTGTTGTTGTGGGATCTGGATGCTGTCGCCTGCAGCTTCCCATTCGCGGCGCTGGTGATTTGCAGCGATATCGCGATGGGAAGAACGCCGCGGCTTTGCGTCTGAAGTTGGAACGTGCCGGAATACTTACCTACGAGACCTTCCTGCGCCTGCGCGGAGACCGCCAGGGCGATCAGACCCGAAACTAGTGTTGCCGTGAGTTTCATTGCGTGCTCCCTTGTGTGAAAAAGAACTAACTTAGCGAGTAGCGGCCGTCCTTCTCCCTGGCGAGCCGTCCCGCACCGCGCAGGGCCTCCAGCGCAAGCACCACTTCGCGCCCGTCGCGGCTGGCGAGCGCCGCCATCAGCGCTTCGAAAGTCTTCGGCCCGTCGGCGAGCGCGGCTTCGACCGAGGCGAAGCGCTTGCCCTCGAAGCGCGGCGGCTCGGGGACGGTGGCTTCGATTCCCCGCGCCTCGCCCACCGGCAAGGTCAGATCGAAGCCGGCTTTGGCGCCGGTCCTCGCGCCTCGCAGCGAGGGATCGAGGGGCAGTGTCCTGAACCCCGATTGCACCACCAGGTCGCGGTCAGCCTGGAAGCGCGTCGCGAGCGCCCAGTCCATCTGCTCGTCCGAGAAGATGTCGATGTCGGGATCTACGACGAACACGTGCTTGACGTTGGCGAGGCAGCCGAACGCGGCGGCGATCGCGTTCCTCGCCTCGCCGGGAACGCGCTGGCGCATCGCGATGCGAAGCGTATACATTCCGCCGCTCGAGGGCGTCACGTAGACGGCCTTGACCTCCCGCACCGCGGTCTCGAGTGCGCGCCACACCATCACCTCGGTGCGCAGCGCGTTCAGCTGCGCGGTGTCGGTGCGCGCGAGGCTCTTCCCGCCTATGGTCGCCGTCTGGAAGAGCGCGTCGCGGCGCCGCGTGACCGCGGTGAGATGGAACACCGGGTTCTGCTTCACCGCGCCGTAGTAGCCGAGGAATTCGCCGTAGGGCCCTTCGGCCTCGACGTGTCCGCGCTCGTCGAGATAGCCTTCGAGCACCCATTCGGCGTCCGCCGGCACGCGGATATCGCAGCTGACGCACTTCACCACGGGGAGCGGCGCGTCGCGCAGGCTGGCGACGAGGCCCAGCTCGTCGACCGGCAGGCGCATGACCGCGGCCACGTAGTCCACCGGGTGCGAGCCGACCACGAAAGCGACCGGCAGGCGCTCCCCGCGTTTCACCGCAGCCTCGTAGAGAGCGCGCAAATCGGAAGGCGAGTTGAGATCGACGCCGGCTTCGCGGCGGCCTCGCAGCATCAGGCGCCGCACGCCGACATTGGTCCAGCCGTTCGCCGTATCGACGGAGAAATCGATGGCCGCCGAGATGTACGGGCCGCCGTCCATGCCGTGCTGGAGATGGACGGGAAGCGCGGTCAGGTCCGCCTTGTCGCCGGTGAGCACGACCTGCTGCGCCGGCGCCGCCTCGGGCAGCACCTCGACGATCTGGGGCGAGCTGCGCAGGCGGCGCAGCACTTCGGGTAGGAGCTTGTCCGGCGCGACGCCGAACGCGAGCGCCAAGCGCGCCCTGCTTCCCATCACGTTGCCGGCGAGCTGCGCGCCTTCCGCGGCGACGCCCTCGAAGAACACCGCCCTGGCATTGCCCTCGAGCACCTCGGCGACCCCTGCAAGCTCGGTGGCTGCTGCCCTCACTTCGAGCTCGCCAGCCTGTCGCAACTCCTCCACGAAGCGCCGCAGCCTGAACCGCTCGAGATCGATGCCGGTTTCGCGAGCGCTGGCTTTCACCCGTTCCTCCTCGTCAAATCAATGATGTAATCGTATCATCGCGCTTTCCCGCGCCCAGCCGAGCGCGTTGCGGCGCTCGATTGGCAGATTTACACTAGACTCAGCAGTAACGCCAGCCCCAGTTCTGGGGACTGCGTCCGACCAAAGGAGGCTCCATGGCAAGCATCAAATTCGCCGTCGACGGCAAGGCGGTGACGGTCAACGCCGACCCCAACATGCCGCTCCTCTACGCGCTGCGCAACGATCTCAAGATGACCAACCCGCATTTCGGCTGCGGCTTGGCGCAGTGCGGCGCGTGCACCGTGCATCTGGACGGCGAGCCGGTACGCTCCTGCGTGATGCCTCTGTCGTCGGTCGCGGGCAAGAAAGTGACCACGCTGAAGGGCCTGGGCACGCCGGAGAAGCCGCATCCGCTTCAGGCGGCCTGGGTCGAAGAGCAGGTGCCGCAGTGCGGCTACTGCATCAACGGCTGGATCATGACCGCAGCGGCCTACCTGAAGAAAAACCCGAAAGCGAGCGACGCGGATCTGCGCGACGCGCTCGCGGGTCTCAAGTGCCGCTGCGGCACGCATGTCTCGATCCTGCGCGCGATCAAGCGCGCTCAAACGCAGATGGCCTAGAGGAGACGACCATGAATGCACCTGTCTCGCGTCGTGAATTTCTCAAGGCCTCGGGCGCCCTGATCGTTACCGCGGCCGGGCCCGCCTTCATCGGCGAGGCGCTCGCGCAAGCTTCCGGCGGCGCAAAGCCGTCCCTCGTTCCGAGCGAGCTCGACTCCTGGGTGGCGATCGGCGCCGACGGCCGCGTCACCGCCTTCTTCGGCAAGATGGACATGGGTCAATCCCTGGACATCGCCATCGCGCAGATCGTCGCGGACGAGCTGGACGTCGCCGTCGACAAGGTCGACGTGGTCATGGGCGACACCGCGCTTACCTGTAACCAGGGCGGCGCCTCCGGCAGCACCGGGATCTGGATGGGCGCGAAGCCGCTGCGCAGCGCTTCGGCCGAAGCGCGCCGCCTGCTGGTGCAGGCCGCCTCGCAGAAGCTCGGTGTGCCCGCAGACCAGCTGCGCGTCGACGACGGCGTGGTGAGCGCGGTCTCGGACCCTTCGAAGAAAGCGAGCTACGCCGAGCTGATCGGCGGACGCTACTTCAACCACCAGGTCGAGTGGAACAAGCAGACCGGCAACCCCATGGACATCAAGGTCCAGGCGAAAGCGAAGTCGCCTTCGGAGTACCGCGTGGTCGGAAAGTCGTTCACGCGGCGCGACCTGCCCGGCAAGGTCTACCGCACCGAGAAGTACGTGACCGACGTGTCGCTGCCGAAGATGCTGCACGCGCGGGTGATCCGGCCGACGCGCGCCGCCTGCACCGTCGCGAGCGTCGACCAGAGCTCGGTCAAGAAGGTGAAAGGCGCGCGCGTGGTGCGCGAAAAGGATTTCGTCGCGGTGCTGGCCGAGCACGAATGGGACGCGGTGCGCGCCTCGCGCATGCTCAAGGTGAACTGGAATCACGCCGCCAGCGCGCCGTTCCCGGAAATGGCTGCGCTGCACGACCACATCCGCAAGGCCCCGGTCGCCAAGCGCGAGGAGCCGGTGAAGAAAGGCGACCTCGCGGCGGCGTTCAAGACCGCATCGAGGGTGGTCGAGGCCGAGTACGAATGGCCGTTCCAGTCGCACGCGAGCATGGGTCCTGCGTGCGCCGTCGCCGACGTGCGCGCCGATGGCGTGACGGTTTGGTCGGGATCGCAGAAGCCGCACTACGTGCAGCTGGGCGTTGCGAGGCTGCTCGGGCTTCCCGAGGAGAAAGTCCACGTGATCTGGATGTACGGCCCCGGATCGTACGGACGCAACGACGCCGGCGACGCGGCGCTCGACGCCGCGATGCTCTCCAAGCTCGTCGGCCGCCCGGTGCGCGTGCAAGGCATGCGCAACGATGGCATCGCCTGGGACCCGAAGGGGCCGGCCTGCGTGCACCGCGCGCGCGCCGCACTCGACGCCTCGGGCAAGGTCGTCGGCTACGAGTTCATTTCGAAAGGGTTCTCGCGCATCAACATCCAGACCAACGAGTCTGACCCCGCCCACAGCTTGGTCGGTATGTCGACCGGTATCGCACCGAAACCAAACGACGGGTTCGGTATACCTGTGGAGACCTACGGCTTCGAGAACAAGCTGCTCGCGTGGGAAACGATTCCGCCGCTGCTCGACTCGTGCTCGCCGCTGCGCACCGCGCACCTGCGCGACCCGGTCGGGCCTGAGATCCACTTCGGCAGTGAGCAGTTCATCGACGAGCTGGCGGCCGCGACGAACGAAGACCCGGTCGCGTTCCGGCTGAAGTACGTGACCGCGCCGCGCGACGCCGCCGTGATCAAGGCGGCGGCCGAGAAAGCGGGCTGGCAGCCGCGCTCTGGAGCGCGCGACCGCTCGGGCGATATATTGCCCGGGCGCGGCATCGCCTACGCCCAGCGCAACGGCACCATCGTCGCCGTGGTCGCCGAGATCGAGGTCGAGAAGAAAACCGGCCGCATCCGCGCGAAGAAATTCACCGTGGCGCACGACTGCGGCCTCATCATCAACCCGGAAGGGCTGCGCTATACCATCGAAGGCAATGTCGTCCACGGCCTGTCTCGCGCGCTCTTCGAGGAAGTGCGCTTCGACCGCGATCGGGTGACCAGCGTCGACTGGATGAGCTACCCGATCCTGGACATCAAGGACGCGCCCGAGACGATCGACGTGGTGCTCATCAACCATCCCGAGATCGCGCCCACCGGCGCGGGCGAGCCGAGCATCCGCGTGACCCCTGCGGCGGTCGCGAACGCGTTCTTCGATGCGACGGGCGTGCGCTTGCGCAAAGTGCCGCTCACGCCGGAGCGGGTCAAGGCGGCGCTGGCGCGCGCGTAGCCGCCCACGACGCGTTTGCTCGCGTCAGAACGGAAACTCGGTATACAGGTTGAGGCCGCGCACGTTTTCGGCGAACCGGAAGCCGAGACCGAACGTGTCGGCGCCAAAGCCCATGACGCTGACCGGCCGGCCGACCCTGAAGCTGAAGCCGATCTGATACTCGCGGTAGACGGAAAGTCTGCCGGGCTCGGGATTGGCAAAGGCGAGCCTGCTGTAGTACGAGGTGGTGATGAGGTGGGTATTGAAGTACGCCGGGCCGTTCCAGAGATCCATGCTCCAGGGCGTTTCCAGGTTGAGACCGATCTGAAACGCCCCGAGGCTCTGCTGCTCGCTGCCGTCGCGAACGCGATAACCGGCCTGGAACAGGGCGTTGCCGAGGCTCACACGGTAGTCCTCTCCCGGGAAGCGATACAGGCTCTTGACTCCAAAGGTGTACATGTACGCGACCAGCGGAATGTCGGTGAATTCGGAGCCGACGCCCGCCTGCGCGAACGGCTTGAGGCGCCAGCGTTCGGTCATCGGGATTTCCACTTCGGCACCCGGCAGGATGCTTGCCGCGGCGACATAATGGCGGGGGTTGAGCTGGTCGAGCTCGTTCAGGTTCAGGTGATAGGCGGCCACGGTGACCGGGAGGAGCAGGTTGACGCCCACGTTGCCGCCCTCCATGGGCCGCAGCTGGTACGAAAACGGCAAGCGGATGACGGTCGCGACGATGGGACCGACCTTGTAGAAGCCGGTGCCGAAGGTGGCCGAGTACCACCAGTTGATGAGGGTCGCCTCCCCGGTGATCGTCGGCTGTGCTTGCTGGGCCAGGCCGCAGGGCGCGACGAATGCACCCGCTGCGCACGCCGCGGCGAGCGCGCTCCGGAAAAAGCGTTGGAGGCGAGCGAGCCGGTCCGCGCCGGCCGTGTCGTCCTTCATGGCACGCCATTACGCCCTGCTCCGGGGGATTATGCAACGACCGCGTTGCATTAGAATCCGCTCTTCTCTCGCGAAAACCTCCCGATGAAAAAGACCGTCCTCGCCTGCGTCCTCGCCGTTTTCGCCGGGCTCGCCGCGGCGCAGTCCTTTCCCTCGAAGCCGATCCGCATCCTGGTGTCCTCCCCGCCGGGCAGCTCGCCCGACATCCGCGCGCGCCAGATCGGCGCTCATCTGGCGGAGTCCCTCGGCCAGCCGGTGATCGTGGAAAACCGGCCCGGCGCGAACGGCCTGATCGCCGCGCGCGAGACGGTCCGGGCAGCGCCCGACGGGCACACTCTGTTTCTCGCGCTCATCAACAATGCGATCGGCGATGCGCTGAAGCCTGATCCCTGCTGCCGCCTGAACCAGGAGCTTGTTCCCATATCGCGCTTCACCATGACGCCGCTGGTGATGGTCGTGAACGCTTCGGTCAGCGCCCGCTCCGCGAAGGAGTTCGTCGCGCTCGCCAAGTCGAAGCCCGACGCGCTCACCTACGCCTCGGGCGGACCCGGAAGCATCAGCCAGCTGGTGGGCGAATGGGTCAAGTCCGAGGCCGGGATCAAGGTCCTGGAAGTGCCCTACAAGGCGGTAAACGCGGAGATTCCCGATCTCCTCGCGGGCGTGGTGATGACGGCCTACGTCGTGCCGCAGGTGGTCGTGGCGCACATCAAGTCCGGGAAGCTGCGCGCGCTCGCCGTCGCGGGCCCCTCGCGCCTGGCGCTGTTGCCCGAGGTGCCGACCACCGCCGAGGCCGGCCTCCCCGGCATCGAGGCCATCGTGTGGAACGGCATCTTCGCTCCCGCCGGCACGCCGCGGCCGGTCCTCGAAGTGCTGCACCGCGAGATCGTCAAGGCCTACAACGCCCCGGACGTGAAAAAGCAGGTGATCGAGACCGGCTCGGAAGTGGTCGGCGACACGCCTGAGGAATTCGCCGCGTTCGTGCGTTCCGAGAGCGCGAAGTGGAGCAAAGTCATCCGCGACGCGAACATCAAGCCGGAGTGAACCGGGGTCGGACCAAGACAGGACCACCCGAGCCCACGCTCGCCGCGATCGTGCGCGAACAGAAGGGCGTTACGTGGTCACGCGCGCGCGCCCTGTGCACGGAAGGCCGCGTGACGGTGAACGGCCTGCGCTGTGTCGACCCGGCCTTGCGCGTCGCTCCCGGCGCGGAAGTGGTGGTCGACGAAAGCGCGCCGAAGCTCCGTACCGGCGCCCTGCCCGAGAGCGCGATCGTGTTCTTCGACCGCGACCTCGTCGTCGTCGACAAGCCCGTCGGAATGCTGAGCAACCCCTACGAGCCGGGCGACAAGGACACGCTCGTCGACCGGACGCGGATATTGCTGCGGCGGACGGGTGGACGCGGCGAGCTCGGCGTGGTTCACCGGCTCGACAAAGACACGAGCGGACTGATGATGTTCACGCGCAACTTGGAAGCGAAGCGAATTCTCGCCCTGCAGTTCCGCGCGCACGACATCGAGCGCGTCTATCATGCGATCGCGCACGGCACGGTCGCCGCGCAGCGCATCGAAACTCATCTCATCCTGGATCGCGGCGACGGACTCCGCGGCTCCTATGGCCACTTTCGGCGTCACAAGGGTGGAATTCCGCCCCAGGCGAAGCGCTCGGTCACGCACCTCAGACCGATCGCTCCGCTCGCGGGCGCGACCTTGGTCGAATGCCGCCTCGAAACCGGACGGCAGCATCAGATTCGCATCCACCTCTCCGAGCTCGGCCATCCCCTGGTCGGCGAACGCGTGTATATCCGCGACTACGCAGGTCCAAAGATCGAAGCGCCGCGGCCAATGCTCCACGCGCGGGTTCTCGGATTCACGCACCCCCGAACGGGCCAACGCATGTCGTTCGAGCGCGACGCACCCGAGGACTTCCGGGCGATGATCGAATCGCTTCGGTAGGGGAGTGCGCACATGGAGCAAAATTAACATAAGATGAGCGCCGCCCGGGAAAGAGAGGCCGAGATGACCAAGATTCTCTGCGTTGAGGACAGCGAGGACAACCTGTTCGCGCTGCACAAGCGTTTGAGCCTCGCCGGATTCGAGGTCAAGGTCGCGACGAATGGCACGGAGGGCGTCGATTGGGCGAAAACGCTCCGGCCCGATCTAATCGTGATGGACCTGAGACTTCCGGGGCTCGACGGCTGGGAGGCGACGCGCCG
>JBGQKK010000090.1:0-10614 GCA_041499545.1 Gammaproteobacteria bacterium | reverse complement strand
GAACGCACGACCTCTCCCTTACCAAGGGAGTGCTCTACCACTGAGCTACAACGGCTGCGTGCGTTTCGATAAATTCGCTTGTTCAAGAATACGGAGTGCAGAAATCTGGAGCGGGTGAAGGGAATCGAACCCTCGTCGTAAGCTTGGAAGGCTTCTGCTCTACCATTGAGCTACACCCGCGCGCGTAACCCATTTTTGCGATCGAACCCATCCAAATGGCCGACTCGAAACACCGGTGACTTGGTGGAGGAGGTTGGATTCGAACCAACGTAGGCGCAAGGCCAACAGATTTACAGTCTGCCCCCTTTAACCGCTCGGGCACCCCTCCGAACGAAACCGCTGATTATGCGTAGTATTTGGGGGGCTGTCAACGCTCGCTGGCATGCATTTCGCTTAGGCCGTGCCCGCGCTCAGTCAGAAATCGGCAAACGGGCGCGGCAAAGCAGGATGATACCCCTATGATTCTCGGCGCGAAACCCGCTCTGGTGCTGGTTCCCGGCCTTTTGTGCGATTCCCTTCTTTGGGAAGCGCAAATCGAAGCGCTAAAGGGCTACGCCGAATGCTGGGTCGCCGACCACACGCGATCGGACACGATGGCCGGTGTGGCGACCGATGTGCTGCGCGAGGCGCCGTTCGAGCGCTTTGCCCTGGCGGGTCTCTCCATGGGTGGCTACGTGGCGCTCGAGATCGTCCGCCGTGCGGCACCGCGCGTGGACCGACTCGCCTTGCTCGATACCAGCGCCCGCCCCGATACCCGCGAACAGCTGGGGAAGCGCGAAAGCCTGATCTCGCTCGCGCAGCGGGGACGACTCGTGGGAGTGACGCAGGCCCTTCTTCCCCTGCTCGTCCACCGGGCTCGGCTCGGAGACAAGAAGTTAGTGGCCACTGTCAAGAAGATGGCTGCGAACATTGGGAAAAATGCTTTCATTCGACAAGAGCGGGCGATCATGAGCCGGGCTGACAGCGTGCCTCTCCTACCCTCCATCGCCTGCCCGACGCTCGTGCTGTGCGGCAGGCAAGACGCTCTCACGCCGCTCGACCGGCACGAGGAAATGGCCAGCGCGATTCCCGGCGCGAACCTCACCGTCGTCGAGGACTGCGGCCATCTCTCGACGCTGGAGCGGCCCGCAGAGGTGGGCTGCGAGCTCAAGCGCTGGCTCGCAGCCTAGCGCCGTCCGCCAAGTCAGGGCGGGTAAAATGCAGGCAGACATGAACGCCCCCGATCGGGTTCAAGAAGTCAGCCTGGACGACAAGTACACGCTGCAGTCCGGGCGCGTTTTCATGACCGGTACGCAGGCGCTCGTTCGCCTGCCCATGCTCCAGCGCGTCCGGGATCTGGCCGCGGGGCTCAACACCGCGGGTTTCATCTCCGGATACCGCGGCTCGCCCGTGGGCGGCCTCGATCAGGCGCTGTGGAAAGCGCAGCGATTTCTCGACAAGCACCACGTCGTATTCCGGCCGGGCGTCAACGAGGACCTCGCCGCGACCTCGATCTGGGGTACGCAGCAGGTCAACCTCTACCGCGACGCGAAATACGAGGGTGTCTTCGCCATGTGGTACGGCAAGGGGCCGGGAGTGGACCGCTGCGGCGACGTGTTCAAGCACGCCAACTCCGCAGGGACCTCGAAGCACGGCGGCGTGCTGGTTCTTGCGGGCGACGACCACGCGGCGAAATCCTCCACCCTGGCGCACCAGAGCGAGCACGTTTTCAAGGCCTGCTGCATCCCGCTCCTCAACGCCTCGAGCGTGCAGGAGTATCTCGATCTCGGCCTGCACGGCTTTGCGATATCGCGCTTCTCCGGCTGCTGGGTGGCGTTCAAGTGCGTCACCGACGTCATCGAATCGGGCGCGGTGGTGGAGATCGACCCGCAGCGGGTGAAGATCGTCACGCCGTCCGACTTCGCAATGCCGCCGGGCGGCCTCAACATCCGCTGGCCCGACGGCTTTCTCGAACAGGAAGCGCGGCTTCTCGACTACAAGGTATACGCGGCGCTCGCCTATTGCCGCGCCAACAGGCTCGACCGCATCGTATGGGACTCTCCGCGGGCCCGCCTCGGGATCATCACCACCGGCAAGTCCTACGGCGACACCGTCCAGGCCCTCGCCGACCTCGGTATCGACGAGCACGTCGCAATGGACGCCGGTATCCGGCTCTACAAGGTGGCGATGTCCTGGCCGCTCGAGCCGCAGGGCGCGCGGCGTTTCGCCGAGGGCCTGGAGGAGATCCTGGTCGTCGAGGAGAAGCGCCAGGTCATCGAGTACCAGCTCAAGGAGGAGCTCTATAACTGGAGAGAAGGCTCCCGCCCCCCGCGCGTGGTCGGAAAGTTCGACGACAACGGCGAGTGGTCGATCGCCGCGGGACAGCCCGCGGGCAACTGGCTGCTTCCCGCGCACTACGAGCTGTCTCCCGCCCTGATCACCAAGGCGCTCGCCAGCCGTTTCGCGAAGCTGGGGCTCGACAAGGTCCTGGGCGAGCGCTACCGGGAGCGGATCGCCTATCTCGAGTTCAAGGAAAAGGCCCTCGCGAAGCCGCACGTAATCGCCATCCGCGTGCCCTATTTCTGCTCCGGCTGCCCGCACAACACGTCCACGCACGTCCCGGAGGGCAGTCGGGCCCTGGCAGGCATCGGCTGCCACTTCATGGCGCTGTGGATGGACCGCAACACCGCGACCTTCACCCATATGGGCGGCGAGGGCGCGCCCTGGATCGGCCAGGCACCCTTCACCGACTGCCCGCACGTCTTTGCCAACATCGGCGACGGCACCTACTTCCACTCGGGTCTGCTCGCGATACGCGCCGCGGTCGCCGCGGGCGTCAGTATGACCTACAAGATCCTGTACAACGACGCGGTGGCGATGACCGGAGGCCAGCACTTCGACGGGCCGCTCGATCCCGGGATGATCTCGCGCCAGATCGCCGCCGAGGGCGTTCGCAACATCGTCGCGGTCGTCGACGAGAAGGAGCCGCTCCCGGCCGATCTCGACTGGGCGCCGGGCGTGAGGATCCGCCCGCGCGATGAGCTCGACGCCGTGCAGCGCGAGCTGCGGGAGACAAAAGGTGTGTCGGCGATCATCTACGTGCAGACCTGCGCGACCGAGAAGCGCAGGCGCAGGAAGCGCGGCGAATTCCCGGATCCGCCCAAGCGAGTCGTCATCAACGAGCTGGTCTGCGAGGGTTGCGGCGATTGCAGTGTCGCCTCGAACTGCCTCTCGGTCGAACCGCTCGAGACCGAGTTCGGCAGAAAGCGCGCGATCAACCAGTCGGCGTGCAACAAAGACTACTCGTGCCTGAAAGGGTTCTGCCCGAGCTTCGTCACGGTCGAAGGCGGAGCCCTGAAGAAGGGCAAAGCTGCCGCCGCCGGAGGCACAGTGGAGTTCCCTTCCGTCCCCGAGCCGCCGCGGCACGATCTCGAGCGTCCGCACGGCACGCTCGTGACCGGAATCGGCGGGATGGGCGTCATCACCATCGGCCAGATCATGGCGATGGCGGCTCACCTCGAGGGCAAGGGCGCCACCGTGCTCGACATGAGCGGGCTCGCGCAGAAATTCGGGCCGGTCATGTCGCACGTGAGGATCGCACGCTCCCCTGCGGAGCTCCACTCGGTACGCGTCGGAATCGGCGCCGCGGACTTGGTCCTCGGCTGCGATCTAGTGGTCACTGCTGGGGCCGAAGCGCTCTCCCGGATGAACGACAAGACCACCAAAGTCGTGGTCAATGCGACGGTTTCGCCTACGGCCGAATTCGTGAGGAACCCGGACTGGCGGCTTCCCGGAAGCGAGCTGCAAGCCGAGATCGTCGAGGCGGCGGGGTCGGGCAACGTCGATTTCGTCACGGCCGGGAAACTCGCCACCGCGCTGCTGGGCGACGCCATCGCGACCAACATGTTCATGCTCGGCTACGCGTTCCAGAAAGGGCACGTGCCGCTCGCCGAGGCGTCGCTGCTTCGGGCGATCGAGCTGAACGGGGTCGCCGTCGAGTTCAACCGCAAGGCGTTCCTCTGGGGCCGGCGCGCCGCGGTCGACTCCGAGCGGGTCGAGCGGCTCGCGACGCCGGCGGAAGTCGTTTCACTCTCGCAATCGTTCTCCCGCAACCTGGACGAGCTGATCGCCCGACGCGTGGAATTTCTCAAGGCCTATCAGGACGCCGCCTACGCCGAGCGCTACCGCCGGCTGGTCGAGCGCGTGCGCGAAGTCGAGTCCCACAAGATCGGAGCGACCCGGCTCAGCGAGGCGGTGGCGCGGCACTTCTTCAAGCTCATGGCCTACAAGGACGAATACGAAGTCGCGCGCCTGTATTCGGATCCGGCGTTCACCGGCGGGATCGCGCGCATGTTCGAAGGCCGCTACGTCCTCAAGTTTCACCTCGCCCCGCCGATCTTCAGCAGACCCGACCCGCGGACGGGCGAGGCGGGGAAATCGGAGTTCGGACCCTGGATGATGACGGCGTTCCGCCTGCTCGCGAAACTCAAGGGCCTGCGCGGCACGCCGTTCGACCCGTTCGGCAGGACCGAGGAGCGCCGCACGGAGCGCCGCCTGATCGCGCAGTACGAGTCGACGATGGTCGAGCTCCTGGAGCGACTGGAACGCGACAACCACAAGCTCGCGGTGGAAATAGCAAGCATTCCCGATCTCATTCGCGGCTTCGGCCACGTCAAGCGCCGCCACCTGAACGAGGCGAAGAAACGGGAGGCGGAATTGCTTGCGGCATTCCGCGCCGCGCGGCCCGCGGCTAAGGCCGCCTAGCATGTCACTCACCCGCGCCGATCTGGAGAACGATCTGCTGCGGGAGACGTTTCGCAGGAACCATCCCACGGTCCCCGTGCTCTCCGATGCCGAACAGGAAGCTTCGCTGCGGGAAATTCTCGACCGGCACGAGCCGGGCACCGATGTCTGGCTGTTCGGCTACGGCTCGCTGGTGTGGAATCCCATCGTGCATCACGAGGAACGGCGCGTCGCGCGCCTGCACGGGTTTCACCGGAGCTTCTGCCTGTGGTCCCACGTCAACCGCGGCTCGCTCCAGAAGCCCGGGCTGGTATTGGGCCTAGACTCCGGAGGCAGCTGCCACGGCGTGGCGTTCCGCATCGCCGGGCACCACGCCGCCGAAGAACTGAGGCTGCTATGGCGGCGCGAGATGGTCCTCGGTTCCTATTGCCCGCGCTGGACCGCGGTCGAGACCGGCGGGCAGACGTTCAAGGCGATCGCTTTCTTCGTCAATCGAGAGCACGCCAACTACGCCGGGAAACTCCCGCTCGAAACGGTGATCAAAGCGCTGGTGAGCGCACGCGGCCAGCTCGGCACCCCGGCCGAGTATCTGCTCGAGACGGTGCGCGGATTGGTCGAGCACGGCGTGCGCGATCCGTACCTGCTCGAATTGCGCAAACGCATCCTCGCCATGCATCCGGAGATGACGCCTTCGAGGGCGCGCTAGATTCCGATCGCGCAGGCATTTTTCGAGGAATAATCCGCTCGGCCCGGTGTTAGAATTCTTGTTCACCCGTTTCCATACCGTATCGTCCAGCCTCGCCGACCGCGAGGGGAGCGAGCTTGGCCAAGATCGTAGTCATCGAAGACGACGTCGGTTTCCTCGACCTGCTGCGCGTGCATTTGGCGAGCGCGGGACACGAAGTGCTGACCGCCGAGGACGCCGCGCTGGGTTTGCGCGCGGTCATCACCGAGGCGCCCGACCTCATTCTCCTCGACCTCACGGTCCCCTACCTCGACGGATTCGAGATGATCAGGGCGCTGCGCAACGACCCGGCGACGAGCAGGATTCCCGTGGTCGTGCTCACCGGGCGCGGCGACGACGAGACTTTCGCGGAGGTGCGCAAGCTCGGCGCGTCCCACTTTCTGACCAAGCCGGTCGAGCGGGACGTACTGATCAGCGTGATCGAGACGCAGCTCGGCGCCCCCAAGAAGCGCAGCAAGACCAAGAAGCGGTCCTGAGCCGGGCTCCCTTAATTCCGCTCTTCCCGGAGCGCTCGGCGCAGGATCTTTCCCACGTTCGTCTTGGGCAGCTCCTGCCTGAACTCGATGTACTTGGGCCGCTTGTAGCCGGCGAGGTTGGCCGCGCAGTGTTTGCGCAGGTCGTCTTCGGTGAGCGAAGGGTCTTTCTTGACGACGAACAGCTTGGGCACTTCGCCGGAGCGTTCGTCGGGCACGCCGATCGCCGCGCACTCGAGCACGCCGGGATGCATCACCACGACCGACTCGATTTCGTTGGGATACACGTTGAACCCGGACACGAGCAGCATGTCCTTCTTGCGATCCACGATCCGCACGTACCCGCTTTCGTCCATCACGGCGATGTCTCCGGTGGCGAAGAATCCGTCGGCGCCGAGCACCTTGGCCGTTTCCGCCGGGTTGTTCCAATAGCCCTTCATCACCTGCGGCCCGCGCACGCACAGCTCCCCGGGCGACCCTAGCGGCACCTCTTTCCCGTCCTCGCCGCGAATCATGACTTCGGTCGAAGGAATCGGCAGCCCGATCGACCCGTTGTAATCCTTGAGGTCGAGCGGGTTGATGGTCACCGCGGGCGAGGTCTCCGACAGGCCGTAGGCCTCGACCAGCGTGCAGCCCGTCATTTTCTTCCACCGGTCCGCCACCGCTTTCTGGACCGCCATGCCGCCGCCCAAGGCGACCTTGAGCCGAGAGAAATCGATCTTCATGAAATCCGGGTGGTTCATCAGCGCATTGAACAGGGTGTTCACTCCGGTGAACATGGTGAACTTTTGCTTGCGCAGCTCCTTCACGAATCCGGGAATGTCGCGGGGATTGGTGATGAGGATGTTGCATCCGCCGGCCTTCATCATGAGCAGGCAGTTCGCCGTGAGCGACATGATGTGATAGAGGGGAAGCGCGGTGATGATCGCCTGCGGCTCGTCTTCCTTCACCCAGGGCCTCAGCCAAGCCGCCGACTGCTCGAGGTTGGCGAGGATATTGCGGTGCGAGAGCGCCGCTCCCTTGGACACGCCGGTCGTGCCCCCAGTGTACTGCAGGAACGCCACGTCCTCGTGGCCGGTCTCGACGCGCTTCAGCTCGAGCCGGGCTCCCTCGGCGAGCATGGCGTTGAAACGGACCGCCCCGGCGATCTTCCAGGGCGGAACCATTTTCTTGAGGTGGCGCAAGACGAAATTCACGACCGCACCCTTGGCGCCGAGCATGTCTCCGAGCGCGGCGATGACGACCTGCTTTACCGCGGTCCTCGCGATGACCTGCTGCAGCACGTGAGCGAAGTTCTCCAGGACGACGATCGCCTGCGCGCCGGAATCCTTCAGCTGGTGCTCGAGCTCGCGCGGCGTGTACAGGGGATTGACGTTGACCACGATAGCGCCGGCCCTCAGGATGCCGAAGGCGCACACGGGATATTGCAGGCAGTTGGGCATCATGACCGCGACGCGAGCGCCCTTCGCGAGCCCCTTGGCCTGGAGCCAGGCGCCGAAGTCTCGCGAAAGGCGGTCCAGGTCCTCGAAGCTGATGGTCCTGCCCATGTTGGTGTAGGCGGGACGGTCGCGATATTTCTTCGTGCTGCTTTCGAACAGCTCTCCGATCGAGCCGTACTGCCCGAGGTCGATCTCGGTCGGAACGCCCGGCGGATAGTGTCGCAGCCAGATCTTTTCCAAGCCACCCTCCTCTCACGCGCCTTCTGCGGGCGCGTGCTCCATCCCGAAATTACGGCGGGACTGCTCGCTAACTTTAACTTATCGCGTTTGCTCGCCGCACGCTTGCGATCATGCTGCTCGCCAGGAGAAATTCACGCCTGCTCTCGCGGCTCGACGCCTGGCGGCGAAGGTCCTCGAAGTTCTGCCGGCGCTTCTCCTCCGATTTCTCGTTGAGGCGCCTCAGGTTCCTGATCGAATGCTCCTGGACGTACTCGAGATTGACGGTGCGCCGCTGGCGCACGTAGAGGTCGAGCAACGACGGATCGGCCTCGCCTCGGCACACCCTCGCCAGCTTTTCGGTCAGGTTGAACGAGTCGTGGATGCCTCCGTTCAGGCCGAACGCGCCCATGGGGTTGTTGAGGTGCGCGGCGTCGCCGGCGAGCAGGATGCGGCCCAGCCGGAACTCCTTGGCGACGCGTTGGTGGACCCTGTAGATGTTCTTGTACTTGATCTGGTAGCGCTCTCTCCTGGGCAGGAAACTCTGCATGCGCCGCTCGACCATCGCTTCGGACAGGGTCACCGCCTCCTCCTCCTCCGGCGGCACCGGAAAGATCACTCGCCAGATCCCGGGCGGCCCTTCGTCCGGCATCTTGAATATGGTGGCCCATTCCTCGGGGTCGGCGACGTAGGCGTTCATCGCGTATCCGTGCGGCGCGTAGTCGTAGGTCGTGCTCGCCACCACGAAGCGCTCGTCCCAGGTGAAGCCGTCGAACCCCACGTCGGCGCATTTGCGCACGGTGCTGCGGCCGCCGTCGGCGCCCACCAGCCAGTCCGCCTGGAAGATCTCGGTTCCTCCCGGCGTTTCCGCGTTGACCATCACCTCGTCCTCGGTCTGGGAGACGTCGATCACCCTGTGCGAAAAACGCACCTGGGCGTGCGGATAGGCACTGAGCTTCGACAGAACGATGGGGGTCAGCCGATGCTGCTCCAGGTGCAGACGGTAGGGATAGGGTGTGAGGTCGGCGATCTCGCCCACGTCCCACTCGACGATCACGCCCTGGCGCCGGTCGCGGATCTGCCAGCGCGGCACCTTGATCGCGGTCTTGTGCATCTCATCGGTGATGCCGTAGGGCGCCATCATCTCGAGCGACGGCGGATGAAACGTTCCGGCACGCAGGTCTATCGTGAGCGCCGGCTCGGCCTCGAGCACCAGCACCGACACGTCGCGCTCTGCAAGCGCGAGCGCGGTGAGCAGTCCGACGGGGCCGCCTCCGGCGACGATTACCTGCGGATTCTTCTGCATGGAGCCGGTCGGCCTTTCCTGTAGAAGTTCGGTCGGGGGAATTTTAGGCCCGCCGGCAACGACGCGCCACGGTTTCCACCGGCGCCGCGCTCACGACTCGGGAGCCGTGCCCGCTCGAGCGCGCGAGCGGACGAAGCCCGCCATGACGATCGCCCCCGCCCCCAGCGTCGTGAAGGCCAGGCCCCAGGCGAGCGTGCTCGCCTTTCCCCCCGCGACGTCGAGCACGACGCCGAAGACGAGCGGCGCGACGAAACCCGCGCCGAAACCGAGCATCGAATGCACCGCCATGGTCGCGCCGCGGATGTTTTCCTTGGCGCGCGTCACCACGCCCGCCGTGAGGGCCGAGGAATCGCCCATGATGAGACACATGTGGAGCATGATGAGCCCCGCGAGCGCATACCAGGGCAGAAACGGGACAAATCCGAGCACGCAGGTCAGGGCACCGGAGGCGAGCATCGCCCTCCAGATCAGCCGCTCGCGCCCGTGGCGCATCGCGAGCTCGTTGCCGAAAATGCTCGCCGCGGGTCCGAAAAGGTTCGCGACTGCGGCGATCGTCACGGCGGACCAGGCCGCCGCGCTCGCCCCGCCGGTGACCTCGAGCCCCTGCGCGAACACGATGAACGCGACCAGCCAGGAGCGCGAGCCGAACAGCTCCCAGCAATGCACCGCATAGCCGAAGATGTACGGCCGCACCTCGCGGCTGGCGAGCACCGGCCGGAAGTCGAGCACGTGCTGCTCGTGCGCGCGCTCGGGTTGCTTCCGCGGCAGGCCGCGCACCACCATCAGGCCGGCGACGATCGGTCCCGCCGCACTCAGCGCGAACGCCCAGCGCCAGCCCAGCGAGTCGGCGATGATCCCCGAGGCGAGGATCGATAGGCTCGTGCCCAGACCGAACACCGCGGTGTAGAACGCGACTGCACGGCTCTGCGCGCGCGCACCTTCGACATTGTCGGTGAGCGCGCGCAGCCCCGGCATGTAGGTGCCGGCGATGCCCGCGCCCGCGAAGAGCTGCAGTAACGCCGCCGACTGCACGCCCTCGACCAGGAGCCCGAATCCGGCGAGCCCCGCGGCGGCGACCAGGCTCGAGACGAGATAAATCCTCCGGGCGTCCACTCGGTCGGTCAGGCTGGTGAGCACCGGCACCGCCGCCATGTAGCCGGCGAAGAACATCCCGCTGATGAACCCCGCCTGCGAGTTGTTCATGGCCCATGCGTCCTGCAGCCTAGGCAGCAGGGTTGCATAGGTCGAAAAGCCCGCCATGCTCGCGACGTGCGCGGCGCACATCCAGGCGATGACCCGCCAGGCGGGAACTCGGGACATGGAAACGGTCGCGGCTACCTGTGCCGGAACGCCGGCTTTCTCTTCTCGACGAACGCCGCCATGCCTTCCTTCTGGTCCTCGGTGCCGAACAGCGAGTGGAACAGCCGCCGCTCGAACAGCACGCCCTCGGCGAGCGGCGCCTCGTAGGCGCGGCTCACCGCCTCCTTCGCCATCATCACCGAGGGCAGGGAGAACTCGGCGATCTGCGCCGCGACGGCGAGCGCTTCCTCGAGCAGCTTGTCGGCCGCGACGACGCGCGAGACGAGGCCCGCGCGCTCGGCCTCCTGCGCGTCCATCGTGCGCCCGGTGAGCACCAAGTCCATCGCCTTGGCCTTGCCCACCGCGCGCGGCAGGCGCTGCGTGCCGCCCGCGCCCGGGATGACGCCGAGCTTG
>JBGQKK010000089.1:0-10633 GCA_041499545.1 Gammaproteobacteria bacterium | reverse complement strand
TTCAGCGCGCGCACCGTGCCGTCGCGGTCGAACGCCGCCTGCATGTCGAAAATGCGGTCCGGGCCCTGCATGTCGCCGCCGCGCATGTTCTCGAGCCGGTCCTCGATCAGGCGCACCGGCACGCCGAGCTTCCGCGCGACCTGGGGGCGCTCCGCCACCGTGCCGATCGAGACCTTCGGCGTCGTGGCCCAATGGAACCCGGGGACCGAGATCCTCGACGTCTGGGCCTCGATCCAGATGCCCAAGTACCCGGACCAGCTCGCCAAGGCACTGCGCCTCCCGGGCAACGGCGTTCGCGTGCACTACGACGTCGACGTCGGCGGCAGCTACGGCGTGAAGCGCGGGCTGAAGCACACGGTCCTCGTGGGGTATCTCGCGAAGAAGCTCGGGGTTCCGGTGCGCTTCGTCGAGGACCGCCTGGAGAACATGCGCGGCGGCGACATGCAGGGCCCCGACCGCTTCTTCGACATGCAGGTCGCGTTCGACGCCGACGGCACGATACGCGCATGGAAGATCCGCGCGGTGGACGACGTCGGCGCTTACGCCGGGCGCGCGCCCTTCCAGCTCGGCAAGCCCATCACCGCGATCTGCGGGCCCTACCGGATTCCGGCAGTCGAATACGACGCGACCTCGGTGCTGACCCACAAGACGCCGCAGGAGGCGGTGCGCGGTTTCGGCCAGTCGCCGACCAACTTCGCCATGGAGCGCTGCGTCGACCGCGTCGCGAGCTTTCTGAAGATGGATCGCATCGAGCTGCGCAAGAAGAACCTGATCCGCAAGGACCAGTTCCCCTACACCATCCCGAGCGGCTCGACCTACGACTCGGGCGATTATCACGCGGTGCTCGACAAGGCGCTCGCCGCGGCCGACTACCCCGCGCTGGTGCGCGCGAGAGACGAAGCGCGTCGCTCTGGAAAGCTCGCCGGCATCGGCATCTCCACCTGCCTCGAGCCCTCAGGGGGCAACTCCGCCTTCGAGGTGCTGCTCAACCCGAAGAACGAGACGACCACCTGGATGGACTCGTGCCTGGTGCGCGTCGATCTCGCGGGCAGCGTCACCGGGGTGATGAACACCTCGAGCGCCGGGCAGGGCCACGAGTCGCTCGTGTCGACCGTGATCGGCGAGATCCTCGAGCGCGATCCCGCGAGCGTGCGCGTCGTGCGCGCCGATTCGCTCACCGCGTTGCCCTCCAACAGCCCGGTCGGCAGCCGCATGGCGATCATGCTCGGCGGCGCCGCGGCCGGCGCGGCGACGAAGATCAAAGAGACCCTGGTCGCCATCGCCGCCCACAACTTCGAGTGCTCGCCCGAGGATCTCGAATACAGGAATGGCGATGTGAGCCTGAAAGGCGCGCACGAGAAGAAGCTCACCTGGGACCAGCTGGTCGAGATCGCGCACCGCAAGTTCCACAGGATGCCGCCGGGGCTGGAGCCGGGATTGCAGGCCAAGTTCGTGTGGGAAGTGCCGACCGGCGGCGGACTGCCGAGTGCCGACGGCCGGGTGCAGATGTATCCCTGCTACGCGTTCGAGGCGCACGTGGTCTACGTCGAGATCGATCCGGACACCGGCAAGCCCTCGCTCGGCAGGTACGTCTGCGGCCACGACTGCGGCGTGATGATCAACCCCGACATCGTCCACGGGATGACGTACGGAGGCATCGCGCACGGCATCGGCGCGGCACTCTACGAGAAGTTCTCGTACACCGAGGACGGCCAGCTCGCCGCGGGCACCTTCATGGACTATCTCATCCCGAGCGCCATGGAGGTGCCGCGCCTCGCCATCGTCGATCACTGCACGCCTTCGCCGCTCACCACCTTCGGCCAGAAGGGCTCGGGCGAGGCAGGTTATCTCGGCGCCCCCGCGGCGATCGCCAACGCGGTCAACGACGCGCTCGCCCCCTTGAGCGCGGCGATCGACACGCTGCCGATGTCGCACCTCGCCATCTGGGAAGCGCTGGCCGCGCGTCGCTAGAATTTTCCAACCTCTTCCTCAGGAACCCGCCATGACTGCAAGCTCCCGCACCGGGTCCGGCACCCGGGACATGCGCAGCTGGATCGCCGAGCTGGAAGCCGCCGGCGAGCTGATCCGCATCGACAAGCCGGTCGATCCGCTCACGCAAATGGGCGCGCTCCTGTACCAGTGCCGCGAGAAGGCGCTGTTGTTCGAGAAGCTGCCGCACGGCTGGCGCTCGCTCGGCCAGGCGCCGGCCAACGTGCGCCACGCCGCGGTCGCATTCGGCGTGTCCGAGGAAGCCCTGATCCCGCACGTCGCCGCGAAACTGGGCGCGCGCATCGCGCCGGTGACGGTGAAGGACGGGCCGGTGAAGGAAGTCAGACTCAAGCGCGGCGAATTCGATCTCACCCAGTTGCCGGTCCACATCGCCGGGCAGCGCGACGGCGGTCCGGTGATCGGCTCGGGGCTGGTGGTGAGCAAGGACCCGGACACCGGAAAGCGCAATCTCAGCTTTCACCGGCTGCAGATCAAGGGACCGGACAAGTCCGGCATCCTGCTCTATCCGCGGCACACCTGGAAGAACTACCTCAAGTACCAGGAGCGCAACCAGCCGATGCCGGTGGCGATCTTCATCGGCCACCATCCGCTCTACTACGTCGCGGCAGCCACGACCGCGGCCTACGGCGACGACGAATTCGAGATCGCGGGCGGCTTCCTCGGCGAGGCGGTGCCGCTGGTCAAGTGCGACACCGTGGACCTGGAGGTCCCGGCCAACGCGGAGCTGGTCCTCGAGGGCCACATCCCGCCGCACGTCCGCGAGGAAGAGGGTCCGTTCTCGGAGTTCCAGGATTACTACGTCACCGGCACCGGCAAGAATCCCATCGTCGAGTACAAGCACATGACGCGCCGGCGCGACGCCATCTTCAAGAACCTGCAGAACGGCTCGGAGATGGAAGGCTGCGTGTTCCACAAGGTGCCGATGGGCGCCACCATTTTTCGCCGGCTGAAGGACGTGGGCGGCGGACCGAACCTGCACAACGTGATGATGCTTCCGGGCGTGTTCGGCGTCGTCGTCCAGATGACGCCGCGATTCTACGGCGAGGCGAAGAACCTGCTCATGGCGGCGCTGTCCTCGGAATATCAGCACCCGAAGATCGCTATTGCGGTGGACGCCGACGTGGACATCTTCAATCACTCCGAGCTCCTGTGGGCGCTCGCCACGCGCGTCAACCCGGACGAGGACGTCGTGGTGATTCCCGGCACCCACAACCACGCCATGGACGCGAGCCTGCCGGAGCTCGGCGCGCCGGGGACCGGGCTGTGGCAGCGCCGCGGCTCGAAGATGCTGATCGACGCGACCATTCCGCCGCCGGTGGACGCCGAGGCGCGCGCCGCGTTCGAGCGCATCCGGCCGCGCAATCCGCAGCTGCGCCTGGAGGATTTCGCGGCGGAGAGCTCGCTCGCGCTGGTGCGCTCGCTGCCGCAGATCTTTTTCGGCTCGAAACTGCGCCGCTGACCCGCCGCGCTACTTGATCAGCCCGGAGCGCCTCGCCATCTGCTCCACCGCGCGGTGCTCTTCGCCGATCTCCGCGAGGAGCCGGTCCGGCGCGGCGTAAACCTGGACGATGCCGAGGCCGAGCAGCCGGCTTGCGATCGCCGGTTCGCGGACCGCTTTCTCGATCGCGGGAACCAGCAGCTGCACGACTTCCGGCGGAACGCCGGCGGGCGCAAAAAATCCGAACCAGACCCCCGGAAGATTCTGTTTGTAGCCGAGCTCGACCAGCGTGGGGATGTCCGGGAAATCGGGAAATTTCGCCGAGATGACGATGCCGCGGGCGTCACCCGCCTTGAGCTGACCGACTTGGGCGCCGAGCGCGATGGCGACCGCCTCGATGTGCCCGCCGCGCAGCGCGGTGATCGCGGGCGAGGCCCCCTTGAACGGCACCATCACCAGCCCGGCGCCGGTGAGCGAGTTGATCAGCTGCACGTCGAAATCCCCCACCGATCCGGCTCCCACCGTGCCGACGCGCACCTTGCCCGGATTCTGCTTCGCGTAGGCGACCATTTCGGCGAAGGTCCGGTACGGCGCATCGGCGGCGACCGCGATCACGCTCGGTATGCGCGAGGAGAGACCCAAGGGAACCAGGTCCTTCGCCGGGTCGTAGTTCACGTTCTCCGGCTCCAGGATGCGGCGGAAGGTGAGCGCGGCGTTGTTCGCCAGCACGATGGTGTAGCCGTCCTTCGCCGCCCTGACCACGCTTTCCGTACCGACGGCCCCGCCCGCCCCGGGGCGATTCACCGCGATCACCGGCACTTTCAGTTGCCGCGACAGCTCGTCGGCCATGGCGCGCCCGGCGATATCGGTGGCGTCGCCCGGCGCGAGCGGAATGACCAGGCTGATCGGGCTCCTGGGGTAGCCCTGCGCGAGGGCGCCCTGCCATGCCAAGGGAACCAGCAACGCGACAGTAGCCCAACCGAGCGGAATTCTGACCATGATGTCCACACCCCCCGTTCCGGCACGACGTGCGCCGAAAGTATGGAAGCGGGGACGGCTGCCGTCCAGCGAAAAGGGATTCGCGCGGCTGCTACACTAGCGGCCCGGAACGAGCGTCACCCCCATGATTATCGATATCCACGCCCATTTCATCCCGAGGCTGCTCTACGATCGCTTCGACGCGAACTCGTCGAAATTCCCCGGAGTGAAGCTGCTCCGCGATGAAAGAGGCTTCCGCATGCAGTTCCCCGGCGGGCAGCCGACCCGGCCGATCTCGCCCAAGCTGTCCGACCTCGCCGACCGCCGTGCCTGGATGGACAGGAACGGCATCGACCACCAGCTCGTCGGCGGCTGGCTCGACAGCTTCGGCTACGAGCTTCCGGCGGGCGAAGGACTGGCGTGGAGCCGCTTCTACAACGACTGCCTCGAGGAGGAGCTGGGCGAGGAAACGCGCTTCACGCCGCTTGCGACGGCGCCGCTGCAGCACGGCGGGCTCGCCGCCGAGGTGCTGGCCGAGGTGCTCGAGCGCGGCTTCGGCGGAGTGATGATCGGCACGCTCCCGAAAGGGAACGCGGGCAATCTCGACGATCCCGCGCTCGACCCGTTCTGGCAGGCGGCCTCCGACCTCGAGGCAGCGGTATTCCTGCACCCGATGTTCCTGTGCGGCGAGCCGCGCGTCGCCGACTACGACCTGGTCAACGCCATCGGCCGGCTCGCCGACACTTCGATCGCCGTGTCGCGGCTGCTTTTCTCGGGCCACCTGCTCAGATTTCCCGGCATGAAAGTCGTGATCTCGCACGGCGGCGGCGCCCTGCCCTATGCGCTCGGGCGCCTCGCGCGCAATCACAAGATCTCGCAGGGCAAGTACGCCGACCCGCGCAAAGGCTTCGAAGCGATGTACTTCGACTCCTGCGTGTTCGACGCCGACACGCTCGAATACCTTGCGAGGAAAGCCGGCCCCGGGCGCGTCATGCTCGGCTCGGATCAGCCCTTTCCGATCGGCGACCCGGAACCGAGGAAGGCGCTCGAGGGCACGACCTTCAACGAGGCGCTGAAGAAGGGCATCCTCGGCGAAACGGCGCAGAGCGTGTTCCGCATCCGTGCGGACTGCTGGAGCCCGCGCTAGAGCGAGGTCCGGTCTAGTCCGTCGCGATCAGCAGGGCCGCCAAGCCGGCGATGCCCACCGGGACCAGGTAGCGCTCGAAAGGGCTTTCCTCGCCGTGCGCCATCAGCGCGACCGGGATGCCGGTGCGCGCGATCACGCCCTGTGCGATCGAGGGATTGAGCCAGCGCAGCCACCGCGGGTGCCTGCCGACTCCCATCAGGATCTCGTCCACGCCCTCCGCTTCGGCCACCGCGGCGATGCGCTCGGCGGGCGAGCCGACCTCGGTCAGCGCGCGGAACGGGATCGCCGCGCGGAAAAGGCGCTCGACCGCGGCGGCTATCGCGAGGCGGCTGCGTTCGGCGCGCAGCGCGTCGCGGTCCGCCCGACGCGTGAACTGCGCGATGTGCCGGTGCATGCGTGGCTGTACGTTCAGCACCACGGCTTCGACCTCGGCGCCGCGCCGCTTCGTCGCCTCGAGATGTTCGATGGGCGCGAGTGCCGCCCTGGATGCATCCACGGGAATGAGATATTTCATCGCATTGCCTCCATTGAGATTCTGGCCGGGCGGCGGTTGCGCAGGAAGGCGAGCCCCAGGACGCCGCCGACGAGCGCCGCGTAGACCGCCGCCACCGATGCGGTCCGCCCCTCGAGCAGCTCGCGCACGAAGCCTTCGCTCACGATCATCTGCGCGGCGGTCCATGCGAGCACGGCGCCGCCGGCGTAGAGCAGCGCGGGGACGCGCTCGATGCATTTCAGTACCAGGGTGCTGCCCCAGACGACGATTGGAACGCTGATCGCGAGCCCCAGCACCACCAGCACGATGCTGCCCTGCGCCGCGCCCGCCACTCCGAGAACGTTGTCCAGGCCCATGACGGCGTCGGCGATCACGATGGTGCGCATCGCGCTCCAGAAGGTCCGGGCAGGCGCGACCTCGCGCCCGCCGGCGCCTTCGTCGCCGGTGAGCAGCCGGTAGGCGATCCACGCGAGCAACACCCCGCCCGCGAAGGCCAGGCCGGGAAGCCCGAGGAGCCAGACGACGGCCGAGGTGAGAGCGGCGCGCACGGCGAGGGCGCCGACCGTTCCCCAGGCGATCGCGCGGCGCCTGAGCGCCTTCGGGAGCTTGCGCGCCGCGAGCGCGATGACGATGGCGTTGTCGCCGGCGAGAACGAGATCGATGACCACGATCGCCGCGAGCGCGGACCAGAATCCGGTCGACATGAGCACGTCCATCTCGTCCTCCTTCCTTCGTGAAGTGTCGGCCCGGATGCGCGCGAAGAAAAATGATTTCGCGCGATGCCGTGATCGCGTTTGACTATGCATCGCGCTTCCAAATGCATCCATCGCGAATCGCGATGCCTGCCTCTTGCCCGCCCCGCGATACGCTGCTAACCTTCCCGCAGCAGTTTCCCTAGGGGAGTAGCTTCTTCGGGACGCGGTCGTCAACACGGGCCTAAAGCCCCGGCCGCTCCGGCAGCTTCAAGCTGCAAGCGAGACCTGGGGCCGATCCACGGATCGGACTCAGGTCCCGCGGCGCCCGCTTCTCAGCGAGTCGGCACCGCGGGTGGATCGCAAGCGAACGAAGGAGCTCGCCATGCCCCGTCCCGCATTGCGCCGGTATTTCCGGCACGGACTCTTCCCGCAGTTGATGGTCTTCGAGACCGTTGCGCGCCTGCGCAGCGTCACGCGCGCCGCCGAGGAGCTGCACCTCGCGCAGCCGACTGTCTCCACGCAGCTCAGGAAGCTCTCGGATGCCTTAGGGCTTGCGCTCTTCGAGCAGCGCGGGCGGACCCTCGAGCCGACGGCGGCGGCTGGCGAGCTGCGGGTGGCGTGCGAGGAGCTGATCGCACTGCTCGAGCGGATCGAGGTGCGGCTCGCGCCTCTGCGGGCCGTCCGACCCGAGGTACTGCGCATCGGCGCCATGCCCGGGGCGCAGGGCTTCGCCGCGCGCCTGATCGCGGCCTACTGCCTGCGCCATCCGGGCGCCCGGGTCGACCTGCACGTCGCCGGCCACGAAGAAATCCTTGCGCGCCTGCTCTCGGGCAAGGACGATCTTTGCCTGCATCCGGCGTCAGGGGAGGATCCCGGGCTCGCGATGAGTCCGATCGTGGCGCTCGACGCACAGGGCTTTCCTCTGCTGCGCGAGTGGCGTATCGGACGCCGGAAGGCGGGGCCCCTGCCCGCGCCCGCGGAGCTGTTCCTGCGCGAGGCGGTCGAGAATCCGGAAGGCTCGCCCGCCGCCGGGACCCCCATCACAGCAGGGCAAGCAGCGAGTGCTCGGCTTCCCTCAGCACCGGAAGCACGCGCGAGGTCGCCGCATTCGTCGATTCATTCCCCATCGGCAGGCTCACGCTGATCGCGCCGACGACCTCGGAGGTGCGGCTGCGGATCGGCACTGCGATGCCGCGCATGCCCGGGTCGACCTGCTGCTCGAGCAGCGCGTAGCCGCGGTTTCTCGCCGTCGCGATCAGCTCTCGGACGCCGTCCACCGTGGTGACCGTATAAGGCGTGAAGGGCATGAAGACCCGGCCGGACAGCCAGCGCTCGATCTCTTCCCGCGACCGGCAGGAGAGCATGGCGATCCCCGCCGACGCGAAATTCGCCTGCACCCGGGCACCCAGCATGAAGCCGACGTTCTGCACCAGGCGATTGCCGCTGCGCGCGATAAAGACCACGTCGTCGCCGTCCTGGACCGCGAAGTAGGCCGCGCCGCCGAGCACCGAGGTGATTCGTTGCAGGAACGGCTGCGCGACCCGGGCGACGTTGGCGGAATCGACATAGGACCATCCCAGGCGCAACACGCGCGGCGTCAGCCAGAAGAGCGTTCCGTCGCTCTCCACGTAGCCCAGGTGCTGCAAGGTGAGCAGATAGCGCCGCGCCGCGGCTCGGGTCATGCCTGTGCGCCGCGCCGCCGTCGAGGCGGACAGCCTCGGGTGTGTTTCGTCGAAGGCCTCGATCAAGCGCAGGCCCCGGTCTAGACCGGCAATGCGGTCGCGCTTGCCGAGAACGGTGAGTGAAGGCACGTCAAAAGTTGTGCGCTAATCGCGCATCTACGGGTGATTATCGCGCACCTTCCCCATCGGGACAATTTTCTCCTCCCCGCTCCCTCCTACGATGCCAATCGGCTTCGTGAGTACCCCAACCAAGGAGGAGTGGACCATGAGAAAAAGCAGA
Organism: Gammaproteobacteria bacterium; assembly: GCA_041499545.1. Lineage (GTDB taxonomy): Bacteria > Pseudomonadota > Gammaproteobacteria > Burkholderiales > SG8-39 > VBDM01. The sequence goes on along the minus strand of JBGQKK010000089.1, from coordinate 1,910 downwards.
CTGGCGCTGGGCCTAGCGGCATCCATGGCGGCAGGCAGCGTCGCCGCGCAGGGCGTACTGAGCTACAGCAAGGATGGAGCCAATGTCCAGATATACGGCGACATCGACTACTACCTGAGTTACATGACCAGCAGCTCGGGCAGCAAACTGATTGCGCTTCAGGACGGCGCCTACCTGCGCACGCGGCTGGGCTTGAAAGGCGACAAGGACCTTGGAAGCGGCTATGCCGCCAAGTTCAACTTCGAGCAGGGCTTGAACGAAACCAACGGGGCGCAGGCCGATGCGACGCGGCTTTTTGATCGCCAGGCCTGGGGGGGATTCGCAACTCCAGGAGGTGAACTCCGCTTCGGCAGGCAAAACACGGCGATCTTCTACCGCGGCGGCTACATCGACTTCACCGCACGGACCCTGGGTTCGGTGGTCAACACTTTCGGTACGCCCTCTCGCTACGACAGCGACATCGCCTACATCTCTCCGCGCTGGGCGGGATTCCTGGCCGAGGTTCACTATTCGATTCAGGGGTCTCAACCGGATCACAGCACCAATCAGGCCGTTTATCAGGCCGCACTGGACTACGAAAACGGTCCCTTTCGCGTCGGTTATGCCGGGATCGCAGGCAAGCCGCCGGCAGGCTCGGTCGTGGACAAGACGGTCGTCTACAACAATTTCTACGGCAACTTCGACTACGGCATGGGCAAGGTGTATCTGGTTTACATCCGGTCGAACAACCAGAGCACGACGGCGGGCACCGGAGGAAACCTGAACAACGGCGGCAACCCTCTGGGAACCACCGGAGCGCTCGTAACGGGTACCGACACGGGCGCCAACACCTACTACAACATCTATCAGGCATCCGTCGACTACCGGCTGACCCCGACGGTGCGCATCGGCGCCCTCTACGGGCAGATCAAGGACGATTCCGGCGGCGGCAAGAACGCGGATGGCTGGGCTTTCGGGGCCTATTGGGACGTGACCAAGGAGCTCATGCTGTACGGGCTCGGAAATTCGCTTTCCAACGATCCCAACGCAGGGTTCCGTCCGTCGGGTTCGGCGGGTTTGACCAAGACCTTCACCGCGCCGGGCGACGTCAACGGCCAGACCATCCGAATGGGCGTATTCGGTGCCGTGTACAAGTTCTGAGAAACAGCAATACAGGGCGCCCTCCCGCGGGGCGCCCTGGGCGCCCCGCTCCAGGCAGTCCCGCGCCGGAGATTCCGGAGCTTGGTTCTCGCGGCTCACCGCCGCGTCCAGTCACATATACTTCATAGGAGGAGGCTCACCATGGACTTCAAAATCGACCGTCGTTCAGCCCTCAAGGCAGGCGCCGCCCTTGCTGCTGCATCCGCACTGCCTGTCTGGGCGCAGGCCAAGCCCGCCATCCGCTTCGCGGCGGTGTTCTCCGACAAGGACATCCGTGCGGACATGATCCGCATGTTCGCCAAGGACATCGAGGGTGACTTCAAGGTAGAGCCGTACTATGCCGGCACCTTGTTCAAGCAAGGCACGGAGCTCGTGGCCCTGCAGCGCGACAACCTGGAGATGGGCAATATCGCCCCGCAGGACATCTCCAAGCAGGTCCCGGCGTGGTCGATCCTGACCTCGGCGTATCTGTTCCGCGATGCCAACCACCTGAACGCCTTCTTTACCAGCGATCTCGGCGCGCAGATGAAGAAGATGGTCGAAGATCAGCTCAAGGTGAGGATCCTTGGGCCGACGTTCTTCGGCACCCGCCAGGTCGGCCTAAAATCGAAGAAGAAGATTTCCACGCCCGCCGATATGGCCGGTATCAAGCTGCGCATGCCCACGGGCGATGCGTGGCAGCTCCTCGGCCGCTCGATTGGCGCGAATCCCACGCCGATGGCTTATGCCGAGGTCTACACCGGTCTGCAAACCGGCGCGATCGACGGTCA